>NZ_CP019724.1:8190594-8550793 GCF_002005225.1 Streptomyces pactum
GATCCCGCCACTCAAACGATCAGCACCCTGGGGGCCTACGGAGCTTCCGGCTTCTGGGTGATGACGGCGGCGTTCCTGGCCTTGGGCGCCTGTCACCTGCTGACCGCTTGGGGACTGCGGACCGCTGCCACCGCCGGACGCGTGGCGCTGGGCGGCGGTGGTCTCGCCGCGCTGGCAGTGGCACTGCTTCCCGCACCGAGCAGCGGGGGTTCACTGCGCCACGGCGCGGTGGTGGTGGTCGGCTTCACACTCCTGGCAGTGTGGCCGGTACTTGCCGCCAACGGTGGTGCAGCCGCTCCCTGGACGCTGCGGCTTGCGCCCTCGATCACGATCACCACTCTGATGGCCGCCGGTGGAGTGTGGTTCCTGATCGAGATGCAGCTACACGGCAACGCCGGCGTCGCCGAACGCGTCGTGACGTCTGTCCAGTCGGTGTGGCCCTTCGCGGTCGCCGCCTCCAGCCCTCACCACGCCGAGGAACGGGCCGAGCAGACGGCCGGTCCCGCGCCCTGACTGGACAACCGCGCGCGCCGGCCGACTCGGTGCCGCTCGGCACTCAGCCTCCGTGGGACTCGCCGTGTCAGGAACGGTCCGCGTGCTCGGTCCGGTCCGACCGGCTGATCGACGAGTACCGGGCCGAGGTCTGCCCGGTGCTGGTGGATGGTGGCATTCCGTTCTTCCGCGGCGTGAGCGCCGGGTGGATCTCGGAACTCGTCGAGACACGCGCCTTGGGCCCGAGAGTCGTCTACCTCCGCTAACGCGTGGCGCGTCAGCCGGCTCGCCCGCCGAGCCCGGGTTCTCGTGGGGCGCTGTCAGACCCCTCCACTACTGTGCGGCCATGTCGAAACTTCGTACTGATCGCAGGCGCGTGGCTCGGAGCGTGGGCGTGGGATGACGTGGTGCCCACGCTGCGTGCGGCCGGCCACGGCGTTCACCCGTTGACGCTGTCCGGCCTCGCCGACAAGAGGGGCCTGCCTGCTGGGCAGCAGACTCACGTCAGGGACATCGTCGATGAGGTCGAGCGCCTCGATCTGCGCGATGTCGTGCTGGTCGGGCACAGCTACTCGGGAATCCCGGTCGGTCAGGCCGCCGAGCGGATCGGCGACCGGCTGGCGCGCGTGGTCTTCGTCGACTCCAGCGTTCCGGCCGACGGCGAGTCGTTCGTCTCCACCTGGTGGGAGGGCCCGGCGAAGCTGGCAGCCGCCCTCGCCGGGAACGGCGGCTTCTGGGCACCGCTGACCAAGGCCGACTGCGACGGTCAGGGCCTCACCGATGAGCAGACCGCCCGGCTCGTGGACGGTGCGACGCCGCACCCGGGTGCCTCCCTGGCCGACCCGGCCGTGCTGGCCCGGCCGCTCGGCGAGCTTCCGGCGACGTACATCAAGTGCCTGCTAGACGGTGCCGAGCCGAGCGACGACGTGGTGAGGCTACTGGCCGGCGAGCAGTGGCGGCTGGTCGAGCTGAACACCGGCCACTGGCCGATGTTCTCCCAGCCGGACGGACTGGCGCGGATCCTCCTCGACACGGCCTGGTAACCCCCTTGCTATGGTGCGCCGATGTCACTGATCAGGCAGTTCCAGGTCACCTTCGACTGCGCGGAACCTGAGCGTGTCGCCCGCTTCTGGTGCGAGGTGCTGGGGTATGTCGTATCGTCGCCCCCGCAGGGGTTCGCCACCTGGGACGAGTTCGACCGCTCCCGGCCCCCTGCGGATCAGGGTGCATGGTTCGCCTGCAGTGATCCCTCCGATACGGGCCCGCGCCTGTTCTTCCAGCGCGTTCCCGAAGGGAAGGTGGCCAAGAACCGGCTGCACCTCGATGTGCGGGTCGGCACCGGGCTCGTGGGCGAAGAGCGCCTCGCCACGCTCGAAGCCGAGTGCACACGACTGGTCGCGCTCGGCGCCGTACGCGTGCGACTCCTGTACGACGGCAACGATTCGTGCATCGTGATGCAGGACATCGAGGGCAACGAGTTCTGTCTCGACTGAGCGCCCTTGCCGCGCCTGTCACGGTTTGCCTCGTGTCCTGGAGGGCTGGAGGAGCTGGTCGACGGGTGCGTAGTCGTCGGTGAGCAGTTGGGCGTCGCCGATCCAGGCGGTGAGGTCGTCTCCAGTGGCGATCTTCCAGCCGGTTCGCCTGGCGTCCAGCCCTTCCTGGGCCGCGCGCAGGTCGACCGGCCGGTCGGAGGCGAGTACCACCAGATTGCCACCCTCGGCGGTGGCGGTCGTGTCGGGGCCGATGTCGCTCGGGTCCCCGACGAGGGCGACGTGCTCGAAGACCGCGCCGAGGGTGGCTGCTTCGGCACGTGCGAAGGCCAGAGCACCGTGATCGATGAGGTTGGCGATGTACAGGCCGTCCTCGTTGAGCACCCGCCGTACGTCAGTCATCGCCTCCATGGTGGTGAGGTGCCATGGCACGCTGACGCCGCCGAAGGCGTCGCCGATGACGAGGTCACGGCTGCCGGTGTCCAGACGCCGCAGGCCGAGCCTGCCGTCCTCGGCGCGTACGCGGACACCCGAAACCGACCTCAGACCGAGTCGGTCGCGGTCGACGCGCACGACGCCGTCGTCGATCTCGGACACCAGGCTGCGGGTCCCGGGCCGCGTGGCCGCAAGGTATCGGGGAAGGGTGAGCCCGCCGCCCCCCAGGTGGTGGGCGACGAGTGGCTCGCCTTCCGGGAAGGCGGCGTCGGTCACCGACGCGATGGCACGCACATACGTGAACTTCAGGAAGGTCGGGTCGTCGAGGTCGACGTAGGAGTGCCGCACGCCGTCCAGGACGAGCGTGCGGCCGCTCTCCCGCTCGGGGTCCGCGACGACCTGTGCGCAGTGGTACCTGGTCTCCGCGTCGCAGCCGCCGGGCGCGACCGTCGTGGCGAGGCCGCCGGCAACGACCACGAGCGTGAGGACCGGGGCGCTGCTCCACCCGCGCGTTCGCCACTCGACCAGCGCCGAGCCGATCACCAGCAGCGATCCGAGGCCGATCAGGATGCCGCTGACCGGCAAGCGCGACACGAGGACGAAGCCGGTGAGGACGGTGCCCGCGATGGCTCCGACGGTGCCGACGCCGGACAGCCGGCCGACGACCGTTCCGGTCTCGGCGAGGCTGGAGAGGCGCAACTTGGTCACCACCGGTGTCACCGCGGAGAGCAGCGCGCCCGGCACGAGGATGGTCAGCGACGCGATCAGCAGGAGCATCGCCGGGGCCCACTCCGCTGTCGTGCGCAGCACGGCGGGGGTGAGCGCCACGACCGCTCCCGAGATGCCGAGCGAGGGGCCTATGAGCCGACGGGGATCGACCTGGTCGGCGATGCGTCCGCCCAGCCAGGAGCCGAGGGCGATCGCGGTGAGGGCGATACCGATCACCATGGTGCTGGTCTCGAGGGTGAGGCCGAGGTAGGGAGCCAACAGCCGTAAAGAGACGATCTCGACCACCAGGACCGCGGCCGAGGACCCGAACACAAGCACGGCAGCGGCACGGGGACCCAGGCCGTGGTGAGGAGGCCTGCCCTCGGTGACAGGCGAGGAAGACAATCTGGTCACAGGGGACATCCTCGCACGCGTTCGCGTCCTTAGGAGCCGGGCGAGCCGCGGACGGGCCGCGCTGTGACCGGCGGAGCCGAGCGGCCGGACACGCGCGTCAACTACCGCGCGCTCACCACCCGGTACGTCCGCTGCCGGCGCCGGACACAGTGGTGTCCGGTTCTCGACCGTCCGCGTTAAATGCCTGGACTGAGAACCTCCCTTGCCGGGAAACTGCCGACTTCCGAACCTCCGGGAGCGTGATGGGGACGACAGACACGCGAGGGCCGACACCGGGCAGGAGCGCGGTCGTTCTGGCACTGCACCGCTACGGCCGGGAACTGCTGCGACTACGACGGCTGGCCCTGCCCGCGCTGCTGCTGCCTGCCGTGGGCAACATCGGCATCCGCTACGTCGCCCCCCTGCTGATCGCCAAACTTGCGGGGCAGGCCGCCGAAGACAGCGGTCTCACCCTCACCTCGGCCCTGCCGTATGTTCTGGGCTTCGGTGTGACGCTGCTGCTCGCCGAGGCCGTGTGGCGCGTCGGGCAGCACTGCCTGAACCGTGTGGACGCCCTCGGCATGGAACACCTGTACGTGAGCGGCATGGACGAACTCCTCGCCAAGGACGCGGCATTCTTCCACGACAACTTCGCCGGCTCCCTGACCAAGCGGGTGCTGAGCTTCGGCAAGCGCTTCGAGGACTTCGTCGACACGGTGACATACCGGATCGTGGGCAGTCTCGTCCCCCTGGTGTTCGGCGCCGTGGTGCTGTGGAGCTACGAGCCGATGCTCGTCGCCGGCCTTCTCGTGATGATCGCGCTGACCGTCTTGGCCGCGACACCTCTGATCCGCCGCCGGCAGAGGCTCGTCAACGACCGTGAGGCGGCGATCGCCCGGGTCTCCGGGCACGTCGCCGACAGCCTCATGAACATGGAGACCATCCGGGCGTTCGCGGCCGAGCGGAGGGAGGCCGACGAACACCGCGGCCGCGTCGCCGACTCCCGGCGTCTGACGCTGAGGTCGTGGGACTACGGCAATCTGCGCGTCGACACCTTGATCGCCCCCATGTCCGTGCTGACCAACGTGCTGGGGCTGTTGGTCGCCATCGCCTTCGGTGGTCCGGGCCAGGGAGTGGAGGAGGTCGTCGTCGCCTTCACCTACTACTCCAACGCGACCCAGATCATGTTCGAGTTCAACCAGATCTACCGGCGTCTGGAAAGCTCGATGACCGAGGCCGCGCAGTTCACGGAGCTGCTGCTGGATCCGCCCACCGTGCTGGACCCGACGGAACCCGAACCGCTCGCACCGCGGGACACCGGCATCCGCTTCGAGTCGGTGACCTTCTCCCACGCGGGTGCGAAACCGATCTTCCAGGCACTCGACCTGGACGTGCCCGCGGGCGCGCGCATCGGTCTGGTCGGCAGGTCGGGCGGCGGCAAGACCACACTCACCCGGCTCCTGCTGCGGATGTCGGACATCGACGACGGACGCATCCTGATCGGTGGTCAGGACATCAGCCGGCTGCGCCAGTGCGACCTGCGCTCCCTGATCGCCTACGTCCCGCAGGAACCCGCCATGTTCCACCGCAGCCTGCGGGACAACATCGCCTTCGCCCGGCCCAAAGCCACCGACGACGAGATCCACGCGGCGGCCGCGGCCGCGCACGTCACGGAGTTCGCCGGCCAACTCCCCGACGGCTTCGCGACCCTGGTGGGGGAGAGGGGAGTCAAACTCTCGGGCGGTCAGCGCCAGCGCGTCGCCCTCGCCAGGGCCATCCTGCGTGACGCGCCGATCCTGCTGCTCGACGAGGCGACCAGCGCACTGGACTCGGAGAGCGAACTCCTGGTCCAGGACGCCCTGTGGCGGCTGATGGACGGACGTACGGCCCTCGTGGTCGCACACCGTCTGAGCACCGTCGCCGGCATGGACCGTCTCGTCGTCCTCGACCGCGGAAGGGTCGTCGAGCAGGGTGCCCACAAGGAGCTGCTCGCGTCGAACGGCGCCTACGCCAAGCTGTGGCAGCACCAGTCGGGCGGCTTCCTCGGCGAGAGCACCGAGTCGGCCCTCGGGCGCCCGATGCCAGGAGTTGGTCCCGCTGGGCTGCCCGGACCGGCGGACCCGGTGCCGGACGGTTACCGCGGGACACCGCACACGCCCACGAGCACCGGACCCACGTGACCGATCCGGTCGGTGCGGCCCGTCGGCCGGACAGGGGGAGGGAGTCCCGGTCGCGGCCGCACGCGCGGCCTCCGTGATGCGGGCCGCGGCAGGACGCCCCGACCATGTGCCGGGCCGCAGGCGGTGCACACGTCGGATATGGCGAGGCCCGGCCACGGAGGGTGCGGCCGGGCCGGGGGGGAGCGGGGGCTGATCAGGCTTCGGGACAGAGTGTGTTGCGCAGGCCTGTGTTGAGGTGACGTGCGTCGTCATCGGTGAGCATGACACCGCCGTAGGAGAACAGTTCCAGTGCACTGTCGACCGTGTCGGAGACGCCGCCGTCCAGGTTCACACACTGGTAGCGCGCCTTTTCGATGGCCTTGTCCTCGTCCTGGACGAGCTTGGGGTTGACGTCCTTTATCGCCGCGAGGACGGCGGTTCGCTCGTCGCCGGTGGGCTCGGGCAGGACGACCTTGTCGGCCTCGGAGGTCTCTCTGCTGTCCGCGGTGTTCGAAGCCGCAGGTGCGCTGCTCGGAGCCGCAGCCGCGCTGCTCGAGGTCGCAGCCGCGGTGCTCGGGGCGGTGTCGGCCTTGCTGTCGGTGTCGTCGTCGCTGCTGCAGCCGACAAGGCTGACGGCGAGTACGGCGGTGACGGCTGCGGTGGTGATACGGATACGCATGATTCCCCCCTGGATGTTGTAAGTGCGAGTGACATCATGCGCGGGAGGAAACGCCGGGGGCCAGCGTGGTCACACGACCGTGACACGACAAAGCCCAGGCCGGGACATCGCCTTGGAAACACCGGCCACTTCGGCCGGAGGCAGGCCGCCACTTCCGCCGCCCGTCTTGCGATCCATCGGACCATCTTGCCGAAACCGCAAGATCGCGTGCCAGGTCGTGGAGTGCCTGGCGAGACTGAGCGCGTACCGGCACAACCACGCGGAGATCCTCCGCGAACGTGTCGACGACGAGACCGGCCGTTGAGCCACCTTCTCCAGGACGGGAACACATGATCACAGCACCACAGCCGTTGCCGCACCGCTTCCTCCGGTCCGCGCACATGGTGGCAACCGTCGTGCTCACCCTCCTGCTCGCGATCGCCACCGCGGCCTGCTCCACGCCCTCAGCAGGCGACGACGTTCCCGCCTACGCGGTCGCCACCCAGGACGATCCCCGGTTCGAGAACACCTTCCGACACGAGTTCGCCGACGTCGACGGCGTCCGGATGCACTATGTGACCGGGGGGAGCGGTACGCCGGTCGTGCTGATACACGGTTGGCCGCAGACCTGGTACGGCTGGTGGCCGATCATGCCCGAACTGGCCAAGCACCACACCGTCTACGCCGTTGACCTTCCCGGGCTGGGGGACAGCACCGGCACGCCGACCGGCTACGACAAAGCCACGCTGGCGCGGTACGTGCACACGCTGGTCGCCGACCGGCTCGGGGTGCGTGACGCCCGTGTCATCGGACACGATCTCGGCGCCGCGGTGGCATTCCAGTACGCCAGCCGATTCCCCGACGACACCGCACGCCTCGGCTACCTCGACCTGCCGCTGCCCGGGCCCGCGATCGACGCGCCCACCTACCGCTCACTGAGTTGGCACATCGCCTTTCACTCCCAGCGCCGGGTCCCCGAGGCGGTGGTGGGCGACGATGTCCGCGCGTACCTAACGCTGTTCTATCCCCAGGTCGCTTACGGCGGCACGGCGTTCGGTGGCACCTCCGCCAGGTCCCCCTTCACCGACGCCGAGATCAAGGAGTACGCACGCACCTACAGCCGGCCCAAGGTCCTGTCGGGCGGCTTCGAGCTCTACCGCGCCCTCGACGAAGACGTCCGCGACACCGTGGCAGCAGCACCGACACGTGTCCCGGTCCTGCTCATGACCGCCCAGGGACAGCTCGACGCGATCCGTGGCACAGTGGCCCCGCGCATGACCGACATCGTGCGGGCGGTGGACGTACCGAACGCCGGGCACTGGCTCGTCGAGGAGAACCCCCGGTTCGTCACCGCCGAGCTGTTGCGCTTCCTCGATGGATGACCGCGCCTGCGCCAGAGCCGGACCAGTGCGGTGGCTGGCCCGACAGGGTCGACGACGTGGAAGGGCCGATCACCCGGCCGCTGGAGTGTGCCCGGGCCTTCGACGGCGTGGAGGCCGTGTTCCTCGCCGGAGCCCATCCGTCGACGGTCGGGGACGCCCTCACCCTGACGCGAAACGCCGCCGCCCGTAAGAACGTGGTGTTGCCGTCCCACGGCCCCGAGTACGAAGAGGCGAATCCGCCCGAGACCTGGTTCCGGCTGGCACGACGGACTAGGGGCGGAGGGCGTCGACGATCGGCGCCGGGTCCGTCCCAGCGGGGCCGGTCTGTGAGCGGAAGGTGCGGCGGTAGGTGTCCGGCGGCACGCCGACCGTCCGGTGAAAGTGGCGGCGCAGCGTCGTGGCGGTGCCCATGCCGGTTGCCGCGGCGATCCTGTCGACGGTGTCGTCCGTTGTCTCCAGCAGCTCCTGCGCGTGACGGATGCGCTGCGTGAGCAGCCACTGCAGCGGAGTGGTGCCGGTCGCCGACCTGAAGTGACGGCCCAGGTTGCGCGAGCTCATCCGAGCCTGGCGGGCCAGGTCCTCGACGGTGAGCGGGTGGTCGAGCCGCTGCAGGACCCAGGGGAAGAGCCCGGCGAGCGGGTGGTTGTCCGGGGCGGGGACCGGGGTGGCCACGAACTGGGCCTGACCGCCGGCCCGGTGCGGTGGCACGACCAGGCGGCGGGCGAGCCTGTTGGCGACCGAGGCGCCGTGGTCGAGGCGAACGAGGTGGAGGCACAGATCCATGGCCGCGGCCTTGCCGGCGGAGGTGAGCACGCTGCCGTTGTCCACATAGAGGACGTCCGGGTCGACCGCCACCCGTGGGTGGCGCCTGGCCAGCTCCCCGGTGTGGGCCCAGTGCGTGGTCGCGCGCTTTCCGTCCAGCAGGCCGGCGGCGGCCAGCACGAAGGCACCCGTGCACAGGGAGGCCACGCGCGCGCCGGCGACGTGGGCTTCGCGTACCGCCTCGATCAGTTCGGCCGGCGGGTCCTGGTCGATGTCGGCCCAACCCGGGACGATCACGGTGTCGGCGCATGGAAGACGGTCGAGCCCGTGGTCGGGCTCCAGGCTGAAGCGGCCGACCCGCACGGCACTCGGGCCGCACACCGAGAGGCGGTACCAGGGGCGCGCCACGCCCGCCAGGCCGGTCCCGAACACCTCACACGCCAGGGAGAGCTCGAAGTGCAGCATGCCGTCGGTGGCGGCCAGCGCGACAGTGGTCATGTCCGGAATTGTATGGGCCGTGGCGTTCCGGACAGTGGAGGTGAGTGCCGCTTCTCGCGAGGATGTTCCTGTCAGAGCGCGGCGGGTCATTCGAGCACACGGGAGAACTCATGGGATCGGGCCAGACGGTGGCGGTGTTCGGCGCGTACGGGCACACCGGGCGGTTCGTGGTGGCCGAGCTGAGGGAACGCGGGTTCCTTCCGGTCCTCTCCGGCCGCGACGCCGAGAAGCTGAAGACGCTGGCGCACGAGACGGGGTTGGACGCCCGCCCCGCCTCGGTCGACGACCCGGCCTCGCTCGATCGTGCGCTGGCCGGAGCGGCGGCCGTGATCAACTGCGCTGGTCCCTTCGCCGTGACGGCCTCACCGGTGATCGAGGCGGCCCTGCGGGCAGGGGTCCCGTACCTGGACGTGGCGGCCGAGATCGAGGCCAACGTGGACACCTTCGCCCACTTCGCCGACCGGGCCCGGGACGCGGGGTGCTGATCGTCCCGGCGATGGCCTTCTTCGGCGGCTTCGGCGACCTGCTGGCCACTGCCGCCATGGGTGACTGGACGGTGGCCGACGAGGCGCACATCGCGTACGGACTGAGCAACTGGCACCCCACCGCGGGGACACGTGAGGCGGGCGCCGTCTCACGGCAGCGGCGCGACGGCCGGTACGTCCGCTACACCGGCGGGCGGTTGGAGTACACGGACGTCGCGACGGCGACCCAGGACTGGGCTTTCCCCGCCCCCGTGGGCCGACGCTCCGTGATCGCGGGATTCACGATGGCCGACGTGGTGACCATTCCGAGCCACCTGGCCATTCCCGAAGTGCGCACCTACATGACGGTTGAGGCGGCGCGGGACATCGCCGCACCGGACACACCGGCGCCGGCCGCGGTGGACGAGCAGGGGCGGTCCGCTCAGACCTTTCTCGTCGACGTCCTGGTGCGCGCGGATGGCGCCGAACGACGTGCCGTCGCCCGGGGGCAGGACACCTACGCCGTCACCGCCCCGCTGGTGGTGGAAGCGCTCGGCCGCGTGCTCGGCGGCCGGACCGATGCGGTCGGGGTCGTTTCCGCGGGCGCGCTCTTCGACGCGGCGGACTTCCTCGGTGCGTTGTCCCCTCACATCAGCCTGGAGCTGCGCCCGTAGGGGCAGGCGGCACACTCGCACTCCTGCGTCCACCGCACCCGGCCGACGGACACGCGGCCACCCGCCTGCTGCGCGAGGAACGCTGACCGCCGGCACGGCGACCGTGTCCGTTCGACGGCTTCTGCAAGAGCCCCGGCGAAACGCGCGTCAACTCGGGAATCCTCCGAGCGGCGGGTTGCTCTCCCGTCTAGGGTGCTGATCATGTTCAAGTCAGGGGTGGGGTTCCTCGCGTTGTTCGGGCTGGGGTGGTGGCTGCTGGCCACGAGTGCGTTCGACGGCGTGCTGCGGCTGGTCGAGGTCGTGATCGGCTGTGCCGTCGCGGTGGGGCTGATGCTTACCGCGCGCCGTCTTCTGCCCGCGTCGGCGGGAGGTCCGTTCCCGGGAGACCGGCGCCGGCGATTTCTTCTGATCAACGCTCTCCAGTGGCTGCTGATCGTGGTCATCGCGCAGGTGTGCGCGCGTACTGGTGCCCCCGTGCTCATTCCCCCGCTGGTCGCGCTGGTCGTCGGGCTGCACTTCCTCCCGCTCTCGGCGGTTTTCGAGCAGCCCCGGCTGCGGGTGCCGGCGGCACTGTTGTGCGCGGCCGGAGCGACGGGCACGGCGGTGTGGCTCGCGGGCGGCCCGGACCGGACGGTTCGCCTCGTGGTGGGCCTTGTCTCCGCGCTCTCCCTGTGGGGTACGGCGATCTGGACGGTGTCGAGGGCGGCGACCGCCGCTGGGCATGTCGTGAGGGAGTGAAGCCGCCCGGCGGCACCTGGTGCTCACCTCGCCGGCAGGGCACGGCGAGTATGCGTGGACGTGACCGATGACGCTCGGGCCATGGACTGCCTCGACGGTGCGCCGGGGCACCGGGAGGTGACAGGGCGAGGTCGTCGACGCCGCTGGCCGGATACGGTCCGTCGTCGACCTGTTCCCGGATGACTACCCCTGCGACGCCGAATCCGCGGGGGCTGCCGACAGCCTGGACTCCGTCGTGGAGGAGGTGGACAGCATCGCCGGGCGCGCGCCCCTGCGGGTCGTCGGCGGCGAACTGGACCATCCAGCACCGCGCGCCGACGCGGCGGACCTCGTCGTAGCCCCGGGGGAGCGGTCCCAACCGCTCCCGGTCCCCGGGCTGGCGCATCCGCTCGACGAAGAACCCGGCATCGAACCAGCGCCGCAGATGCCGCAGGCCCGCGAGGTGGGCGCCGCCTCGCCCGGTGGTTCCGAGGCCACCTCGCGCAGGCGGACCGAGCCGCACTGTCGGCCGGCGTGGTCGGGCGACAACATGCCGGCGGCCGAGTGGGATCCGGCCGGCCGCCGCCGACTCCCGCGCGGGGCGCCCGGGCGGGCGTGCGGGGGCGACCCCGACTCGGGCCGTGTCGCAGGTGCAGGCCGGCCCTACCGAGTGCTGTCGGTATCCACCAGGCGGGACGACCCGGCATTCGGCTTCATCCGGTCGGTCTCGTCCTGTACGAGCAGCGACAGCAGGGCGGCCACGGACAGGCCCGCTTCCGCCGGATGACGCAGCACCTTGTCCGGCTCGATGCGGTACCTGTTGCTGCGCCCGTCCCGGGTGTGGGAGAGGTAACCCTCCTGTTCGAGATCAGAAATGATCCGTTGGACGGCGCGCTCCGTAAGCCGACAGTGGGCAGCGATGTCGCGGATCCGGACGTTCGGGTTGTCGGCGATGGCCGCCAGCACGCGCGCGTGGTTGGTGACGAACGTCCATCCGGTATGTGATTCAGGCACTCCAACCATGCACAGCATTCTAGGGACCGGCGTTGCCGGACCGCGAATACATGACATACTTTTCGCGTAACAGGCTGACGTGATCCCGAGGGAAGGTCACAGGAGGGACGCGATGGTGTCTTCGGGCAGGGCTGGCACACCACGGCACGTGAACGACGCCGGTGGGAGCGGAGAGCGGTCGACCGAACGGGACGAGGCGCGCGTTGTGGACGGGGTTACGGTGGCGCAGTACGAGGGGCGCGGCGTCCGGGTCGTCGTCGCGCGCGGGTCGTACGACATGCACTCGATCACGTCTCTCGCAGACGCGCTGGACACCGCGACCAGGGAGCACCGGAAGGTGGTCCTGGACGCGTCCGGCATCACCTTCGCGGACTCGACGCTGCTGAATCTGCTGATTCTCACCCACCAAGCGACCGACCTGCGGGTGGCCGCGCCCACGCAACAGTTGCGGCGCGTCCTGGAGCTCACCGGAGTCGACGCCGTTCTGACGGTACGGGCGACGGTGGAGGAGGCCGCTGCGTGCTAGAAGGCTCATGAAGATCTTGGGTTGTGGCCCTGCCGCGTGAGCGGCAGGGCCGGACTCGTTGTGTGGCGATGGGGGAATGGGCCGGCGAGACCGTCGGGCCGGATGTGTGGGGGACGTGCCGGGGTCTGATTCCGGCCGGGAGTGTGTTCGCGTTCCTGGCCGAGCATCGGGGCCGGCTGTTTCCGGCTGAGATGTTCGAGGACATGTATCCCTCGGTGAACGGACGGCCGAGTGTGCCGCCGCAGATCCGGCCTCAGCAACGCCGGCTTCCTCTGGGCCTTCGCCGTCCTTACCGCCTAACCCGGATTCAACGCTCACTACCGACACCGACGCGACCACGGAGACTGGCACGCCGCCGCACGACGGCACTTGCCGAACCGCTTCCTCGGTCAGCTCCGTCACTGCCTCGAGACCCGGCAGTTCTTCGACGAGCAACGTGCCCTCGCGCCGATGGCTCCGTCTCCGGAAGCGTCGAGCGCTCAGACGCAGTCAGGGCCACTGTCGGCTTGCCGCTCACCCGCCTGCCCTGTCCGCTCCGGTTGCCCTGCTCAACTGGGTGGCGAGACGGACGGCGGTCTTCTCCCCGGCTCGCTGCCTGATCAGACCCTCTTTGGCGGCTGCACGAAGCCAGACCTCCGAGCTGGCCTCATCGGCCTTCAGCACTCGCGCGGTCACTACTACGGGATTCAGACCGCCGGCACCGCCGCTGGCGACGATGCGGATAGTCTCGTCCTCACCAAGGCGAACTGGCACGGTCTCAATAACGTGGCCCGACCTCCCGAGCACATCGGAGACGCGCTTCACCGCATCGTCGAAAGGCAGGGGGACAAGCAGATCGACCTCATGGACGTTCTTCCTCATCAGCTTGGCCACCACCCGGACCAAGCGACCACTACCCCCACTCATTGGGCCGAGAGCGGCGAGCTCCTCAGTCAAGATCTCGTCTTCGCTCTGATCGACGACCCCACCCTCACCGACAGACCGCTCCTACCGGGCCACCACATGCTG
This sequence comes from Streptomyces pactum, assembly GCF_002005225.1. Classification (NCBI taxonomy): domain Bacteria; kingdom Bacillati; phylum Actinomycetota; class Actinomycetes; order Kitasatosporales; family Streptomycetaceae; genus Streptomyces; species Streptomyces pactum. The sequence goes on from NZ_CP019724.1 coordinate 8,203,975, forward strand.
TTCCGCCCGGCAGACCATGGTGACGTATGCCGATCGTTGAAGCACGCCCCGGCTTGCCGTCACCCCGACCAGGAGACGACTCGACTCGTTAACCCTCTGAGATGTCTTTGAGGGCCCTGACGCGCGAGCCGTCGATCGCAGCATCGTCCATCGCCAGCAAGCCCTCTTTACGCAGTTCCGCCAGGAGAACCTCGTGCAGGCGCGGCAACCGCCCCGGATACCGGTGCCGCCGACACCCACCAGCTCCTGTCGACGTGACGCCCGGCCACCGAGCCACCACAACAAATCTCATTCTGAAACGATCAGTTGAAGAGCGTTTCGTCCTGGCGAGGTTGTTTGGTGGCGCTTGTGCGAGTGGGTGGATCTGTGGCCGTTGAGGCCAAAGTGGCAAATGCGGTCTGTGGGACAGGAAGCTCCACTACTCTTGCCCGTTTGAGTCGAGTCGCTCCCGTCTGATCCCAAACATGACGCGACAGCGCCCCTACTCCAGCGATCTGTCCGATGCCCGCTGGGAGTTGATCGGCCCCACGCTCACCGCCTGGCGGGCCGAGCGCAGAGGCAAGAGCCTGGACATCGGCCGCCCGCCCGGGCATGACCTGCGCCGCATCATGGACGCCATCTTGTACGTCGACCGCACCGGGATCCCCTGGCGGTACCTGCCGCATGGCTTCGCGCCGTGGGCGACGGTGTACGGCTACTTCGCCACCTGGCAGAAGGAGGGTGTCTTCGATCAGCTCAACGGCCTGCTGCGGCGCCTGGTACGTGAGGCCGAAGGCCGGAATGCCGAGCCGAGCGCCTGCGTGCTGGACGCAGAGAGCATCAAGACATCCGCCAACGTGCCGGCTACCAGCCAGGGCATCGACGCGGGTAACGACCTGGGGAGCAATCGGGCTCGAGGTCGTGGCGGCCGTGCTGGACGACGAGCCTCCTGAGCCCTACTGCTTCGATGCCGCCCGAATCAGCCGCAGCTGCCCGATCTCAGCGACGTTCTTCATCAGCTCGGCGTTCAGCCAGGCGAGCATGTGTCCGATGGTGTTGTCCGGCGGAGTCTGCCACGGCAGTGTGGAGGCGGCATCCAGATCGGCGTCGGTGAGTTTGTCGAGGACCGCCAGCCACTGGGTACGCAGATCCTGGAGCCAGGCGACGGCCGCCGGTCCGTTGCCTGGCCATGTGATGTCGGTACGCTCCCGGGGAGTACGTCCTTGTGCGTGATCGACGGCAGTGCTCCACCACCAGCCGATGTGCCAGCTCACCCAGCCGATGGTGGGAACGGGAACGGGGTCAGGCTCGGTATCGGCCCAGTCCGGCAGCCAGGGTCGGCGGTGTCCGGGCGCACTGTCCACGACATATCAGTGGGCTCCCACAGGAAGTCATCGGGCGCGAGCCGCTCCAGGTGGTACTCGAACAGTGCCCAGCTCATGTTGAACTGCCAGCGCAGCAGCTCGCAGCGAGGGTTGCTCATCGTTCGATCCTCGCATGCAATCTGAAGGGCAGCCATCACGTTTTCTGGTGCGGGGTCCCACGGTTCAGCTCGCAGCAGGCATCGCGTGAGACGAATTCACGTGAGCGTCCTGGAGAATGCGAGCGGGGCAAGTCGGGTCGTGACAAGGGAAGGGTCGTACGGGTTAGGTGAGTTGTGAAGCCGACCTGGGCCCGTACGACCTGTTCCCATCCTGCTCTGTCCGGGCTCTCCCGCGCACACCTCGGCGACTTGCTCGAAGAACTCATGCCCAAGTGGACGGCGGCCCGCGAGGCCGCTTTGCACCAGCGGCGCGGGGGTGTCCGGTGCCGGGAGGCTGGGGCGGGCCGCAAGCAGATGTTGGTCTTTGCCGACCGGCTGCTGGCCACCCTCGTCCACCTGAGGCTCGGGTTTCCGGGGTGAGGTGAACGCTTCGGCGAACTGGCGATCCTCTTCGTCGATGGCACGACACCACCGGCGACGCACGGCCGTTCCTGCCCGCCGCGCCGGAAAGACGCGGCCGTGCCCGCGTGACGATTCCGCGGCTCGACGAACAGTCGGGGTATGCAGTCATGTGACTGCATCGGTGCCCCGGACGACGGCTGCGCTCTGAGTGCTCTGAGCCGGTTCGATGCCGCTGTGGGCGCTGCCGCCGTAGCCCCACGCTAGTGTCTGGGGTATCTCGATTCCTTGGAGCATCCGTGCAAAACGATGGAAGGGCTCGTGGGGACCAGCGCTCGACGCGCAATTCCGGTCCGGCGGTGGTGGGCCGAGAAACCGAGACCGCAGAGATCATCCGGCGTGTGGGCGCTGACCGGTCCCACAGCGACGTGTTGATCGTCACGGGTGAACCCGGTGCCGGAAAGAGCACGCTGTTCGACCTCGCGGCCGATCGTGCACGGGGCGCGGGTTGCCGAGTGCTGCGGGCGGTGGGGAGCGGATCCGAGGCGCACCTCGGATTCGCCGGTCTTCATCAGTTGTTGCGCCCGGTACTCGCTGAAGCGGAGGAACTGCCGTCGCGGCAGCGCTCCGCGCTCCGAGCCGTCCTGGGGCTCGAAGAGTGTGCGGAGACTCCCGACACGATGCTCGTCGGTCTGGCGGTCCTGACCTTGTTGTCGGACCTGGCGGAAACCGCACCGCTGCTGGTGGTAGTCGACGACGCCCAGTGGATCGACCGCGGATCACTGGACGTTCTCTCCTTCGTGGCGCGACGCATGGACAGCGAGCCTGTCACGCTGCTGGTCGGAGTCCGCACCGCGGCCGCCCTGCCCGGCTTCGACAAGGGATACGAGCGCCTCCAGCTCGGCCCGCTGGACACCGAGGCGGCCAACCTGCTGCTGGACCAGCAGCCCACGCCGCCCACCGGCCGAGCCCGGGTGCGGATCCTGGAGGAAGCGGCCGGCAACCCGCTGGCCCTGGTGGAACTCGCCCACGCCACCGCGATCCGGCACCCTGAAGGCAGTGGCGTGGAGGGTCCGCTGCCGGTCACCGACCGACTGGAGCGGATCTTCGCGGGGCACGCGGCGGATCTGCCGGAACCGACCCGCCGCATCCTGCTGCTGCTCGCGGCGGCCGACGCAGCGGACGCTCCGGCGGCGGCCGTGGGACTTCCCGAGGCGGACGACGAGGCATGGGTACCCGCGGACCGGGCCGGTCTCGTGCGGCAGGACGGATCCCGGATCTCCTTCCGCCACCCGCTCGTCCGCTCCGCCGTCTACCATGCCGCGTCGTTCGGGGAACGCCGCCGGGCCCACCTCGCTCTCGCGGAGTTGCTGGGCGAGGAGCCCGACCGCCGCGCCTGGCACCTCGCCGCCGCGACCGTACGTCCCGACCAGGACGTGTCGGCCGCACTGCAGCAGACGGCCGACCGGGCCCGGCGCCGGGGTGGCTTCGCGGCCGCGGCCGCGGCCCAGGAGCGCGCCGCGGAACTCAGCCCGCGCCGCGAGGACCGGGCGCGTCTTCTGACCGAAGCCGCCGCGACCGCCGTCTTCACCGGTCAACTCGGCTGGGTGGAACACCTGGCCGCCGCAGTCCGCGAGTGCACCGACGACCAGGCACTGCTGGGCAAAGCCGCGCTGGCCACCGGACAGCTCATGTCCCTGGGCTCCCATCACACAGCAGCCTTCGCCCTGCTCACGCGTGTTGCCGACGAGGCGGCGGACGCCCGGTCGCCCCTCGTTCTCGACGCGCTGGCCGCGGCGGCGGTGGTCCGTTACTACTCGGGCGAGGAGTCCCAACAGCGACAGATCCAGAGCCTGCTCTCCCGCATGCCCGACGATGCCGCCGGAGCGGCGCTGCGCGCCTGGGTACTGGCCGTCTCCGACCCCAGCAGCGCAGGAGCCTTCCTCACACCGGCCCTGCCCGGGCTCATCGCCGAGGCCAAGGGCGACGCGAGTCGCCTGACCGCGCTGGCCATCGTCGCCTGGCTGCTCGACCAGACCACCCTCGCCGCCAGGACCTTCGACGAGGCGTTCGACCAGTGGCAGGCCCGTGGACGGCTCCCGGACGGACTGGGATGCGCGGCCGGCTGGACCCGCCTGGAGCAGGGCCGATGGGCCGAGGCCCGCTCGGTGGCGACTGACATCGCGGCCATGGCATCGTCGGCCGGACTCGACCACGCCGAGGCGTGTGCTCACGCACTCGATGCCACGGTGGTCGGTCTGCTGGGCGACCCGGCCACCGCACGCCGGCTCGTCGAACGAGCCCTGGCTCTCGTCGATCCACTGGAGAGCCGCTCCGTCGCGGTCTTCGCGCGTCGGGCCCTGGGGATGGCGGCCGTGGCCGAGGGCGACTACGACACCGCGTACACGCAGTTCCGCTCCGCGTTCACCGACGACGGCGATCCGGTCCACTACCACGTCTCCTACACCCTCCTGGCCGAACTGGCGGCGGCGGCCGTCCGCCGAGGACGACAGGAGCACGCCGCAGAGCTACTGGAACGGTCGGCGCGGCGCCTCGGTACAGGCATGTCGGCACGGGTGAGGACACTGATCGACCGGGGCCGCGCCCTGCTGGCGGAACCCGAGCACGCGGAGCCGTTCTTCCGCACAGCGCTCAAGGAACCCGCAGGTGAGCAGTGGCCGTTCGAACGGGCGCAGACACAGCTCGACTATGGGGAATGGCTCCGGCGGCAGCGCCGTATCGCCGAGGCCCGTCCGCTGCTGAGCGCCGCCCTCGAAACCTTCCAGCGGCTGGGCGCGCGGCCATGGGTCGAGCGGGCACAGGCAGAACTACGCGCCGCCGGCATCGAGGCCGGCGACGTCGTACCCACTGCCTTCGCCGAACTCAGCCCCCAGCAGCGGCAGATCGTCCGGCTGGCTGCCCGTGGCCTGACGAATCGTGAGATCGGGGAGAAGCTGTTCCTCTCACCGCGTACGGTCGGTTCGCACCTCTACCGGGTGTTCCCCAAGCTCGGCATCACCGCCCGCTCACAGCTCCGCGACGTGGTCGAAGGCATCCTGTCGGGAACCGGCGTCCAGGGCTGAGTGAGGTTTCCCCTCAGTAGTGGACACTCGATGCTTACGCTGCGACGGCGTGTGCTTGCTCGTGTCGCTGCCGGGTCTGCAGCGGGGCGAGGTAGCCCCAGACTGGATGCCTCCGCAACCGCTTGCGGTGAAGGAAGGTCTCGATGAAGGTGAAGATCTCAGCGCGAGCCGTGGTCCGGTCGGGCCCGCGGCGGGTGCCGATCTCGGCTTTGAGCAGCCCGAAGAAGCTCCCCTCGGCGAGGCGAGCGCCTCGCCGGGATGCTCCCGGGCCACCGACAGGTCCGAGGCGCGAACCGCCGCGAACTCACCGGGGGCGCAGTACCTCTGAGGGGAATGTCGTGATCAAGCGGTGAGGGCCTAATCCTGTTGCGTCACTGGGTGGACGCGTTGGTGCTCGCGGCGTGCGTGGAAGCCCAGTACATCTCGATGTCGGCAGTCTGCGCCAAGAGAGCGTGGCCTGCCGTCGCAGATGCCCTGCATCACCGCAGGACCGGCATGGATCTCGGACAGGTGGACAGCGTCGTCGTCCAGCCATCGGCGCAGCAGAGGACGGGTGTTGGATCTCAATCATGGTTCCGTCCTGCCGACGCGGCGGCGCGAGCATGAATTGCGGTCCCGCACGGCTCGTCACTCGGGACTCGGGACAATCGGCCCGACTCCCATCGAATACGCCGGCGCAGATACCTGTCGGCCGACCAGCTCCGCCGACGGGTCCGTACCGGCCACGACGATGCCCCTGCGACTCCAAGGCCACCTGCGGCTTCGACGCCGGAGAGGGAAGCAACGGCCGCAAGAGACACATCGCGGTCGCCACCTCGGGCTCCCGGTGACGACCACGGTGACACCCTCGGACATCATCAGCCCTGACGCCACCCGCGAAATGCTCTGGCAGATGCGGATCACGCAGCCCCAGATCGCCGGGGCCCGGGCCGACGACTCCGCCGACACCGGCTGCTCACCTGCTCCGCCGACGACTCCCCTCCACCTCGACGGAAGCCGTACGCAGCCCTTGGCTCAGGGCCCGTCCGGCTTCTTGCCGACAGGCCGGAACAGCGGGGAATGAACCCGGCCGGCTCTCGAGCGTCTCCCGGCGGGCCATGCTTCGGAATGCGCCCCCCGCCTCACTGCCGCGGCCGACCGTGCGCACGAGACCGTGGCCCACCTGATCCGCGTCACCGGCCGTCGACCGGCATTCTCCTCGCACACGGCGTGCCCCAGAGTCGTCAGGGCACTGTCCCTGCTCCCGGAGGAACTGCGCGTCAGCCGCAGCCGGCCGTCGCCTGCTGCAGCACACCAGTCGCCTCGACGCGAACTCGACCGCGCTGGTGCGAGCCGCGGACCCGCTCGTCCCGGACCCCGGCCGCACCACCATGGTCCCGCCCGAGAGCGTCGACATCCCGTCGCCGCACGCGCCGGCCCCGGCTGTCGCGGTGTGCTGCGTCGACCTCAAGGACCAGTGCAAAGACGCCCGAGCCGTCTGACATCCGCCAGAACGCGTCACGGAGTGACCGCGCACCCTTGCGTTTCACTGATGTGCAGGCATCAAAGCCGCCGGCGTGAAAGGCGGGGACAGCCACCGCACACGACACGGCCAGCAAGCGGGCATACGGATCCGGCTGCCGCCTCGCGAACGCGGCGACGTGGCCACGTGCTCGTCCACAAGGCATCCGGGAACGGAACTCGAAACGGGGAGCCGCCTCGTCTTTCACCTGGCCTACAAGAGGAAGATCCCCGAGTTCGGAGCCGTACGCACCGGTGCAGTCACGTGACGGATACTGCGCCCGCCGGAGCCGCTCGTACGGTTGGGTGAACCTTACGAACTCCAAGGAAATCACATGGAACAGATTACGCTCGGCAACGTCTCTATCACCCGCGTTTGGGAATACTACGGGTCCGTCGAAATGGAGCCCCACGCCTTCTTCCCGGAAAGCTCGCAGGAAGTCTGGAAAGACGGCGCCCACTGGCTGGCCCCGCATTTCCTGGACTCCGAGACTCACACCGTGAATTCCGCGATCCAGACCTGGCTGCTGCGCAGCGGAGGCAAGACCATCCTCGTCGACACCGGTGTGGGCAACCACAAGGAGCGCCCGTACGCGCCGGTCTGGAGCCACCTGGAGACGGACTTCCTGGCCAACCTCGCCCGGGCAGGTGTCCAGCCCGAGGACGTGGACATCGTGATCAACACGCATCTGCACATCGATCACGTCGGCTGGAACACGTACCTTGACGGGCGGAGTTGGGTTCCCACCTTTCCCAACGCCACCTATCTGATGCCGAAGGACGACTTCGACTTCTGGAACCCGGCAAACGGCCACCAGCCGCTGCCCGGCCGCGGCAACCAGAACGTCTTCGAGGACAGCGTGGCCCCGGTGCACCAGGCCGGCCAGACGCTGCTGTGGCGGAACAGCCACGAGATCGACGCCGACCTGCGCCTGGACGCGGCTCCCGGACATACCCCCGGCTCCTCCGTGCTGACCCTCACCTCCGGGACGGACCGCGCGGTGTTCGTTGGTGACCTGCTGCACAACCCGGTGCAGATCGTCGAGCCGGACGCCAACAGCTGCTTCTGCGAGGACCCTGCGGGCGCCCGCGCCACCCGCCGCAAGGTGCTGGGCTGGGCGGCCGACAACAACGCGCTCCTGATCCCCGCGCACCTGGGTGGTCACGGTGCCGCCGAAATCGCGCGTAACGGCAACACGTTCGACATCAAGGGCTGGGCGCCCTTCGCCCCGTACTCCGAGCAGGGCTGACGCCCCCGGAAAGGCATAGTTGTGAGTCACGGACTTGAGCCCGTCGTCACCACCGCACAGGGAGCCGTCCGCGGCCTCCGTCAGGACGACGGCACCGCCACCTTCTTGAACATCCCCTACGCCGCTCCTCCGATGGGCGCCGGCCGGTTCGCCCCGCCGCAGCCGCACGAGCTCTGGGACGGCGTACGGGACGCCACCGTGCCCGGCCCCAATGCCCCGCAGTCCGAGCGGAAGCTCGGCAGCATCGACATGGCCCCCTACTTCGGCGCCGGCTGGAGCCGTGGCGAGGACTACCTCACCGTCAACGTCTTCCAGCCCACCGCCGCGGACAGCGGTCTGCCCGTGATGGTGTTCGTCCACGGCGGCGGGTTCGTCGCCGGGTCGACGCGGTCCGCGCTGTACGACGGTTCCGCCTTCGCCCGCGACGGCGTCGTCCTGGTCACACTCAACTACCGGCTGGGCATCGCCGGGTTCCTCGACATCCCCGGGGCGCCCGCCAACCGCGGCCTGCTCGATGTCGTCGCTGCGCTGCGCTGGGTGCGGAAGAACATCGCCGCCTTCGGCGGTGACCCGGACAACGTCACCCTCTTCGGCCAGTCGGCCGGGGCGACCGTCGTCGGCGGCATCCTCGCCACCCTTGAGGTCGCGGGCCTGTTCCGCCGGGCGATCGTGCAGAGCGGCAGTGGTTTGGGGGCATTCTCCTCCGAGCAGGCCGCCCGCGTGACCAAGGCCGCAGCCGAGGAACTCGGCATCGAGCCGCACACCGACGCCTTCGCGGACATCTCCGACGAACGCCTGGTGGAGGCCGCCTCCCGGCTCGTGGGCATCGACCTGCGGACCGAAACGCACCACGACCCGCTGATCGGCCTCAGCCCCTTCAGCCTGGTGCTCGACACGCAGCCCGCCGTATCCGTCGCCGCCGGCCTGAGCGCCGATGTCGACCTGCTCGTCGGCACCAACACCGAAGAGGGAAACCTCTACCTGGTCCCCGTGGACAAGCACGCCACGTCGACCGCCGGGGACGTCGACGACACGGCGGCGCGCTCGCACCCGAAGCCCGCGCAGCTCGTGGAGACGTACCGCAGCACCCGCCCCGAGGCGTCCTTCGGTGAGCTGCGGTCGGCCATCATGGGCGACGCGCTGTTCGGCGCGGGCAGCTGGGCCCTGGCCGGCGCACATGCCGCCCACCCCCGGTCCGCCACGTTCAGCTACGAGTTCGCCTGGCGCTCCCGCGCCCTGGACGGAGACCTCGGCGCCACCCACGCGATGGAGCTCCCCTTCGTCTTCGACATCGCGGAGCTCCCGCAACTGTCGGGTGAGGGCGCCCTGCTCGGCCCCGACAAGCCCCCCGCGGACCTCGCCGCCCGCACCCACGAGGCCTGGATCCGTTTCGCCAGGACCGGCAACCCCGGTTGGGACCAGTACGACACCACACGCCGGACCACGATGCACATCGACGCCGAGTGGACCCAGGTCGACGACCCCCGCAGCCGGGAACGACAGGCCTGGAACTGACTCCACGCACAGACCGCTCTGCGCGCCCTTCCGCCAAGGACACACCATGACAGGAACCGTCATCAGCACCGAGAACGCACCCACCCTGCCCGCCCCGCTGTCCCAGGGCATCCGCAAGGGCCCGATCCTTCAGGTCTCCGGGCAGCTACCGTTCGACCCGGCCACCGGCGATGTCGTCGGTACCACGGTCGCCGAGCAGACCGCCCAGACCCTGCGCAACGTCACCGCCGTCCTCCAGGCCGCCGGCGCCGGCCTGGAGGACGTCGTGATGCTCCGCGTCTACCTCACCACCCCCGCCCACCTGCCCGAGCTGAACGATGCGTACGCGGCGGCCGTCGGCGAACCCTTCCCCGCCCGCACCACCGTCTACATGCAGCTTCCTCCCGGACTCCTCGTGGAGATCGACGCCCTGGCAGTCCTGGACGACTGACTCGGCTACAGGGCAAGGCCGGTCTGGCGCGACCCCCGGGACCGCGCCAGACCGGCGTCCGTCCCTGAGAGCGGAAAGGGGGCACGATGAATGATCGCCTGTCGAGGGCGTGCCTCAACCTGAGGGTTGCACCGGCGGACCTGCTGGAGGCCTTGTGCTTCCTGGCGGGACGCCCGTCACCGCCCGCCGGTTCTCATCCGGTACGGCGCCTCTACCGGCACGTGCTCCACGCGGCGGCCTCACTGCCGCTGGGCGCGCTGCAACCGGGCGACGTGAGCGCGGCCACCGAGGTGCGCGCCGGCCTGTTGAACGCCGACGTCCCGCCCCCGTCGGACGCGGCCGCCCGCTGCATCCAGCACACGGTCGACGACCTGGGGCCCGCCGACCTGTGGTCGCTGGCCCGCGGCACCGCCATGACCCGCGACGACCTCGCGTGGGGCGCCGCCGCGACTCTGGCGCGGGAACGCCTCGAACAGCCGGACTCTCTGGACGACATCGCCGCACAGACCATCGTGGACGAAATCGCCGAACGGACCCCATGCCGGTGGGGCCGTCACCACAGCGACGCGGTTCGTGCCGCGCTGTACCGGAGTCTGGCCGACCTCGCCGATGTCCTCCTGGAAGTGTCGGAGGCCTCCCCGACGCCCCTGGCCTGGAGGACCGACGACGACGTGAGGCGCGCCTCAACCGTGATCGGCGGAGTGGCCCACGACGTAGTGGTCCACAACGCGGAGAACCCCCCCTCCTCCGCACAGCCCGTCTGGCACCACCCCTCTCCCCCTGCCGCACACACCGCCTGGCAGTGGCGTATCACGAACGGACCGACCGGCCGCGCTTACCACGGTTGCGGGCCCTTCCATTCCGCGCTCGCGGCACGGCACGCCGCCGAGTGCGCGATCACGGCACTCGCCGCCGGGAGATGCAGCCTATGAGGGGCGTCGGCAGGTGAATCCGTGCCGACGCCCCCACGGCACACCGTGGCTTCCCACAGTTCGTTCCGCGCTTGGAGTACGACAGCGGCCGAGTCATGAGCAGATGCCGGGATGACCAGGGCTGCGGGAAATGATCTAGCCCAGTCCCCGGTATCCGACGTCTCAATAAGTCGTTGGCCAGGGTGGCGGCATGCCCCGCTGGATGCGGCTCCCGCTACAGATCCACACCGTTCGGACAGACCCTGAGCGCCGCAAGCATCATCCACAGACGCACCCGACCCCACCGTCCGCAAACGAACGGCAAGGTGGAGTGCCTGAATCGAACCCTGCTCGACGAACGGGCGTACGCGCGCCCGTGCTCCGGCAACGCTGAACGCACCGAAGTCCTGGCGGATTTCCTGCACACCTGCAACTACCACCGGTGCCACACCGCGCTCGATGGCAGCCAGCCACCCATCAGCCGCTTCAACGAACTTGCGGGTCAATACACCTGGTTCTCCTCGCCGCCTTGTAGACGCGTCCGGCGCGGCCGCCGGTCACTCAGCCAGCGTGGCCGCCCACTGGGTGAAGATCTTGACGTACCGCGCCGGGTCGAGCTGGTGCATCACATGCAACGCGTCCGGCACCGACTCGTAGTCGACCTTCACCCCAGCCGACTCCATCAACCGCCTGGCCTGCGCGGCCTGCTCGTCGGAGAGTGCCCCGAGCCGGTCGCCGGTCTCCGGGTCGATGCCGCGCGTGTGGTGAGTGAGGAGTACCGGCGTCTTGACCTGGCTCAGCATGCGCTCGTGCGGGCAGTTCAGGCCGACGGTTCCCTCCCAGAAGGCTCGTGCCCACTCCGGGTCGTACTCCTTCAAGTGCTGCGGGATCTCGTCGGCCACGAAGTGCCGCGCCATCGGCGACGACGCGGCGCCGGCCGCGCGACGGTAGCCCTCCCAGTCGCCCACGCTCCACTGATCGCCGAGGTACGTGCGGAAGAGTTCGAACAGGGGGCCCGCTCCCTGGCGGACCGAGTGGCCGTACGTGGGGACGAGTTCGGACGCGAAGAACGGGGCGTCCTCGCACAGCACACCCCGGATCTGCCCGGGCATGGCGTACGCCGACAGCCAGGCCGCGAGGACGCCGCCGGAGGAATTGCCCGCGACGACGACGGGTCGTTGCACCACCAGGGCGATGAACCGGACCAGGTCGTTGCCGAAGTTGTCGAGGCTGTACCGCTTCGGCGTCCAGCTGCTGCGCCCCTGGCCCCGCAGGTCGACGGCGTAGACGTGGAAGTCCTCCGCGAGGAGGCCCATGGTCTCCTCGTACCCCCACCAGGAGCCCGCCTGCTCGGGGACCAGCACCACGGCGGGCTTGTCCGGATCACCGGCCTCGGCGTAGTTCATGGTTATCTCACCGAGGTCGGCCTGCTGTTCGGGATAGGCGTGCGGGACGTAGACGTCGCGCAGCGCGGGGTCGGCCATCATTGATGTCTCCTTGGTCTTTTGAGCGCGAATTGACCAGTACCGGCGTCCACAGGTCGCCGGGTGGGCGAGTCACGGAGCTAGTATTCGGACCGTGGCCGCCGACGCGCACGGACGATTCCGATGAGTGGAACGCCAGTACAGACCCCTCGCTCGGGACGGCCGCTCCGCGGAGAACCGATCCTGGAGCGGGCCTTCAGGGTCCTGGGCGCCTTCGCGGAGGCCGGGGAGGGCCTGCCCCTGCACACGCTCGCGGCGCGGGCGGGTCTTCCGAAGAGCACCACGTCCCGGATCGCGGCCCAGCTGACGGATGCGGGCGCCCTCGAACGCCTCGAAAACGGCGATTTCGTCGTCGGCCTGCAACTCCTCGAGATCGCCTCGCTGGCGCCCCGCGGCCACGGACTGCGCGCCGCGGCGCTGCCGTTCATGGAGGAGCTGCACCGGGTCACCGGCCAGCACATCCTCCTCGCCGTGCGCGACGGCGACGAGGCCGTTCTCGTCGAGCGCCTGTCCGCACGGGACTCGGCAGAGGTCAAGTACCGGGTCGGCGGTCGCCTCCCCCTCACCGGGACCGGCATCGGCATCGCCCTGCTGGCACACGCCCCCGAGCGGGTGCGGCAGGAGGCGCTGGCCGACGCGAACGACGCGGCGCTCCTGCGCCGGCTCATGGCCGCCGTCCGCACGGAGGGCGTCTGCGCCATGACGGTGCCCAACCCCCTGCGTTCCGGGCCCGCCACCATGTCAACCGTCGCCGCCCCGATCCTGGACCGTCGCGGTGACGTGCTGGGCGCGCTGTCCCTGGTCGCCCCCGACGAGGGCGGGACCCGGGCCGCCGCTCGGACGGCGCTGCGGACGGCGGGCCTGGCGATCTCCCGGGCCGTGGGGCGGTGAACCGCGACTTGGCCGAGCGGCGGACCGGCGCCCACGGCGCCGGGTCCCTAACTCACACGCCTGACAACGACCCGCGAAGCCGTCAGCGGCTCAGGACTCGACGAACTTGTCCGCCAGGCCCTGTTCCAGGTAGTCGTCCGGCAGGTCCTGGACGACCAGCTCGGCTTCGGTGCGTTTGGTGTGCAGCCGCCAGTAGGCGTCGGCCATCGTCTGAGGCTGGGAGTCGTGGCCCCCCTGGCCGATGAAGGCGGCGATCGCCACGTGCGCGGCGTAGACGCCGGTACCGGAAAGTGCCGCATGCAGGTTGAGGATCCAGTTGCGCATTCCACCGGTGGCGATCTGGACGTTCGCCACGTGCGGGGCGATCACCGGGCCCGACCCCGCGCCACTGCTGACCAGGACCGTCCCCGTGCCGCGCTCCAGCATGCCGGGCAGGACGTGCTGCACCGCCGCGACACCGCCGAGCAGGTAGAGATCCAACTGAGCCAGAACCGAGTCGACGGTGACCTTCGTGGCCTCGACGAGCGGCGCGCGGCGCAGGTCTGCCGGGGAGGGCGCGGGCGAGTACTCGAGTACGTCGATCGGCCCCAGCCGCTCCTCGGCGGCGCTCAGCGCCGCGTGCAGAGCGGGACGATCGGTGACGTCGGCGGGGAACACCCCGACCCGGACGCCCGTGTCGGACAGATCGTCGGCCACCGCCCGGAGCGTCTTACGGTTCCGGGCGATCAGCGCCACGTCGAATCCCTCGGCGGCGAACCGCCGACCGATCGCGCGCCCCAGCTGCGGACCTGCGCCGACGATCGCAATCGTGCTCAATTCGCCACCCCGTCACCCTTGTTCCGACATTCCGATGCACGCCGAAACAATAGTAGACAGGGCGTGGTCCGCGTCGCGGCCATCGGCCTGCTACCACACCCGCCCAGAGCGCCGAACGCTCAGACCCGGTGGCGTTTTCCGGTGCACGGGTCGACCCACTGCCCCAGGACCCCGTAGTCGATCTGAGCCTCCTCGCCCGGCTCGATCTCGTCGCACAGGTCGGTGTAGGCGCGACGCGCCGGCAGCGTCAACTACACACACGTGCTCGACGAGCACGCCGCAGTGCTCGTCGCGGCCGCCCAAGCCAAGGGCGCCGTCATGGAACCGACCCGCGAGGCGGAGGACGCCCGGCTCGCGGCCATGGCGGAGGACGCCCCCGACCACGAGTGGTCCCACGCCGAGTGCACCCCGGCTACTACAACGGTGAAGGGCGCGGCCGGCGAATGCCTCGATCGCCTACCCTCACGGTGCCGTCGCCTTTCAGGACCTCCTGAAGCACTGGCGCCTGCAGTCCATGGACGAGGTCCTCCAGGCCGCGGCCGCTTCAAAGCCATAGGGCGCCTTCGAGATGAGGTCACCGTGCCCGTCGCCTCAGTGCGGGGTGGACGGTGGCGTGACCCCGATGGGCGACCGGGCCGGCTGACCTGCCATGAAGTCACCAGGGTCCGGGCGCCGGTCCCGGGCCCTCGTTCTGTCAGGCGACCGTCCCGCCCGCATTGCGGATCAGCCGCTGGAGTACCTTCACCGTGGTGACGTAGTCGGCGTCGTCGATGCCCTCGTGGAGGGCGGCGCGGATCGCGGGAGAGTTCCGGGCCAGGTCGACACGGGCCTGTTCCCCCTCTTCGGTGAGCCACAACCGGCCTTCGGCGTCCCGGGTCAGCCAGCCTCGCTCCACCAGTCCCTCGGCCTCCGCCGCCAGGTCATCCTCGGGTCGGATGTAGGACGCCATGGCTTCTCGCAGTTCGGGCACGCTCATCCCCTCGCCGTCGGGCGAGATGTCGTTCACCGACAGGTTGCGCAGCAGCCAGAACTGGGGCTGGGTGTAGCCCTTTTCGGCCTGCCTGGTCCGGGTGTACGCGATGAGCGCCTCGTAGGCGACACCGGTCCAGTACGCGGCGGGCTGCCCGGCCAGTTCGGCGTCGGGAATTCGCTGAGTCGCCATGGGGTGTCCTCTCCCGGACTTCGGTGCGGGGCTCGGCGCCCTGCACGTCGTGCGGAGACCGTATGACCTCAAGTGCGCTTGAGGACAAGCGGGTGATCCCCCGTGGCCCGGTCCGCTGGGCTCAGGCCGCCTGGAAGGAACGTCGGGACAGGCCGAGACCGTAACCGTCGAGGGTCGTCAGCACCGGTCCGGTGGGGTCGGTGGCCGCGCCGAGAGTGACGAACAGGGGAGTGAAGTGCTCCACGGTCGGATGGGCGTAGGGCATGCCCGGGGCGGCGGAGCGGAAGCGGGCGAGTTCGCTGACGTCACCGCGGGCCAGCGCGTCGGCGGCCCACGCGTCGAAGTCGGCGGACCAGCCGGGCGCCTTGTTCTCCCGGACCATCTCCTGGGTGATGAACGGCAGGCCGTGGGTCATGTGGCCCGAGCCGATCACCAGCACGCCCTGCTCCCGCAGGGGCCGCAGTCGCGCGCCGATGGCCAGCAGCCGGTCGGGGTCCTCGGTGGGCAGGCTCAGTTGCAGGACCGGGATGTCCGCGTTCGGGTACATGATCTTCAGGGGCACCCAGGCGCCGTGGTCCAGTCCGCGGCGGGCGTGCTGATGCACCCGCTCGGTGCCCGGCATGAGCCCCGTCACCTGCCGGGCCAGCTCGCCGGCGTCAGGGGTGTCGTAGCGGAAGGTGTGGTACAGCGCGTCGAAGCCGCCGAAGTCGTAGACGAGTTCGTCCGGCCGGGCGGCGCTCAACGACAACGGCGCGGACTCCCAGTGTGCGGAGACGATCAGAATGGCCTTCGGCTTGGGCAGGGAGCGGGCCCAGTCGTGCAGTGGGGTCAGCCACTCGGAGCTCTCGAAGGGCATGGGGCCGCCGCCGTGCGAGAGGTAGAGGCTGGGCAGGGCGCCGTCCTGGGGTGACCAGAGGCGGTGCGGTTCGGCGGCTTCGAGCGCGGTGGCGTGCCGCAGATGCGCGGCGAAGGGGTGCGACGCCGGAATGCGGGCGTCGGCGGTGGCGGTCGTGGTGGAACCTGAGCTGGTCATGCGGACTCCTCGGTCGGGACTGCGGGCGACTGGTCAGGCACTCACTGGCCGGGTGGACCGGCGGCCGGTGAGCAGGTGGTCGAGGCTGAGACGCCCGGCACCGATGGCGGTGGATCCGTCGGGCAGCCGCGCCGTGTGAGTCTTCGGACGGCCGGTCGCCAGGTGACGACGGAGAGCCCGCCGGTCCAGCCGACCTTCTCGTCGGCCGGGTGGGTGAGCTGGAGGAAGCCGAACGTCTCCGGCTCCCGGGCCCGGCCCAGCGAACCGGCTTCGACGGAGCCCAGACCGGGCACGGTGACGACGCCGGCCGGCCATACCGGTGATGGCCGACCCCGTGGTGCCGGCGCCGATGGTGCTCACGTGTGCCACGACGGTGCTCCTGTCCGATAATGGTTGTAGCGACAACTGACCGGTGTCGGATTCAGCAAACTTGTCGCTACAACCATTCCGGATGGAGATGTGACCGTGGACACACCTGGGCTCGACCGTCGCGAGCTACGCGCCTGGATACGTCTTCGCGCGGTGCTGGAGCTGCTGCCGGGCGTGCTCGACGCACAGCTCCGCAATGACGCCCACCTGACGGAGTTCGAGTACTACACCCTGGCGATGCTCTCCGAGGCGCCCGACCGCACGTTGCGCATGACGGCCCTGGCCCAGCAGACCAACGCCACCCTGCCTCGGCTCTCGCACGTGGTGGCGCGACTGGAGAAGCGCGGCCTGGTGGAACGCTTTCCCTGCCCGGAGGACCGCCGGGCGACCAATGCCCGACTCACCGATGCCGGGTGGGCCGAAGTGCGGCATGCGGCGCCCGGCCATGTCGCCACCGTCCGCCGCCACGTCATCGACGCGCTCACCGACGAGCAGGTCGACCAGCTCACGGTCATCGGTGACGCCATCCTGGCCGCACTGGACGCGTCGGGAAGGATGGCCGCCGTCTATACCCGCTACGACGAAGCGCCCGATACCGAGCCGGGTGTCTAGGCGGTCAGTGGCGGCCGTGCGGCCAGCAGCAGGGCCGCCGCGCTCAGTTGAAGGGACAGTCGAATGACGTCTCTACTGCCCGGCGGCGCAGTCGGTGCCGTCCCCGCCCGGGCCCGCGGTCCCCTGTCCCAGGCCCCGGCGGATCGCGATCTCCACGGGTGAGTACGCGCCGTCGGCCCGCTCCAGTTCGTACGGCACAGCCGGCATCAGCGGCGGCTGGGCCATGAAGCGCGGTCGCGCCCCGTGGTGCGGTTGCGCCGAGTGCACCAGGAACGGATGGCACAGGAAGACGTCGCCCGGGGAACCGGTGGCGAGGGCGAGTGGACGGTGGTCGGACGCCGCCACCAGATCGAGGGCGAGGGCCAGCCCGCTCGCCCCGTCCTCTCCGTACTTCGCCAGTACCTTCGGCACGTCGAGGTGTGAGCCGACCCGGATCCGGGTCGGGGCGTCCTCCTCACCGACCTCGCTGAACAGGAACAGCATCAACAGCGCCCGGCCCCGGGAGCGCAGATTCGTGAAGTACCAGCTCTCGCCCTCCGGAAGGTAACTCCCCTCGACGTGCCATCCGGCGTCGTCCGGCTCCTCCTCGTGCGGAAAGCGAAGCGGGAACGTGCCCAGCGAGTAGCGCGGCTCCCAGCGGCCCGCACCGACGAGCAGGTCGTACGCACGGTGCAGGGCGGGGGAGTTGGGTGCGGCGGCGAACGGCCCCTGGGCCATCCCGGCCACCCAGTGCACGGGCCGCGTCCACGTCGCCACATCGTCCGGGGCGCAGTCCGTCTCCCGCCACAGCAGCCGCGCACAGTCCGCGGCCACCCGCGGCGCGACGGCGCCCTCCAACTTCACGAAGCCGTCATGGAGGAAGCGGGATACCAAGGTCGTGTCATCCATGTCCCCATCGTGCGGCGCTGTCCCTCCCGATCACCCGACGTTCTCCGCACCGCCATTGTCGTGCGCCAGCCGAGGCCCTTCTCGGACTGCGGGAGGGGGCGCCCCGAGGCATGGCATCGGTCCCGAAGAACTGCCTCAGGCTGTCGACCGCCCCTCATCCTGCCGGGTGCGGAGCACCGGCCCGGCGGACGGGATGGCCGTCGGGGCCGTCCGTGAGCCAGGAGCCGTCGCCCAGGGGCACCAGGTCGTACGGGTTGGTCACCTCGACGGCGATCTCACCACTGAGCGTGCCCGTGCGCACGTCGACCAGGTGGTGGCGGAACCACTCCTCCTCGTCATGGCCCTCACCGCCCAGGGTGACGACGGCCGTGTCCGGGGTCAGGTAACCGCCGCTCCATTCCACGAAGGTCTCCTCGGGGTCGTACCCGAAGGCCTCGACGGGCAGGGTGAAGAGCATGTTCCCGCTGGGGTGGTCGTGGAAGCCGACGTCCGCCTGTCCGTGGTCGACGGTCATGAACTGCCGCCCGTCCGGCGCCAGGTCGATCAGGCAGCGGTCCCACCACGGGTAGGTCATGAATTCCGGCTCGCGGTCGGCCCGGAGTCTGCCCCTGAGAATGACGGATCCGTCCTGGCCCTCACCGATGTCGAGGTAGAAACCGCCGTCGACGGGGTGCACGTGGTGGCCGGCGCCGTGCCCGGCCGTCTCCAGCTCCCGGCGGGCAAGGACCGCCCCGCTGTCGGCATCGTGCACGACCCACTGATCTGCGCCCCCGCGCCCCGCCATCGCGTCCGGCCGGTAGACCCACACGGTCCGGTCGTCCAGGGAAAGCGCACAGCCAGGACGGTGGCCATGGAGCCGGTCGGAGTGCGGCTCGAAGGCCGACGCCCAGACCACGTCACCGGCGCGGGTGAGGCAGACCACGCCGCCGAGGGTCGTGTACACGACTCGCTCAAGATCAGTCCGGACCGCCGACTCCGCGACCTCGTCGCCGGGCCGCGGCCGGAACACCGCTGCGGGCTCCAGCGTGCCGAGGGCGCCGGAGTCCACCACGTACGCGTAGATCGCCCCGTCACGGTGGCGCGTGATCACCTTCGAAGGCCGCACAGGAACCATGCGCCGAGGCTAACGCCCAGCTCAGGCCGGCCGACAGCCGGGCTCGATCTGCCCGATCCACCAGACGACCGCTCCTTGTGGGACTGTGCCGCGCCTTCAGCCGAAGCCGTGAGCGGCGCGGCGCTCGGCACAGCGCGGAGCCGTCACGCGGACGGGTTCAGCTCAGCAGCGGATTCCCCCGGAGGTTCGCGTCCCCGCACGGCCAGGGGCTCTCGGCCAGGGGACCCAACGGGGTGCGGAAGACCAAGACTTCGCTGTCCAAGGACACGGCGACACTGCCCTCGCTCAGCAGCAGTGCACGGCCTATGACCGCTCGGCTGTCGTCCATCGCGAACAGTTCGTGTTCGGCCAGGTCCGCGTCCACGGCGAGCAGCTTGCCGTCTCGCCAGAACACGGTGGTCCCCTCGCGGTCCATCGCGGGGTAGGACGTGTGGTAGCCCGTCAGCGTCGGCCCGTCCACCAGGGTGTCGCCCGGAGCGAGGCGCCGGAACCGTGACGTCGAAGGCAGACCGTTCTCGAGCTCCGGACCGCTCACGACGCCGTCGCCGTCGACGAGCATCGCCCCGTGGCTGGCCCACCGCGCGGTCTCGGCGCCGTCTCGACCGAAGCGGCCTGTCGTGAACGCACCGTAGCCCTGGGAGCCGATCAGGAACTCGCCCGGGCCCGCTATCGCCTTCCGACCCGAGGGAGCGGGAGAGGTGGCCGAGATGATTTCGCCGCTGTCCAGGTCGAGGAAGAACGTCCTGCCGATCCCACCCCGTGTGTCGGTGAAGCTGGCCGCGACCCGATCACCCGACACCAGCAGCGGTTCCCAGGCGTCGACGCCAACCTCCTCCGGGAGCCAAGGACCACGCGGCCGACTCTCCCAACCCGTATGGCGCCCCGTCTCCACCACACCCGCGTACGACACCGCCCCGAGCACGATCGGCGTGGACCAGAGGCACTCCCCCTCGCCCGTATAGCGGGCCACGCGGGGCTCCGGCGGAGCAGCTTTCGGGCTTCGCCCTGCTCGAACCAGTCGGGAAACCCTGGCCCAGGCGATGACGAACCCGTCTTCGAGCAGGACGAAGGAGCCGATCTCCTCTTCGGGACCGCACTTCGGGCGGGCGGTAGGACCGGTGGATCCGTCGGGCAGGATCCCCTCCAAGAGCCGTCCGTCGCGATCCGGGTAGGCGAGCCACAGCGTCCCGTCCGCGGACAGGCGGCTCCGCGGCCTGCCCGCCCCTGGATACGTCCGGCGCCACTCCGCCGTGCCCGAAAGACCGGTCATCGTCACGACCGTCTCCAGTGGATTCGTACCGTAACTGGTCACATGCAGCGGCCCGGACGGATCGGACGTGGCCACGGCCCAGACCTGGCCCGGCACGGTGAAACGTGATGCGAGGGTCATGCGTCCGCATCCTGCCGCACGCGCAGCCGTGTCCACGGCGAAGTGATCAGACGAAACACCACACCCCTTCGGGCCGCCTACGGCGCTCATCCCGGCGCACTGGCCGCCCGGCGACGCTTGATCACGGGGTTACATCGTGACCTGCCACGAGCGGTCCGCCTCAGCGCGAGCCACTTCGGCGTCGTACTGGGCGGTGTCGAAGTGGAATTCCGGCGGCGGGGGCGCGGGGGTGTGCGGGACTTCCCACGGCACCTCCCAGTCCGACCACTGCACGACATCGCCGAACCGCCGCACGACGACGGTCAGGAAACCGCAGCAACCGCCGGTGCACTCCGGTTCGCCCAGTTCCAGGCGGCGCGCCTCGTCAGTCGCCCGCAGGAGGCTGGGCCGGCCGACAGGCAGTACATCGGCAGCGAACGGCCCACGGCCCCCTTCATGGACCGCCCCTTCGACCACGTCCTCGCCGTTGACCCAGAACCGCAACTGAGCGGCGAAGCGGGGGCCCGGCGGCACCACCCTGATCTCCAGACGATCGAACATCAGACCACTCTATGGGGTGCGCCTGTGGAAGTCGGCGCGCTCGCCCGGCCCTGGAACGGGTGGAACGCGGTGCCGACGCCGCGATCGGTCCGGTTTTCCGGTAGCCCTTTGGACCGGGACACCGGACCGCTCTGTACCTACGGTGGAGCCGTTCCTGCCAGAGACCGCATGTCATGGACGTGTGCGGAAGATTGAGGTGACACCGATGCTCCGACGTCGTGTCGGGGGGCCGTCAGGCCCCGTTGTCAGCACCCTGTGCCTGGGCGCCCTGCCCTTCGGCACCACCGTGGACGAGAAGACGTCCTTCGCCATTCTCGACCGGTTCGTCGAGGCCGGAGGCAATCTCGTCGACACCGCCGACAATTACGCGTTCTGGGCCCCCGGCGGGACCGGGGACGAGAGCGAGAGCACCATCGGCCGCTGGCTGGCGAGCCGTCGCCGGTACGACGAGGTGGCGATCTCCACCAAGGTGGGAGCCCGGCCCACCATCCCCGGCAGCGGCCTGGAGACGGCCGAGGGACTGTCGGCACCGGTGATACGCAAGGCCGCGGAAGCCAGCCTGCGACGCCTGGGCACGGACCACATCGACGTGTACTGGACGCACATCGAGGACCGGTCCGTTCCCCTGGAAGAGTCGCTCGGCGCTCTCGAGGACCTGGTCGGCGGCGGCAAAGCGAGGGTACTCGGCTGCTCCAACCACGCCACCTGGCGGACCGAGCGGGCCCGCGCGACGGCCCGGGCCAACGGCTGGACGGGGTACACCTGTGTCCAGCAGCGCTACTCCTACCTCCAGCCGCGCTTCGACGTCGGGCTGCCGGAGAGCGGACACGTCCATGTGACCGCCGAACTCCTCGACTACGTACGCAGTGAGCCGGACCTGACGCTGATGGCCTACTCTTCACTGCTCTCGGGCGCGTACACACGTCCGGACAAGTCCCTGCCGACCGCCTACGACCACCCCGGCACCAGGCAACGCCTGACCGCTCTGCGGGAGGTGGCCGCCGAGCTCGGTGCAACGGCCAACCAGGTGGTGCTGGCCTGGCTGCTCGGGGGTGACCCGCCGGTGATCCCGATCGTGGGGGTGAGCTCCGTCGAGCAGTTGAACGAGGTGCTGGGCGCCGTCGAGCTGGAGCTGCCCGGCGAGCTCAGGGCGCGGCTCGACCTCGCCGCACAGGGCTGAGGGCCGCACGTCGCCCGTCAGCCCGCCCGCTCCCCGGTCCTCCCGTCGTCGATGCCAGACCGGTCGCGGAGCCGGGCCGCGTCGATGGCCCGTGCCAGGCGCCGCACGGCGCCGGGCACGGCCTGATCGGCCAGATTGCCGTACCCGAGGACCAGCTTCGAGCCGGCGGCGTCCGCGGCCCGCACCATGCGGTAGTCGTCGAGATCCGCCAGCCGCACCTCCCGCCGTGCCGCCTCCTCGACGACGGCGGGAGCCGAGCAGTCCGTCAGAGACAGCAGCAGATGGAAACCGGCTGCCGCGCCGGACACCGGAAACCCGGGCAGCGACGTCGCGAGTTCGTCCAGGAGGTGGTCGCGTCGCCGTTTGTAGCGCAGCCGTGACGCCCGCAGATAACGGTCGTAGGCCCCGCGGGCCAGGAACCGGGCGAACGCCTCCTGGTCGATGACGGGCGGAGGCATGCCCCCGACGTGTTCCGCGCCCAGGGCGTCCGCCCAGCGCGGCGGGGCCACCGCCCAACCGATCCGCAAGGCCGGCGAGAGCGTCTTGCTGACCGACCCCATCAGCACGACGTGCTCCGGAGCCATGCCCTGGAGGGCGCCCACGGGGTGGCGGTCGTAGCGGAACTCGGCGTCGTAGTCGTCCTCCAGCACCAGGCCGTCGACCTCCCGGGCCCAGGCAACCAGATCGGCGCGGCGGGCCGGGGCGAGGACCACACCGGTCGGGAACTGGTGAGCCGGAGCGACGATCACCGACCGGACCTGCGACGCACGCCGCAGCAGGTCCACCCGCAGGCCGTCGCCGTCCACGGGAACCGGGACGGGCACCAGACCCGCCGCCCTGACCGCGGAGCCCAGCCGCGACCAGCCAGGGTCCTCCACAGCCATATGCGTGTGACCATCAGCCCGCAGGGCGCGGCACAGCCTGAGCACCGCGTCCAGCGTGCCGGCGCAGACGACGAGCTGCCGGGCGTCCAGTGAGGCGCCGCGCCCCCGCACGAGGTACGCCGCGAGCCGTTGCCGGAGCCGGGCGTGACCGGCCGCGTCGGGGTATCCCAGCTCGCCCCATGTCAGTGCGCCGGTGGCCTCCCGCACCGCGTCGGCCCACCGTCTGCGGGGAAACGCCCGCAGGTCGGGCACGCCGGGCAGCATGTCGAACGCCGGCTCCCACCGCGTTACGGCGTCGGTCCCGCTCGTCGCCGGAGCGGGGGCGGCCTGTGCCCGGACCCTGGTGGCCGAGCCGCTGCGCGCCTCCAGGTACCCCTCGGCCACGAGCTGCGCGTACGCCTCCGTCACGACCCAGCGTGAGCAGCCCAGCTCCGCCGCGAGTGTCCTGCTCGGCGGCAGGGCGCTGCCGGAGGCGATACGCCCGCCGGTCACCGCCGCCCGAAGCGCACGGGTCAGTCGCACGTGCATCGGGCCCTCCGCCGACCCGCCCAGCTCGAGGAAGGTCCCCCAGGCCGAGTCCGTGCGATCGTCTGCCACGGCAGCCGATGCTACCCACTGCTCCGCGATGTTCGAGCCGCGCCCTTCACCGACCCCGTACCGACCGCGCCTCGGGTTCCGTGCCGGCCCGCGGCGTCAGGCGGTGACACGGCGACTGCCACGTCAGCCCGCCCCGAGTCCTCGTCGCGACCGCGCCCGGCCGCGCCACCTGTGCGCCGGCGACCATCGCACTATCATGGCCACCACAACGCCTGTCGTGCACTGAACAACGCCGGTCGTGCGCTGAACACGGTTGCTGGACAAACCAGTTGGATGGGGCCTCATGACCACAGCACTGATCATCGGGGACATCCAGCGGGGCATCACCGGCAGCTACCCGTTCGCCAGGCAGGTCGTGCCGCCGCTCACCGAACTGATTCCCCGGGCCCGCGAGGCCGGCGCCCTCATCGCGTTCGTGCACTTCGCCCTGCGGGGCAACGGTGCCGATCTGCCGCCGGGCAACGCACTGTTCAGGGCGTTCTACGAGGCGGGGGACACCTTCCACGAAGGATCGGCCGGCACCGGCATCGCTCTGCCGGTCACCGACGAGGACGTCGTCGTCGTGAAACGCCGTGCCAGCGCATTCGCCGGCACGGATCTCGACCTTGTGCTCCGCGCAGGCGGCGTCACCACTGTGGCGATCGCCGGCGTCGCGACCAGCGCGATGGTGGCTGCGACGTGCTACGACGCGGCAGATCGCGACTACCGGGTGACCGTTCTGCGTGACGGTTGCGCCGATGGCGACGTGGCCATGCACGACTTCTTCATGGACGCGGTGTTTCCCAGCCGGGGCTTCGAGGTCGTGGCCTGCGCCGATTGGCATGGAGAGCACGCTGAGCCGTGACGCGGGCCGGACGTTGGGCCACGGGGCGGCTAAGAACCCTGGCGCGGGGAGACCGGGCGTGGTGGAGTGGAGGTGACAGCGGCCGCCCCTGCCGTACGTCAGGATCGGGCCGGTGATGGGCCGTGCCGTCAGGTCCTGGAAGGACGCGGAGCACCATGGGTGACGAGACGTACCAATCGCCGGACATGACGTCCCTGCTGCTGGGGACCGACTCCCTGGAACAGTTCCTCCAGGTTCTGGTGGAAAGTGCCCTGGCCATGGCATCCACCGCCCACGGCGTGGGGATCACCCTGGAGCGGCAGCACCGGCCGCTGACCGTCGTCAGCGCGGGGACGGGAGCTCCTGACCTGGACGAGGCGCAGTACGGGCAGGACGACGGTCCCTGCCTGGAGGCTTTGCGCACCGGTCACGAGATCGCCGTGAAGGACATGCTGGGGGAGGAGCGATGGGGTCCCTACCCGGCCTACGCCGCGGCGTGCGGTACGCGCTCCTCCGTCTCGTTTCCGGTCGCCGCCCGGACTCACACGGCGGGCGCCCTCAACCTGTATTTCGCGAAGGTGGCCGGCTTCGCCGACACCGACCTGTTCGACCTGCGGACCCTGGCCGCACAGGCCACGGGGGCGATCGCCCTGGCCCAACGCATCGCCGACGCCGAGGAGTACGCGGCCGACCTCCAGAAAGCGATGGAGTCCCGCAGCGTCATCGACCAGGCCATCGGCGTGATCATGGCTCAACAGCGGTGCTCGGCTGAGGAGGCCTTCACCCTGCTGCGCAAAGCGTCCCAGCGTCGCAACATCAAGTTGCGCCACCTGTGCGCGGAACTCGTCGCCAACATCGGTCGAAAACCGCCCTCGGACGGCAGGACGCTGCGTCCCCGGCCCTGAAGCAGGACACCAGCGCGGCGCACTGGTCGTCGTCGTGGGTCGCGGGATCGCGCTGCCGCTCACGGGGACCGCCTGGGCCTGGTGATCGTCGGCCTCGTCATCAACGGCGGCGTCGGCCTCGCCTGCGGTGCGATGCCCGCCCTGGTCACGAGCCCGTCCCGGTCTCCGAGACGGCCGCCGCCAACGGCTTCGACACCCTGACGCGCTCGCTCGGCACGACCATCGGGTCGGCGGCGATCGGCGTCGTCCCGGCGCAGATGACCACCACCATGGGCGGCCACACCCTCGCCTCCGAGGACGGCTTTTGCATGGTGGCGGCCTTCAGCGCGGTCGGCGCCAGGCACCGTCAGTGCACGATATCCTGAATTCACGATGCGATGTACTGTCGGAGGATGCTGACACTCGCTGCCGACATCGAGGTGCTGGCGCGGTTCGGCCGCGCCCTCGCCGATCCCATCCGCTGCCGCGTCCTGCTCGCCCTGCGCAAGGCCCCGACCTACCCGGCCGACCTCGCCGAGGCCCTGGGCATCTCCCGCACCCGGCTGTCGAACCACCTGGCCTGCCTGCGCGACTGCGGCCTGGTCGTCACCGTCCCCGACGGCCGCCGCACCCGTTACGAGCTCGCCGACGAACGCCTCGGCCACGCGTTGGACGACCTGTTGGCGGCCGTGGTCGCCGTCGAAGCGGACAAGACCTGCCCAGACGCGGACGAGAAGGGCTGCTGCTGAATGACCGCGACAGCCACCGGCCGCGGTTCGGCCCGCCGAGACATGCTCACCCGGCGCATACGCCTGCTCGTCGCCGCGACCATCACCTACAACGTCATCGAAGCCGTTGTCGCGATCACCGCCGGCACTCTGGCCTCGTCCACCGCCCTGATCGGCTTCGGACTCGACTCCGTCATCGAAGTCTCCTCCGCCGCAGCCGTCGCCTGGCAGTTCTCCGCCCGCGACCACGCCGCACGCGCAGCCCGAGAACAGCGCACCCTGCGGATCATCGCCGTCTCCTTCTTCGCCCTCGCCCTCTACGTCGCCATCGACTCCGTCCGCACACTGACCGGCACCAGCGAAGCCGAGCACTCGATCCCCGGCATAATCCTCGCGGCCCTCTCGCTGGCGATCATGCCGTTCCTGTCGGCAGCCCAACGCAAGGCCGGCCGCGAACTCGGCTCCGCCTCCGCCGTCGCCGACTCCAAACAGACCCTGCTGTGTACCTACCTCTCCGCCGTACTCCTGGCCGGCCTGCTGGCCAACCTGCTGCTCGGCTGGACCTGGGCCGACCCGATCGCCGCCCTCGTCATCGCCGGCATCGCAGCCAAGGAAGGCCGCGACGCCTGGCAGGGCAAGGGCTGCTGCGCGCCCAACACGCACACCGCCACCGCGAGTCCGGAGGACACCTGCGGCTGCGAAAAGGGCTGTAGCTGTTGCTGACGACCCTGCCGACGCCCTTCATCACCCTGCGGCGCCGGCTTCCTGATCCACGCTCATCGTGACGTGGTCCGGTCTGCCGACGCTCGGGGGAGCGGGGCTCGGGGCCGACGGCCGCTCGTGACCGGCCTTCGCCTACGGTGTGCGTGTCCGACGGAAGGAACTCGACACAGGGGGCACTATTGAACGTCGGTCTGCAGCGCGGTGCGATCGCGTCCGTGCAAGTGCTCGGTCTCGCCGTGTGGTTCTCCATGTCGGCCGTGGTCCCGAGCCTGCGCAACGCGTGGGGGCTCACTGACGGCGGAGCCGTGTGGCTGACCGCCTCCGTGCAGTTCGGTTTCGTCGCCGGGGCACTTACCTCGACCGCCCTGAACCTGGCCGACCGGGTCCCCTCCCCGCGCCTGCTGTCCGTCAGCGCCGCGGCAGCGGCCACCTGCACCGTGGTGCTGGCCGTTTTCGTCGACCAGTTCTCCCTCGCCGTCCCGCTGCGCTTTCTGACCGGTGTGTTCCTGGCCGGGGTCTACCCCGTGGGCATGAAGCTCATGGCCTCCTGGGCAGGGCGCGCCGGACGGGGCCTGACCATGGGCGTCCTCATCGCCGCGCTCACCCTCGGCTCCACCCTCCCCCACCTCATCGCCGGCGTGGGGTCCCTGCCCTGGCGCGGTGTCCTGCTCGCCGCGGCGACGGCCGGGTTCCTGGCCTCCGTCATCTCCTTGCTCTTCGTCCGGCCCGGTCCCCACGCCGCACCGGCCGCTCCCGTCCGCAACCCGCGCTACGCGCTCACGATGTTCACCGAGCGAGGGCCGCGCCTGGCCAACCTCGGCTACTTCGGACACATGTGGGAGCTCTACGCCCTGTGGACCTGGATCCCGACCTTCCTCCTGACCACCGGACGCGCCGAAGAGCTGCCCGTCTCGGTGGAGACCGCGGTGTTCCTCACCATGGGAATCGGCGGAGCGATCGGCTGCCTGCTCGGCGGCTGGGGCGCCGACCGCTTCGGCCGCCCGCCCGCCGCCCTGGCAGCGCTCCTGGTCAGTGGCGTGTGCTGCCTGCTCTCTCCACTCCTGTTCCCTGCCCCGGCCGCACTCCTGCTGGCCTTCTGCACGGTGTGGGGCGCCGCCGTGATCGCGGACTCCGGGGTGTTCTCGACCACCCTCAGCGAAGTCGCCGACCAGCGCTACGTCGGAACCGCCCTCACCGCCCAGACCGCCATCGGATTCGCCCTCACCGTCATCACCATCCAGCTCACCCCCCTGCTGGCCGAAGCCGCAGGCTGGCGGTACGCCTTCCTCCTGCTCGCTCCCGGTCCCCTCGCCGGCGCCGTCGCGATGCGCGCCCTCGGCCGCCGAGCCGGCTCGCTCGCGCCATCGCCACAGGGGAAGTAGGGGCTGCGCCCCTCGTCAGAGATGCGCAGGGCGCAGGTCGAAACGGTACGCCTCGCAGACGTCAGGTCGGAGGATGTCGCTGAAGCCTTGGGCATCGTCGCCGCGGAGCCGGGCGACGAGCCGGCACCGCGGTCCAGCGTGCCGCCCGGGAGTGCAGGGAAGCCCGAACGATGAGGTCACGGAGTCCTGCTGGTACTGGCGTCCTGGACCCGATGGATCCCGAGCCGAAGACTGCCGGACGCCGGCACTGTGCAGAGGTCGGCCGCGCGTGCATGCTGATGTCCCCCTACAGAGACGGAGGCGTCAGTGGAAGCAGCCACAGCCCGCAGCGTGGCGCGTGCACGCATGGGGTCGGGCCTGGCGGTGGCGGTCCTCCTGCTGCCTTTCGGCGGCTACGGGCTGGCCAGGGCGGGAGTAGTCCCCGACGGCGCACCGATCGTGCTCGGCCTGCTGTCCGCGATCGCCGGTTTCATCCTCCTGACCGCACTGTGCGAGGAGAAGGCACCGTTCCGGCACTCGTCGTCGCGCCTGACTGCGCACACCCTGACCGGCGAACGGTCCGTCGACCTCGACCGGATCACCACCGTCCGGCTGCTGACGACTTTCTCGTACGGCGGCGCCTATCGGACCCTGCTGGTGCGCGACGCGCACGGCGTGCGCCTGGGTATCACGACCGAGCGAAGCCGCAGGAAGCTGCGCCGAGCGATCGAGAAGGCCGACGCGAACGCCGTGCGAGGTGCCCGCAGACCCCGTGTGAGCCGTGCGGCCCGGGCGCATCTGGGTCTTGCCCGAGCACGCGTGCTCGTCGGCCACACGGTTCTCGCCTTTCTGCTTCTCACGGTGTCCGGCAGCCTGTACGTGGTTGCCGTACTCCGACTCGGCGGGCAGTAAGCCTTCGTCGTAATGACTGATGAGCCGAGGGCTTGACGAGGTCGAGCATCTCGGGCGCACCGTGCGCGCTCAGCTCTGTCGGGTTGGGGTCGGGTTCGGCGCGAGGACGGTCGGATTCGCTGCTACCGGACCGGATCATCTGCCGGCCCTCAAGGCAGAAGACCGGCAACCAGCTCGGGGGAGGCACGGCGGGACAGGCGAACGTGTCGGCGAGTGCGCCCGCACCGAGCAGCGCGGCCAGGTCGGCCCATTGCTGTGCGTCCGTGCCCGCGGATATCGCGGAGAAGGTTGCGACTTCCGGAAGGTAGGTGGTGGCCCGGCCGCGCCGTCGGGCCAGATGCGCGTGCCGGCCGCCGAGTGAGTATCCCACCGGGTCGTCGAGTACCAGGTCGTCATGGTTCACCGTCGTGCCGTTCCTTTGAGCCGTGCCCGTGGAATCCGATCAGACTTCTGAGGCCACCTTCGCCTTGTCGGTGTTGCCTGTCCCTTCGGCCGCCGCGAGCCGCTTGTTGCGGCGGACGGAGGACCAGAAGGAGGCGCCGATCAGGACCACGCCGATCATGCCGGTGATGAACTCGTTGATCTCGTACTGGAT
Source organism: Streptomyces pactum (assembly GCF_002005225.1). Classification (NCBI taxonomy): domain Bacteria; kingdom Bacillati; phylum Actinomycetota; class Actinomycetes; order Kitasatosporales; family Streptomycetaceae; genus Streptomyces; species Streptomyces pactum. The sequence goes on from NZ_CP019724.1 coordinate 8,233,511, forward strand.
GGTCACCAGCAGGACGACGGAGAGGGCGCCGATGGCGTAGTGGGCGCCGTGCTCCAGGTAGACGTAGTCGTCGAGGGTGCCCTCGCGGACCAGGTAGACGGTCAGGGACCGCACGTACATGGCGCCGATACCGAGGCCGAGGGCCATCAGGACGATGTCGTTGGTGATGGCGAAGGCGCCGATGACGCCGTCGAAGGAGAACGACGCGTCCAGGACCTCGAGGTAGAGGAACATGAAGAACGCGGCCTTGCCGGCCAGCTTGACGGCCGACTTGGGCTTGCCGGCGCGTTCGGCCTGCTCCTCGGCCTCGTGCTCGCGCTCCTCCTCTTCCTCGAGCTTGTCCTCGAAGAAGCCGGAGAGACCGCCGACGACCAGGTAGGTGATCAGGCCGGCGATACCGGAGAGCAGGACCGTCTCCGCCTTGTCGGCGTGGGTGCCGCCGTGCTGGTGGGCGTGGGCGCCGAAGGTGAGCGCGGAGATCAGCAGCACGATCAGGGCGATGCAGGCCGACAGCATGTCGACCTTGCCGAGCTTGGACAGCGGGCGCTCCAGCCGGCCGAGCCACTTGATGTCCCGGTCCTCGAAGATGAAGTCGAGGAAGATCATGAGGAGGAACATGCCACCGAAGGCGGCGATCGACGGATGGGCGTCCGTCACCAGCTCCTGGTAGCGGTCCTTGTCGGTGAGCGCGAGGTCGACGGCCTCGATCGGCCCGAGCGACGCGCTGACCGCGACGATGACGACCGGGAAGACCAGGCGCATGCCGAAGACGGCGATCAGGATGCCGATGGTGAGGAAGATCTTCTGCCAGAAGGCATTCATCTTCTTCAGGATCCCGGCGTTGACCACCGCGTTGTCGAAGGACAGCGAGATCTCCAGGACGGACAGGATCGCCACGATGCCGAAGGCGGCCCACCCCCCGTAGAAGACCGCGGCCACCAGGCCGAGCGCGGTGACCGCGAACGACCACCGAGGTTTTCACAACCACCGGTCAGCTCACCGTGCCTTCGGGGAGAAGGGCGATGCCGTCGTCGTCGGCGTGCAGGATGTCGCCGGGGTGGAAGGTGACGCCGCCGAAGGTGAGGGGGATGTCGACGGCTCCGGCGGCGTCCTTGGCGCTCTTGCGGGGGATGGTGCCCAGCGCCTTGATGCCGAGGCGGAGTCCGGCGAGTGTGGCGCTGTCGCGGACGGCGCCGTGCAGGACGAGGCCGGCCCAGCCGTTGTCCTGGGCGGCGCCGGCGATGAGGTCGCCGACCAGGGCGGTGCGCAGGGAGCCGCCGCCGTCGACGACGAGGACGGCGCCATCGCCGGGAGTGCGCAGCAGGTCGCGCAGGAGGCCGTTGTCCTCGTGGCAGGAGACGGTGCGGACCGGGCCGGCGAAGCCGCGGTGGGCGCCGAACTGGCGGAATTGCAGGTCGCAGACGCGCAGGTCGGTGCCGTACTGGTCGACGAGGTCGGCGGTGGGGACGGGGGTGACTGTCATGAGGCTCCTTCGCTGGGGTGACTGCCGCGCTCGCGGCTCATCCGGCCGTCAGGGGGATGTGGGGGCGAGCGCGGCAGCCTGCTCGGGGGTGAGGGGGCGGGTGGCGTGTCCTCGCAGGAGGAGATGCAGCTTGGCGGTCTCCTCCAGTTCCTCGATGGCGTCGGCGGCCTGCTCCATGGACGCGCCGGCGATGACGGGTCCGTGGTTGGCGAGGAGGACGGCGTGGTGGGTGCGGGCCGTTCGTTCGGCGAGGGGTTCCAGGATGCTGTCGCCGGGGGCGTGGTAGGGGAGGAGGGGGAGGGCGCCGACGCGCATGGCGTAGTAGGCGGTGAGCGGGGGCAGCGCGTTGGCGGGGTCCACGTCGTCGAGGCAGGAGACGGCGGCGGCGTGGGTGGAGTGCAGGTGCACGACCGCGTGGGCGTCCGGCCGGGCGCGGTAGAAGGCGGCGTGCAGGAACGCCTCCTTGGTGGGCCGGGGTCCGTCGAGGTGCTTGCCGTGCGGGTCGGTGCGCGACAGCTCGGCTTCCTCGACCGTACCGAGGCTGGATCCGGTGGGCGTGAGCAGCAGACTTCCGTCGGCCAGGCGGACGGACAGGTTCCCGGTGGAGCCGTGCGTGAGTCCGCGGGTGAACAGGGAGCGGGCGGTACGGACGATGAGCGCGCGGGCGGCCGACTCGTCCGCGTAGCCGGTCACTCGGTCTCCGTGAGGGTGCGGGTGAACAGGTCGGGTGCGCCGAAGTTGCCGGACTTGAGCATGAGGGCGAGGTCGCCGCTCTCGGTGGTCGCGTACGTCCAGGGCACGCCGGGGTCGGCTTCCTCACCGACCAGCACGGCGCGGATGCCGAGCGCGGTGGTGACGGCGCCCGAGGTCTCACCGCCCGCGACGAGCAGGCGGCGAACACCACGTTCGACGAGGTGGGAAGCGAGCGTGCCGAGGAGGTCCTCGACCTGTGCGGCGGCCTCGGCGACACCGAGCTGGGCTTGGACGGCCGCCAGTTCCTCGGGCGAGGCGGAGGCGTAGATGAGGACGGGCAGTTCGGGGTCCTGTTCCGCGTACCAGGCCAGTGCCTCACCGGTTACGTCGCGCCCGGACGCGGCGGCGAGGACGTCGAGGTGGAGGGAGGGCAGGCCGGCGGCGTAGAACTGGGCGATCTGCTCCAGGGTGCGGGCCGAGCAACTGCCGGCGAGGACGGCGGCCCGCCCCTGAGACGGGACCGGTTCGGCGGCGGCCGGTCCGGAGGCCGGATACGCGTGTCCGAGTCCTTCGGCGAGGCCGGCGGCGCCGGCGACGACGGGCAGTTCGAGGGTGGCGGCACCGAGTACGGCGAGGTCCTCGTCGGTGAGGGCGTCGGCGACGACGTGCCGGACGCCGGCCTGCTGGTGTGCCGTGATCGCCTCGCGGACGGCCTCGACCCCGCGCCGCACGGTGGCCCAGCCGACCAGGCCCACCGGGTGGCGGGTCTGCGCGGACAGCAGCCTTACCAGGGCGGAGTCCGTCATGGGGTTGAGCGGGTGGTGGCGCAACGGCGAGTCGGACAGGAGCTGGTCGTGGACGAACAGGTGCCCCTGGTAGACGGTACGGCCGTTGGGCGGAGAGGCCGGACAGTGCAGGGTCACCGTGGCACCGGCGGCATCCATCAGGGCGTCGGCGACCGGCCCGATGTTGCCCTGCGGGGTGGAGTCGAAGGTGGAGCAGTACTTGAAGTAAACCTGCGCCGCACCCTTGGCCCACAGCCAGCGCTGGGCGCTGAGGGAGTCGGCGACGGCCTCGCCGGCCGGAGTGGAACGGGACTTGAGCGCGACCACGGCGGCGTCGCAGTCCGCCGGTAGACCGGTGGTGTCGTCCGGGGCGCCGAAGACCAGGGCGGTGCGCAGGCCGGCACGCCGGAAGGCGGCGGCGACGTCGGTGCCGCCGGTGAAGTCGTCGGCTATGCAGCCGATGCGCAGGGTCATGCTCGGGTCTCTCCTCGGGCTGTGCGTCGTGCGGCTCATGAGGTCCGGGGCGGGCGGCGTGGAAGCCCGCCCCGGACGACCGGGATGCTGCTACTGGCCGGCGCCGATCGCCTTGATGACGGCGGCGGTGAACTCGGTGGTGGAGGCGGAGCCGCCGAGGTCGCGGGTGGAGGTGCCGGCGGCGATCGCGTCGGCCACACCCTGCTCGATGATCTTGGCGACGGCGGCGAGCTTCTCGTCGCCGTGCTTGGCGGCGAGCCACTCGAACAGCATGGCGCCGGAGAGGATCATGGCGACCGGGTTGGCGATGTTCCGCCCGGCGATGTCGGGGGCCGAGCCGTGCGAGGCCTGCGCCATGGCCGCGGTGGCGGAGGAGTTGATGGACGGGGCGGTGCCCAGCGAGCCGGAGATCTCGCCGGCCAGGTCGGAGAGGATGTCGCCGAACATGTTCTCGGTGACGATGACGTCGAAGTCCTGGGCGCGGCGCACCAGGTGGACGGTCATGGCGTCGATGTGGAAGTCGTCCACGGCCACGTCCGGGTAGTCCTCGGCGACTTCCTGGCAGACCGTGCGGAACAGGCCGGTGGTCAGCTTGAGGACGTTGGCCTTGTGGACGATGGTGAGCTTCTTGCGGCGCGAGCGGGCCAGGTCGAAGGCGACACGGGCGACGCGCTCGGTGGCCTCCCGGGTGATGATGCCCAGCATGATCGCGGTGTCCGGGGTGGGCATGAACTCGCCGGTGCCCGCGAAGGTGTTGCGGTCGGCGTAGAAGCCCTCGGTGTTCTCGCGGACGATGACCAGGTCGGCGTTGTCGCAGACAGCCTTCGCACCGGGGAAGCTCTTGGCGGGGCGGATGTTGGCGAAGAGCTGGAAGTGCTTGCGCAGGGTGCCCGAGGGGTTGAGCGCGGACTTGTGCGGCTCGGGGTAGCCCACGGAGTCGTGCGGGCCGAGGTACCAGCCGTCCAGGCCGGCGAGGGCGTCCTTGGTCTCCTCGGGGACCGGGGTGCCGTGCGTCTCGATGGCGGCCGCGCCGAGGGGCAGGGTCACCCAGTCGACCGAGACGCCGGCGGCCCGGGCGGCGGCGGTGGCGATCTCGACGGACGACGGGACGATCTCGGGACCGATGCCGTCGCCCTCGAGGACGCCGAGGCGGTAGGTCTTGCTGCTCATGGTGCGGGTTCCTCTCAGAACAGGTGGTGGGGGAGTCGGGAGGGGGCGGGTCAGGACAGTGCGGCCGCCGCGTCGAGTGCGGTCCAGGAGCGGGCGGCGGCCTTCGCGCTGTCGCCGTCCTGGGTGTGTTCCAGGGTCAGCCAGCCGGTGAAGCCGCCCTCGTGCAGCGCCGTGAACAGAGCGGGGAGCCGGGGGTCGCCCACGGACAACGGGCCCCGGGTGGAGGGGGCGGCGAGTTGCAGACAGCCGGTGGAGCCGGCATGGTCCGTGACGGCCCGGACCACGTCGACGTCTTCGGCATCGAGGTGGTGGGTGTCCAGCACCAGTCCGGCCGGGGCATCGAGGCAGTGGATGACGGCGAGCGCTTCGCCGGGGGTGTTCCACAGCGAGGTGTTGGCCCGCGACTGGGGTTCCAGCAGCAGCCGGCTGCCGCGGTCGGACGCCTCTGCGGCCAGTTGCGCCACGGCGCGTCCGGCCCACAGCCGCTGCATGTCCGCCAGCCCCGGCAGGAAGGTGCCGCGGCTCTGTCCGAGGGTGACCGGTACGCCGAGCTCGCCGGCGAGACGGGCCGCGCCCAGCAGGCGGTGCAGGGCGTGGCGGCGTACGTCGGGCGACGGGTCGGTCAGTGTCAGCCGGTCCTGTGCGCCGACCGGACCGGTGCCGACGCCCAGCACCTTCAGGCCGGCGGCTTCCACCGTCCGCGCCAGCGCCTCGGCGTCGCGCGCGCCGGCCTCCCGGACCTGCACCTCCACCCCGTCGTAGCCCAACTCGGCCAGACTGCGGACGGCTTCGGTCAGCGGTGCGGTGTAGCCGAGCGGCACCGGCGAGGAACAGTCGTCGCCGGAGACGGTGTAGGCCAGCGGCCAGGGCAGGCGCGCGGTCACGGTGCGACCGCCGCGGCCGGGGACGCCGACCGCCCCTCGGGTGCGAGCAGGCCGCGCAGTTCACGCGCGGCGGCACCCGCACCGTCCAGGACCGGTACACCCACCAGGCCGGCCAGGGCGTCGCGGGCGGGAGTGAGCGAGTACTGGGCCAGCAGCACCGCGTCGGCGTCGGCGCTCCCCGCCGCGTGCAGTGCGTCGGCCAGGTGACGGGCGGTGGCCTCGGCGCCGTCCGCCGCGCCGGCCTCCTCGCTCAGGGCGGTGACGATGTCGAGTGGACGGTCCGGGCGGACGGCCGGGACCAACGCTTCGAGCTGGGCGACCGCGGCCGGAACGGCGGGCGGAGTCGAGGCGACGACGGCGATACGCCGGTACGGACCGGCCAGGGCGGCTTTGAACATCGCCTCGTCGGACTTGAGGACGGGCACGTCCCACAGGGCGCGGGCGGTGTCCACGACCTCGCCGTAGGAGGAGCAGGTCAGCAGCAGGGCCTGGGCGCCGCCGTCCATGACGTGGCCGATCAGGCGGAGCATGCGCCGACGCAGCGGGCCGGTGAGTCCGCCGGCGCCGCGGGCGTCGTTCAGGAGGCGGTCGTCCAGGACGTTCCAGACCGTGGCCTGCGGGAACTCCCGCGCGAAGGCCTCTTCGGCGATGCGGTGCGCGGCCGGCACGGCGTGGATCATGGCGACCAGGGGTTGGGGTTGGATCACCGGGGTTCTTACCTCTTCCGGTAGGCGGGGACCGGTATGGGTCCCGACCGCGGACCTGCTCCGGTCGGCGGTGTACGTCCGCGACATCGGGAAGGCAGGGCCGAGCTGGGGCGGCAGCGTTGCGTGGTGTGCCGTGCCGTCACTGTAGGCCGAACCGGTCAACCGGTCAACCGGTTGTGCTGATGGAGGGCCACGGCTTGCCGGTGCCGGTCCGGCAGTCCGTGGTGCCCCGCTATGCGTCGCGCTGTTCGAGCGCCTTCATCAGGCGGCGGGAGGCGCCGTCCATGTGCCGGGCCATCGCCGTACGGGCGGCCGTGGCGTCGCCCTTCGCGACCGCCTCGTAGATCGGCACGTGGTCGGCGTAGGCCACCTCGCGGGACCGCACGGCGCCGGTGCGCTCCACCCAGCCGCGCTGGATCATCGCGCGCATGCCCTTGAGCATGTCGCGCAGCACCGTGTTGCCGGCCAGCTCGCCGAGGGCGGCGTGGAAGGCGGTGTCCGCCTCGGGGAACTCGTCGTCCGGGCACTCCCGCATCGCCGTCAACCGGGCCCGCAGCAGTTCGACGCCCGCCTCGTCGCGCGCCTGCGCGGCCAGGCCGGCGACGATGACCTCCAGTTCGGCGCGGGCCTGCACCATGTCGCGGGCGCCCCGCTCGCCCAGGACCAGCCCCAGCTCGAACAAGCGGTAGAGCACGTCGGAGTCGGTGCCGCGGAAGTACGTCCCGCTGGACTGCCGGATCTCCAGCAGGCCGAGGAACCCGAGCGACTTGATCGCCTCTCGCACGGTGGGCCGGTTCACTCCGAGCATCTCGGTCAGCCGCCGTTCGGAGGGGATGCGGTCGCCGGGCTGGACCTCGCCGGACATCAGGTAGTCGATCAGGCGGCGGGAGACCTCGGCGGCCAGCGGCTCGCGCGGCTCGACCGTGATCCTGGCGAGTTCGGCCATCGATTTCCTCACTTCGGTATTGACGCGATGGCCGGATTCTAGTTACCTACCGGCAATCCGGTAAACCGGTTGTCCGGAAGTTCGACGGAACGAACAGCGTCTGCTTCCCCGTCGGCAGCCCCCGGAAGCCCCAGCCATGCCAGGCGCACTCCTCACGCTTCCAGCGAGCCACCGCCCGCCGCGAACGTGCGCCCGCCGAACCGCCGTACAGGAGCCCGAAGCCCCCGTGACCGACCCGACGCACGAGCCGAGTACGGTCCCGCGTGCCCTGCCGGTCGCCGTCCGAACCGACCCGCACTGACCCCACGCGCCGTCCCGCGCCGCCGTCCTGACCGGCGGCCCTCAGCCCTGCCCCAAGGAGCAACGATGCTCGCCGTCCTCGGCTTCGCCACCCTGGGCAGCTTCATGCTGCTCGTGATGCGGAAACACCTCTCCGCGTTCACCGCCATCATGCTCACGCCGATCGCCGCCGCCCTCGTCGCGGGCAAGGGCACCCAACTCGGCGACATGATCATGAACGGTCTGGACACCGTCGCGCCCACCGCGGCGCTGCTGCTGTTCGCCGTCCTCTACTTCGGCCTGATGATGGAAACCAAACTCTTCGAGCCGATCGTCCAGGCCATCGTCCGCGCTTCCAAGGGCGACCCGGTCCGCATCGTGGTCGGCACCGCCGTGCTCTCCCTGCTGGTCGCCCTCGACGGCGACGGCACCACCAGCTACATGATCGTCTGCTCCGCCTTCCTGCCCATCTACCGGCGCCTGGGCATGAACCCCCTCATCCTGGCCACGTTGGCGGCCATGGCGCTGGGCACCATCTCCGGCACCACCCCCTGGGGCGGCGCGGCCACCCGCGGCATCAGCGTCCTGCACCTGAGCGCCACCGAGTACTTCGTCCACATGATCGGCCCCATGGCCCTGACCAGCCTGGCCATCATCGCCGTCGCCTACTGGCTCGGCCTGCGCGAACGCCACAAGATCGACACCGAGAAGCTCGCCGCCTACAAGCTGGAGATCGCCTCCGGTGAGGCGTTCGAGCCGGTCAAGGCCGACTGGCGTATGTGGTTCAACGCCGCCCTCACCCTGCTCCTGATGGTCCTGCTCATCATGGAGGTCGCCGACCTGCTCGTGTTGTTCATGGTGGCGTTCGTCATCGCCCTGCTCGTCAACATCCGTGCCATCGGCGACCAGCAGGAGCTCATCAAGCGCCAGGCCGCCAACGCCGTCCCGGTGATGATCCTCGTCCTGGCCGCCGGCGTCTTCACCGGCATCATGACCGACTCCGGCATGATCAAGGCCATGGCCGACGCCGCCCTCGCCGTCGTCCCCGAAGGCTGGGGCAACATCATCCCCCTGTTCACCGCCATCCTCGCCCTGCCGCTCGGCTTCTTCATGTCCAACGACGGCTACTGGTTCGGCGTCGTCCCCGTGCTCGCGGAGTCCGCCGCGCACTACGGCATCCCCGCCAACGAGATCGCCCGCGCCGGCGCCATCGGCCAGATCCTCCACATGATGGGTCCCACCAGCGCCCCGATGTGGGTCCTGCTCGGACTGGTCAAGGCCGAGCTGGGCGACTTCCAGCGGCACGCCCTGCGCTGGGGCGTCCTCGTCTCCGCCGCCTACATCCTCTTCGCCGTCGTCACCGGCGCCATCAGCGTCACCTGAGCCGCGCGCGATGCTCGCGGATCTCCTCGTTCCCCGGTGGGCCGCACCACGCCTCGGTGCGGCCCACCAGGGCTGTCACGTGTCGCGGCGACGGCCCGGCCGGCCGCCACGAGGCTCCGCGTCAGGCGATCGTGAGTACTACGAAGGGCAAGCACCGGGCCAAATCCCGGACCGGCCCGTCGCCTCCGAAAGCACCGTCGTCCACGACCGCTGGGCGTGGCCCTCGCGGTGACGCCCTGGAACTACCTCTCCCGGCAGTCCTTCCGCTTCGCCGCGCCGGCCCTCGCCGCGACCGTCCTCCAGCACGGAGGGACCGCGCCCGGCGGCTCCGCCCCGTTCGTGGTCCTCGCCGACGCCGACGCCGAGGGGGCCGTCGCCCTGGCCAACCGCACCGAGTACGGCCTCGGCGACGCCCCGTGAACGTCCGACCTCGACCGAGCCTGCCGCCTCCCCCGGGTCCTCGACGCCGGCTCCGTCTACGTCAACGGCATGTCGCCTCCGACCCGCGCCTGCCCACCGGCGGCGTCAAGAAGTCCGGCGCGGCCGGGTGCACGGAGCCGAAGGCATCCGCGAGTTCGTCAACACCGAACCGTCCGGATCGACCCGGCCACAACGACCGCATGAACAGCCCCTTGTCCCGCCTCGCCACGGAGACCCTGTGAACCACCCGACCGACGAGCCCTGTTTCGGCTCCTTCCCGCCCGCCGTCCTGCGCCCGGCCGAACTGACCGCCTTCAGCCGTGGCGGCGGCGCCCGCACCATCCCCCTGGTCACCCAGGCCGTCGGCGCCGAAGTCTTCCTCACCGGGCAGACCCTTTTCGAGGGCGGTGCCGGCATCGCCCTGCACACCCACAACTGCCCGGAGAGCGTGACCATCCTCGAAGGCGACGCCATCGTGGAGATCGACGGCACCGAACACCGAGTCACCCGCTTCGACACCACCTACGTCGCCGCAGGTACCCCCCACCGCTTCCGCAACGCCTCCGCCACCGAACCCATGCGCATCCTCTGGATCTACGCCTCCGTCGACGCCACCCGCACCCTCGTCGGGACCGGCGTCACCGCGCGCGTCGATACCGAGCACGACAAAGCCGCCGCCCGGACCCGCGACTGGCCCCGGCCCCGACACTCCCCAGGAACAGGAACGCAACCGTGATCACTGAGATCGCTCGGATCGAGATCCATCCGGGCCACGAGAACATGTTCGAGGAGGCCGTCGCCGAGGCCCTGCCCCTCTTCCTCGCGGCCGACGGCTGTGACGGGGTCGACCTGCACCGCAGCGTCGAACCCCCCACGCGCTACCGGCTCATGGTCCGGTGGGAGACCCTCGAGCACCACACCGTCGCCTTCCGCGGCTCCCAGGACTTCGCCCGGTGGCGGGCGCTGGCCGGACCGCATTTCGCGGCTCCGCCGCAGGTCGAACACGTACGCTCCGTCCTCGCACCATGACGCCGGCGGCCGGGACCGCCGCACGGTCCCGGCCCGCCCCTGTCCTCGCGGAGGCACCGGACGGTGATCGCGCCCTCGGCACAGAACGGGCGTCCGAGTCCGCGCGCCGCCGTGGCTCGGCCGCGCCGCCGGTGAAGAAGGTCGCGCACGGCCGGGCGGCCTCCTCGGGAATGTGAAGGTCACGTGCAGGCAGCATCCATGGGATTGATCTTGGGCATGCTCCGGCCGCACCTCAGCGCCCCCACCACGAGGAGAGCCGAGCAGTGAACGCCCCGCACTTCACGTCCACACCGACTGCGCTGGGCAGCCTTCCGCTGGTTGGACACGCCCACCACCTCGCCCGCACCCCGCTTCCCTTCATCGCCTCGCTGCGAGAGCGGGGCAGCGTCGTGCGCATACGCATCGGCACCGCGCCCGCCTACGTGGTCACCGACCCCGCTCTCACCCGCAAGGTCCTGGTCACCGACGCCGCGGACTTCACCAAGGGCGGCAAGATCATCGACGCACTCCGCGTGTTCTTCGGCGACGGGCTCGCCACGGTGGCCGACGGAGACACCCACCTGCGCAACCGGCGCCTGATGCAGCCGATGTTCAACAAAGCGCACATTGCCACCCGCGGCGACGCCATGATCGATCAGGTTCAGACGATGGTCGCCGCGTGGGAGGACGGCGAGCAACGCGACGTCTTCGCCGACATGAACGACCTGACCCTGGCGGCCTTCCTCGTCGCACTGTTCGGTACGGACCTGCCGACCCACCTGCAGAGCGAGTTCACCGCGCTCATGCCGGCCATCATGAAGGGAACGATTCGGCAGACCCTCCTGCCGGCCTGGGCCAGTCGGCTGCCGCTGCCGGCGAACCGTGCCCACGCGGCCCGGGTCGCCCGTCTACGCGCCCTCATCGATCAGGCCATCGACCACCACGCCGGCCCCACCACCGGCCCCACCACCGGACCGGCACCCGCGCAGGCCCCCGGATGCCCACACGCCGCCCGCCCCGCGGGACTCTTCGAGACTCTCCTCACCGCCCCGGAGCCACTGAGCCGGCAGCAGTTGCAGGACGAAGCCATCACCCTGCTGACCGGTGCCATCGAGACCACCGGCACCACCCTCGCCTGGACGTTGTACGAGATCAGCCAGCACGCACACATCGAGCAACGCCTGCGCGCCGAACTCGCCTCCGTCTGCCAGGGCCGACGACTGCGCTACGACGACGTCGATCGGCTGGACTACGCCCGCCGGGTACTGCAGGAGGCCGTGCGTAAGTACGGGCCCGCCTGGATGGTGACGCGAACGGCGACCCGCGACACCGATCTGGGCGGGCACTCCATTCCGGCAGGTGCGGACGTCGTATGGAGCCCCTACCTCCACCAGCACGACCCGGAGGTCTTTTCCGATCCCGATCGGTTCGACCCGGACCGCTGGACGGCCGGAGCGGCTTCCGCCACCCGTGGTTCCTTTCTCGCCTTCGGCGACGGGCGACGCAAATGCATCGGGGAGAACTTCGCCTGGGCCGAACTCCAGATCATCCTGGCGACCATCCTCCAGAACTGTTCGCACCTCGAACTGACGTCACGACCTCCTCGGGCCCAGGCAGTCGTCACCGTCAAACCCGACCGACTGACCCTCTCCTACGGCCGTCACACCCATGCCGGCCACGGACCCGCCGACGGTCAGTCGCACCGCCCGCCCACCACGTCGCAGAACGCCTCGTGATCCACCGTCCGTTGACTGGTTGACCCGTGTTCCCTCCGGTGTGCGGAGCAAGCCGGGGGCACCAACGGTCCGAGTAGGCGACGGATCCGTGTCACGCCCTGCGACGGCTCACACGATGAAGTGCCGAGGCACCGGTGTTGGAGACACCCCGGATCGCCGTCGGGCACGACCCGTGTCAGGGACCGCTCCAGCAGCCGCCCGCGCCCGGCCGGGCTTCGCGCCCGGCCGGGCAGTGGTCGGGCCTCTGATCAGCGTCTCCGACGGCACCTCTCGGACGCGGTGACACCATCCCCCCAGGTCATCTCTTCGTCATCCCAGGGGGCAACAGCCATGCCGGGCTCGGCGTGAGCACGCGACCCCCGCCCCCGCCCCACAACAAAACAGAACGCACACCGCCCACCGGGCAGTGCACAAGTGACCCGACGCGCCTACGGTGGGAAACAGACCCCACCCGGCCCGAGGAGCGCGCGATGGCCGAACCCACGGCGGCCGCAGACCGTGGCGGGCTGGCGGAAGGCCGCGCGGCGTACCGCCGCCGGGACTGGCCCCAGGCCTACGACCGGCTGTCCGCCGCCGACGCGCGAGCGCCGCTCCCGGCTGAGGACACGGAGCACCTAGCCACAACCGCGTATCTGGTCGGGCACGAGGAAACGGCCTTCGCCGCCTGGGAGCGGGCCTGGCTCGCCTTCCGCGCCGAGGGCGCGACCGGCCGCGCCGTACGGTGCGCCTTCTGGCTCGGCCTGACCCTGGCCTTGCTCGGCGAGCACTCGCGCGCGGGCGGCTGGTTCAGCCGCGCGGGACGCCTGCTGGAGGAGTCCGGCGCGGACTGCGTGGAACGCGGCTATCTCCTGGTGCCCAGCGGCGTGCAGGCACTCGGGACCGGGGACTTCGACCGTGCCCGCACCACGTGCGCCGACGTCGAGCGGATCGCCGCGCGGTTCGGCGACCCCGACCTCACCGCGTTCGGCACGCTCGGCCAGGGCCAGGCGCTGATCGGCTCCGGGGACGTGGTGCGCGGTACGGCGCTCCTGGACGAGGCGATGGTCGGCGTGACGGCCGGAGAGGTCTCCCCGGTCACCGCGGGCATCGTCTACTGCGCGGTGATCCTCGCCTGCCGGGACGCGTTCGACGTGCGGCGCGCCACGGAGTGGACGGCAGCGCTCAGCCGCTGGTGCGACGGACAACCGGGCCTCAAGCCCTACCGCGGGCAGTGTCTGGTGCACCGTTCGGAGGTCATGCAGATGCGCGGCGCGTGGTCCGACGCGCTGGCCGAGGTACGTGAGGCCTGTGCCCACATGGCCGACCGCGACTCCGACCCCGCGCTGGGCATGGCCCAGTACCAGCGGGGAGAACTGCTCCGGCTGCGCGGTGAATTCGCGCACGCCGAGGAGGCCTACCGGCAGGCCGAACGCTGGGGCTGCCCGCCGCAGCCCGGCCTGGCGCTGCTGCGGCTCGCCCAGGGCCGTACCGCCGATGCCGACGCGGCGGTGCGCAGGGTCGCGGCGCAGGCCGAGGGCGACCGGGTGCGGCGCGCCCGGATCCTCGCCGCCTACGTCGACATTCTGCTGGCCACCGGCGACACGAGCGGCGCGCGGGAGGCCGCCGACGAGCTCGGAAAGGCGGCGGACGACCTCGGGCCGCCGTATCTGCGTGCGGTCGCCGCGGGCGCGGACGGCACGGTCCTGCTCGCGGAACGCGACGCGTCCGGCGCCTGGGAGGCCCTGAACGCCGCCCGAACGCTGTGGCAGGAGCTGCGGGTCCCCTACGAGGCGGCGCGGGCCGGTGTCTCGATGGCCGAGGCGTGCGCGCTGCTCGGCGACCACGACACGGCCGGGCTGGAGCTGGACGCCGCCCGCACGGTCTTCGAAGAGCTCGGCGCCGCTCCTGACCTGGCCCGCCTGCGAGCGCGGTCCGAGCGGGCACGGCCCCCGCTGCCCGGCGGGCTGACCTCCCGCGAGGCGCAGGTGCTGCGGCTCGTCGCCGGGGGCGCCGGCAACCGGGAGATCGCCGCCACGCTCGTGATCAGCGAGAAGACCGTGGCCCGCCATCTGAGCAACATGTTCACGAAGCTGGGCGTCTCCAGCAGGGCCGCGGCCACCGCGTACGCCTACGAGCACGGCCTCACACGCTGAGCCCGCACAGCCGGGCTGCGCCTCCAGATGGGCTCCGCCTTCGCGCATGGGTGGTTCGACCCACGCCGCGCACCCGCCCGGATCTGCGTGATTCGCCCGATGCGGCACGCGCGCCGCCGGACGGAGACTCCTCGTAGAACGAAGGGGTCAGTGGAGGAGGCAGTGATGACCACAGCCACCGCACAGGACGCCAGGCGGCGTCTGCTCGCGGACATTCCCCTCATCGAGCACCGGCGCGACCTCGCCGGTGTGTCGACCGCCGTCCTGGAGGGCGGCAGCGGACCGCCCGTCGTGCTCCTGCACGGCATCGGCCAGACCTGCTTCTCGTGGGTCCGGGTGATTCCGGAGCTGGTCGACGGCTACTCGTTGGTCGTTCCCGACCTGCCGGGGCACGGCGCGTCCGAGATCGAGGACGGCCGCCCGCCCACCGCCGACCGGGCCGTCGAGTGGCTCACGGCGCTCGTCGACGACACCTGTGCCGCACCACCCGTCCTGGTGGGGCACAACATCGGCGGCGCGGCCGCGGCCCGGTTCGCGGTCGAACACTCCGAACGCCTCGCGGGACTCGTGCTCGCCGACGCCTTCGGCCTGGGCTCGTTCCGCCCGGAGCCGCGGTTCGCCCTCACCGTGGCCGCCTTCCAGATGCACGCGACCGAACGCAATTGGGACCGCATGCTGAACCGGTGCATGGTGGACTTCGACGGGGTCCAGCGCGACATGGGCGAGTGCTGGGACCGGATCGCCGACTACGCGCTGGACAGGGCCCGCGCGCCCGGTCCGAAGGCCGCGGGTCGTGCCCTGATGAAACACCTCGGCATGCCGTCCATCCCGGACGCCGATCTCGACCGCATCGACGTTCCCACGACACTGATCTGGGGTCGGCGGGACCCTGAGACGCGGCTGCGGTTCGCCGAGCGCGCCGCCGAACGGCACGGCTGGCCGCTGCACATCCTGGAGGACTGCGGCGCCGACTCCAACCTCGAACACCCGGACGCCTTCGTGGCCGCGCTGCGCACCGCGCTCCCGGCCCCGCACTAGGCGAACACGGGACAGACAGAGCACGCACGAGACAGACAGAGCACGCACGAGACAGAGACAGCACGAGAGGAAGGAGCACAGTCATGACCGCCCCCACCCGACACCCAGCGCCCACCCAGGCCCAGATCCGCGCCGCATGGGAGGCCCTCGCCCCCGCGTTCGACCGCCGGATCACGCCGCGCTCGCTCCTGTTCGCCGACGAGATCCTGTCCGGCGTACGGGTCGGACCCGGCACCCGGCTGCTGGACGTGGCCGCCGGGAGCGGTGCTCTCGCTCTCCCGGCGGCGCGCCGGGGAGCACAGGTCGTCGCTGTGGACCTCGCGCCGACGATGGTGGACCGCCTCGTCCAGCGCGCCCACGACGGGGGCCTGACAGAGACCGAGATCCGCGCGCTCGTCATGGACGGCGAGCGCCTGGAGCTGGACGACGACACGTTCGACGTGTGCGTGTCCCTCAACGGTGTGTCCCTGTTCCCCGGCCTGCACAGCGGACTGACGGAGATGGCACGCGTCACCCGGTCCGGCGGCACGGTGCTGGTGGCCGCGTTCGGCCTGCCGCAACACGTGGAGTTCATCGGCTGGACGATCGGCGCGCTGAAGGCGGCCGTGCCGGGCTTCGTACCGCTGCCCGCCGACCCGCCCCCGCTGCCGTTCCGGCTCGCTGACCCGGACCGGTTCGCGGCGGAGCTGCGGGACGCGGGACTGCGGGCAGTCGCCGTGCGGAAGGCGACGGTGGACATGTCCTTCGCGTCCGCCGCCGAGCTCCTGGACACGCTCCGCGGCAGCAACCCGATCGGCGCCGCGTGGCTCGCCGACCTCACCGAGTCGCAGGCCGCGGAGGTCAGGCAGATCCTCGACGGCATGCTCCGTGAACGCTCCGGCGGCGGCCCGGGAGCCGTCCTGCACGCGCGGCTGAACATCGGCACGGGCGTGGTCCCGTAGCCCGGACCGGCCGACAGCGGATGCGGTTCTCGGCCCGTGCCCGCAGGCGGTGGCGGAGTTCGAGCCCGGCGGTTGAGAAGGCGGGGACGGCCTCCCGCCCACCGACGGGCCAGGATGGCCAGGCCGATGTCGTTGAACCGGTGGATCACGTCCCGGACGGTGTCCTCGTCGGCCTGCACCAGCTTCGCGATCACCGGGGCCCGGCTCCCGGCGGCCCAGGCCAGCAGCATCATCACCCGCCGGTAGCGCACCGGACTGGAGCTACCAAGGCCCATGAACTGCTGGAGTTTCTGCCCCTCTTTCGAACGCGGCATCCAGCGCGCCGGGGACGTGGCGCACCACAACGCCCACGACGCCGCGCAGCACGCGTGGGACATCCGGCGGATCCTGGCGTACGTCGACACGGCGCACCACCCGCGTGGCCGACGGGGCGTGGATCACGACCGCGGGGACGTGTGCGCGGGCAGCTCCACCGTGATGCGCAGGCCGCCGGTGTCGCGCGGGGTGAGGGTGAGGGCGCCGTCGTGTGCGCGGGTGATGGTTGTGACGATGGCCAAGCCGAGGCCGACGCCCGTCTGGTCGGCGTGGATGCGCTCGGTGCCCCTCTGAAATGGTTCGGTGAGCGTCGAGACCAGGCGCGGATTCAGCTTCTCGCCGGTGTTTTCGACCGTGAGCATCACGGTGCCGGGGTGGGCGCTGGTAGTGACCCACACCCTGCCCTGTCCACACGTGTTGTGGACGATCGCGTTGTGCACGAGGTTCATGGTCAGTTGCAGCAGGAGCGCCGGCGATCCGCTCGTGGGGGTGATGTCGCCGCGGGTCTCGATGGTGACGCCGTTCTTTTCCGCGAGGGGGAGCAGCGTTTCGGTGGCTTCTTCCGCCATGAGGGACAGGTCGACCTGTTCTCGGGTGAAGGATCGCCGGTCGGCCCGGCTGAGCAAGAGCAATGCTTCTGTGAGGTCGATCGCTCGGGTATTGACAGCTTGGAGACGGTCGAGGACTTCGCCGGTGTCCTGTGATGGATCGGTGCGGGCCACGTCGAGAAGTGACTTCGAGATCGCCAGCGGGGTGCGTAGTTCGTGCGAGGCGTTGGCCGCGAATCTCTGCTGCTCGGCTAGGTGTGCTTCCAGCCGTGCGAGCATCGCGTCGAAGGCGTCGGCAAGTTCGCGGAACTCGTCCTGGCGGCCCGGCATCTGGATACGGTGCGAGAGCGATCCCGTAGTGGCCGTGCGGGTGGCGTTGGTGATGCGAGTCAGCGGGGCGAGCATTCGGCCGGCGAGGATCCATCCGCCCAGGAGGCCGAACACGAGGAGGAACACCATCACCGCGGCTGCCGTTGGCGCGAAACCGCGCACGAAGTCGGTGCCCGGAGTTGCTCTCCATGCCCCCTCTTCGTTGGTTCGCAACCATCCCTGTCGCAGGAGGAACACTCCTATGGCGGCGAGCAGCAAGGCACCGGCGAGCATGAGGAATCCGGCGTAGCTGAGCGTGAGCTTGAGGCGGACACTCAATCCGGGCGCTCTGACCACGGTTCTCTCCCCCATTCTCGGCCTGCGGCTGTGCATCGGTTCGGCAGCCGACGCCGGCGACCGTGGCGATGAACCACGGCTCACCGAGGCGCTCACAGGGTGAGACGGTGATGCGCACAGTATTGGTCAACGGATCGGTGCTTTTGTCCCACGCGCGCTCCAAAGGTTCCTCGGCACTGACGACACCACCCTCGGCGGCGATGAGGCCCTTGAGTACGGCGAACTGCTTGGGCGGCAGCGCGATGTAGCGGCCGTCCCGGTAGACCTCGCGTCGGAACGGATCCAGTCGCAGCCCCGCGATCTCACGGACCGGAGGCCGGCTGTGGGCACACCTGCGGTCGAGCGCCCGGAGCCTGAGGACGAGTTCCTGTAGTTCGAACGGTTCGGTGAGGTAGTCGTCGCGCCGGGTTCGAAGCCGGATGCCTTGTCGTCGAGGCGGTCGGCCGCGATTGCCTCCAGGCGCAGGCCATCGCGGATGGCTTCCGCATACAGGGTTCGTCCTCGACGATCAACACACGCATACTCTCGATGTTACGAGCGGGCACATATCGTCCGCGTATCAAGAACCGCTTAGAGCTCCTAACAGAATGAACCGCTCTCCGATCCGCGCGCGGTGAGGCAAGGCGAGCGCAAAGGAAGATCACTACTCTGCATGGGTGTTCTCATACGACGAGTTGACTTCACCGGAACGTGAGCTGTGGGACGCGTTCCCCGAGGGACGCCACGTGGACCTGCGCACGGGTGTGCCCGAGGACGGCCGTGTCTCCGAGGGTGGGCAATGGGGCCCCGAGCGGACGGTCCGGGCCGC
Source organism: Streptomyces pactum (assembly GCF_002005225.1). NCBI lineage: Bacteria > Bacillati > Actinomycetota > Actinomycetes > Kitasatosporales > Streptomycetaceae > Streptomyces > Streptomyces pactum. The sequence continues at coordinate 8,251,927 of NZ_CP019724.1, forward strand.
CGTGATCGTGGCTCTCCTCCAGGGCGCGAACACCGAGCAGCCGAGCGCCGTCGCGTGCCTGAGGCTCGCCGGGGCGCGGATATCCGGGCACCTCGACCTGGCCGGCGCACAGATCGCTCACGCCCTCTGGATCGAGGACTGCTGGTTCGAGGAGGGCGTGGACCTCTCCGGAGCATCGACCCAGTCCATTGCGATCGTTGGCAGCCGAGTGCCGGGCGTGGAAGCCGGCTCGATCCGTATCGAGGGACGCCTCGACCTGCGGCACTCCCGCCTGGAAGCTAGCTCTGCCTCGTCTTTCCACCGCAGGATCACCGCCTTGTCGCTCATCAACGCCCACGTGAGCGGCGCCGTGAACCTCAACGGCGCCGAGATCACCGCACCCGAGGAATGGGCGGTGTCCGCCGGCGGACTGGTAGCGGAGGGCGGCTTCTACTGCAAGGACGGATTCGTCGCGCACGGCGAAGTCCGTCTCATGGGGGCACAGCTGCCAGGCGGATTGCACATGCGGGGCGCACTACTGGAACACCCCGGCCAGCGCGGGGTGGCGCTCGCCCTGGACAACGCCGTGGCCTCGACGCTCGACTTCTCCGACGGGTTCACCGCTCACGGGACCGTACGGCTGCGGGGCGCCCGGATCTCGGACCTGACCTTTGAAGGAGCCGTCCTGAACGGGCCGCCCGACGGCTACGGTCCGTCAGTGGAAGCAGTATTGGTACAGGCCGTCGACTTCGACTTCAGGCTCGCCCGGCCACCGTCCGGCATCGTGGACCTGCGGGGCGCGCAGGTGTCCTACCTCCACGACAGCGACCACAGCTGGCCGGACGTGGTGGAGCTGGACGGCTTCGTCTACGGCTCCATCAAGTTGGACGAGGCAGGCGAGCGACGGGAGGCAGTGGGGCGGCGGGACTCCGTGGCCCGCCGCGTGGCATGGATACGACGCAGCCCGGGCTACAGCCCCCAGCCCTATGAGCAGTTGGCGAGCTGGTACCGGAAGGCCGGCCACGACGACGATGCCCGCCGCGTGCTCCTGGCCAAACAGCGCCATCGGCGTCGAACTCTGCCCCCGGCCGCGCGTGTGTGGGGGCACCTGCTCGATGCGACCGTCGGCTATGGCTACCGCCCCTGGCTGGCCGGCGTCTGGCTCCTCGTGCTGACCTCGCTGGGCACGCTGTCCTTCGGCACTCACTCCCCCAACCCGGTCAAACAAGGCGAAGGCGCCCCGTTCCAGCCCCTCGTCTACACCCTCGACCTTTTGATCCCCATCGGAGGTCTGGGTCAGCGCACGGCGTGGTACTGGGCGAACGACAGCCTCCAGTGGCTGGCCTACCTGCTGATCGCCTTCGGCTGGGTGCTGACAACCGCCGTCATCGCGGGTGTCACCCGCACCCTGCAGAAGAACTAACGAGTGACATCTGAGTTCAGGCGTCGCCAGCAGACCAGTGCGCATCCGAGCGTGCGGAAGGCTTCGTGGACGTCGTCGCGGATTTCCCAGCGGATCCGCAGGCGGCGGAACCAGCGAAGGTGGGCGAACGCACGCTCCACGATCCAGCGTTGGGCGCCCAGGCCGGAGCCGTGCTCAGTGCCGCGAGGGGCGATCAGCGGCTTCACACCGAGAGCCCAGACCAGGCGGCGGTACTTGTCGTGGTCGTAGCCGCGGTCGCCCAGTACCAGTCCGGGCGGCGCCGGGGCCGACCGCGCTTGCCGCGCACGGGCGGCACAGCCTGGAGGAGTGGGATCAGATGGGTGACGTTGTCGCGGTTGCCGTCGGTCAGGGGGGCAGCGAGCGGGGTGCCGGGTTCGACGCTCAACCTTGGGCAGCAGCGGCTCGATCACCGCCCACAGCTCGTCGTCGGCCTCCCATGGCTTCGGCCGCGCCACTCCGCACCCCCAGATCACCAGGTCCGGAGCAGTCCAACCACCTCGAAGATCATTTTGTTAGTAGTTCTTACAGGAAATGCCGAACTGAGACACCGGGGATGGGAGCGCCCCCCTGGCGCCCCGTCACCAGCCGGTAAGCAACTGCAGTGGCCGCCCCTCCCCGCACTTGTCTGGCCTTGGAACTGTGTGAGGAGGGTGGGGATCGAAGAGCAGCCCTTGATCGCCGGATTGTAGGTTTTGGCCATGACTTTTGACTGGCGGATGGATCGGATCGGGACTGCGCTGAGGGGCGAGAACCCGACCGTGCTGCGACGCCTGACGGCCGGGTTCGCGGTGATCGGGGATGTTCAGTTCCTGCCGGGCTACTCAGTTCTGCTCATCGACGAACCGGATGTGCAGCGGTTGTCGGATCTGTCGAGGCCGAAGCGGCTGTCGTTCCTGTCCGACATGGACCAGCTCGGTGAAGCGGTCGAGCGTGCCTGTCGGCGGCTGGATCCGGCTTTCCGACGGGTCAACCTGGAGATCTTGGGGAATACGGACCCGTTCTTGCACGCGCACGTCTGGCCGCGGTTCGACTGGGAGCCGGCCGATGTGGTGGGTGCTCCGGTGTGGCTCTACCCGCGTGAGCGGTGGAGTGACGAGCAGTCCAGGCTTGGTCCGCGGCATGACGTGCTGCGGGATGCGATCAGCAGCGAACTGGACCGGCTGCGATCGGTGGCCTGACGTTTCGGGCCCCGCCCACCGACAGGTCGGCGGGCCCGGTCATCGGTGACGGTCAGCCGAAGCTCACTGGAGACGTCTGAGTGGATCGATGGCGGTGACGCGGTTGCTGATCGCGGGGCGGGCGGCTTCCTGGGCGGCGAGCAGGTGGCGAAGGTCCTTCGTGAGGCGCTCGCCAGGTCGGCGCCTTCCCCAAGCGGGACACCGCAGCCGGCGGGCGTACCGCGTACTCGACGAGCAAGCTGGCCGTGATCTACCTGGTTCACGAGTACCGCCGGCTGCCGGCCGGGATAGACGCCGTCGCCTACAACCCGGGGTTCGTCCCCGGCACCGGCCTCGCCCGCAACGCAGGACCCGTCTCCCGGTTCGCGATGCGCCGCATCATGCCGATGATGGCCCTCACCCCGTTCGCCACCAGCCGCGGTGCCGCGGGCCGCTACCTGGCCGATGTCGTCCTCGGCGCGATCCAGGCGCCGACCGGCTCCTACGTCGACCGCGGCCGTGCGGATCGCTCGTCGCGGGAGTCCTACGACCCGCGGCGCGAAGGCGAGCTGTGGGAGGCCGCCGAGCGGTTCACCGCAGCGTACGCAGCCAAGGCGGACACGTTCTCAGGCGACGTGACGAGCGATGCACCCCGGTAGATCGAGCAGCGACCGAAACCGAATGGGCCCGACTGGAAGCAGTGACACGCGACCTTTGATGATCAAGGTTGTCGAAGCCGTAGATCACGGGAAAAGCGTGGTCACAGGGACTCTCCTGCCCGTAGCCTGCACCCGTGATGGAGGAAGACGAGTCCAAGCGGGGTGTCCGCGTCGGAGGCGACCGCTATCGAACGATCAGCCTGCGCTTCCACCAGATGACACGCTCCTTCCCACAAGAGCGTGATGACCTGATGCGCGACTTCCTCGTGACCGCTCAAGGTGAGAGCCGGCGTGGTGAGCGGAGACAGCTCGTCAGCCGTCGATGACCCGGCACAGCGCGCCATGTTGGCGATGTGCGATCAGGCAGCAGGCGGGTTTGCCGGGTATCACGTCGAGCGATCGCCGGCACGATGCCTCGATGGTGGACCCGGTCTCGGTGGATGTCGTGGTCGCAGCCGCGTACGGCGAACAACGCATCCGGTGCGCGGCCGGGACGGTCGGCCCGGCCGCGCACCGGCGGGATCGCGTCGAGCAAGGGCGGCACCTGAGTGACGTCGTTGCGGTTGCCGCCCGGCAGGGCCTCGCAGAAGGGGGCCGTGGACGTTGTAGGCCCGTCACGTGGTAGGCATGGGCAATGATCGGTCGCCTCCCGCTTGATGAGCAGCTTGCCGCCCTGAAGTCCGCGCTGGCTCGCAATGAGGTGCTGGTGGAGGTGCTGAACCGCACGGCGGGGCTGGGGCTGCCCAACTGGTACGTGACGGCGGGATGTCTGTTCCAGACCGTCTGGAACGTGGTCACGGACAGGCGTCCCACCAGCGGGATCAAAGACTATGACGTCTTCTACTTCGACGACCGCGATCTGTCGTGGGAAGCGGAGGACGCGGTGATCAAGGCCGTCGGCGAAGCGTTCACAGGGCTTCCGGCAGAGGTCGAGGTCCGCAACGAGGCTCGCGTCCATCTCTGGTACGAGCAGAAGTTCGGCGTCGCGTGCGCTCCTCACGTCTCTACGGAGGCGGCCATCGACAGCTTCGCGTCGACCACCTGCTGCCTGGGCGTGCGCCTGGAGTGGGGCGGGCGGTGGCGTGTCTACGCGCCGCACGGGCTCTCCGACGTGTTCAACCTCGTCGTACGCCCCAACCCGGTGCTTGCTCCGCGCGAGGTGTACGAGGCCAAGACGGCCCGCTGGCAACAGCAGTGGCCCGAGCTCACAGTTCTCGGCTGGCCGTCGGAGTCTGCCGTCCAGGCACCTTCTCCATCCTGAGGTGCGGAGCCGACGCAGGCAGATGATGCTGCCCGGGGGGCCTCTATGTCCTTCGTCAAGCGAGTCGAGGGTTTCTCGGTTCGTAGAAGGTTCCGTCGCGGAGCATGGCGAAGAGGACGCTGATGCGGTGGCGGGCGAGGCGGAGGAGGGCTTGGGTGTGGGATTTGCCGCGGGCTCGGCAGCGGTCGTAGTAGGTCCGGGAGGCGGGATCGTGCAGGGCCGCGAACGCGGAGAGGAACATCGCCCCTTTTCAGTTGCCGGTTGCCGCCTCTGGGGGCGTGTTCGCCGTGGATCGAGGTTCCCGACTGGCGGGTCGCCGGGGCGAGGCCGGCGTAGGAGGCCAGGTGGTCTGCGCTCGGGAACGAACTGCCGCCGCCGACGGTGGTCAGGAGGACTGCGGCGGTCCTGACGCCGATGCCGGGCATCGAAGTCAGGACCTGGGAAAGAGGGTGGGCCTCCAGCAGGGTCTCGATCCGGGCCTGAAGGGCCGGCGTTGTTCATGGACGGCGGCCAGCGACTTCGCCAGCGAAGGGACGATCACGTCGAGGGTGCCGGTGCCCGGGTCGGTGACGGTCTGCTCGTCGAGCGCGGTGAAGATGTCGTCGACCAGCCGTTCGGCCATGCGCGGGGCTCTCGGGCGGACGACTTCGACCAGCCTGCGGCGGCCGGCCTTGCGCAGAGCGGCGGGGGATCCGTAACGCTCGAGAAGCCAGGTGACGGCCTGGTGGTCCAGGCGTGGGCCGAGGACGCGTTCCAGGCCGGGGGTGGAACTGGGTGAGCAGGCCGCGGATGCGGTTGGAGGTGCGGTTGGCCTCGCCGGCGAGGTCCTGGTCGAAGCCGACGAGCATGGTCAGCTCGGCGGTGACCTCGTCGGCGAGTTCGAGGGTGCGCAGGGTGTGGGGCATGGTGCGGGCGGCGTCCGCGATGACCGCGGCGTCCCTTCGCGTCGGTCTTGGCCTCGCCGGGGTAGAGGTCGGCGATCCGCCGCATCGCGAGTCCGGGCAGGCAGGCGACCTGGCAGCCGGCGTGGCGGGCGACGGTCAGCGGCAGGGCGCCGATGGAGGCGGGCTGGTCCACGACCAGCAGAACCGTGCCGAACTTGGCCTGGAGCTTGTCGAAGACGGCCCGCAGCTTCGGTTCGCTGTTGGGCAGCGGCTTGTCGAAGACCGTCTTCCCGGCCGGGGTCAGGCCGTGGCCGTGATGCGCGTGCTTGCCGACGTCCAGGCCCAGGAAGACGCCCACCCCGTCGATGCTGATCACCGTGCCCCCACCTGTGTCGATGCGTGCCGGCCTCGGCGGTTGGGGCCGTTCGCGCGCATCCACGTTATGCAGACCTGCCGCCCGCGAGCGGCCGGGCATTGCGCCCGGCCGGGCGGTGGTCGGACCTCTGATCAGCGTCTCCGACGGCACCCCTCGAGCCCGGTGACACCACCCCCAGGTCATCCGTTCGACAGGGAGCAACAGTCATGCCGGGCCCGGAGGCCGGCGGCCCTCTTGCAGGACTGCGAAAAACATAACGGGGGCCAGTGGAAAGCTTCCCCTCCTGGTAGATCTCATCGCCGTGCCGCGTCCGCATTCTCAGACCGCCCTTCAGGACGACGTTCCTCATGCGCGACTCCACGCCGCCGCCTTCGATGACGACTGGGGTCTCACCGCGCGTCACAGACACGGCACCCCGATGGCCTCGCAGGCGTCCGCGCCGACCGGCAGCACCTGCGTGCCGGCCAGGGTCACGACAGACCAGCCAACGTGCGCGCCATTGCCTCGGTGATTGTTCCGCAGCTACGGCGGGAGGCGGTTGCGGCTCATGTGCGAAGCCGCGCGCCGCGCCTGGCGGCAGGAGCTGCAGTGGCATCACCGTCCTTGGCTGGTTTCGCCCGTTCACTCGTATCTGCCATGCCGGTAGCGTTATAACCCGTTAGGTGCACCTGCGGCCTGCTGAGTTGTCAACGGGATGCTCATGCACCGAGTGGTTCGGTGGCGGACCGTTATGCCTCAACCCGGTCCGTACAGCGAAGAACCGATCAACAAGGAGGACCACGATGTCGTGGATCACCAGCGGCCTTCGGATGCTCAGCGGTGAAATGCGTGCGCGCCGGCACGGGTACTTCGTCGGGTATGGGCAGCGGGACTGACGCACTGGCGGTGACATGGGTCGCGTAGCGGGGATCTTCGCGTCCGACCCTTGCCCTCCAGCAATGACACCACCAGACCCTGTACCGGTCGGGGCCGGCTCCGGACAACTGATGGCACCGATCAACGAGGAGGGCCGCGATGTCGTGGATAGCCAGCACTCTTCGAGTGCTCAGCGGTGAGATGCGTGCCCGTCGGTACGGGTACGGCGGCAAGTACGGACGGAGCGACTGACACCCTCACCTTCGGGAAGGGGTGCGCAGATGGATCGCCGCGTCTCATCCCCTGTCAGACGGGCATAACACCTCGTGCTCTTGAATAGACGGAGTCTGTGGACCCACCTGCGGCGGTGGGAACAACTGGCGGCGCACGCCGATGGTCCATTCAGGCTCCGCTTCGGGACCCTCTTCATCGCCGACGCAAACGCGGCCCGGGAGGTCCTGGTCGACTCGGCTGACAACTACCTGCCACAGTCCGGGTTCCTCCGGATCGGGCCGACGCCCCTCTCCCAGGCGCTTCGGACCGAAGCGTCACGCGAGCTGATCAAAGTCCTGGCCCGTTGCGATCTCGATGCGTCGTTCGACGTTGACGCCGCCGTCCGTGAGCTGAGTGACAGCCGCAGCCGTCTGCGGCATCAGCGGTGGGGAGTCGGACTGATCCGGCGGTACTTCGCCCCCGTCATAGCGGACCAGCACCATACCGAGATCAACATGCTTGTCGATGACTACGTGACATCGAGCGTGGTCGCGGACGACATCGTCGGTCACCTGGTGAGAAGACCACACCGTTCGGTACCCCTCATCCGGGCCGGGTTCGCGGAGCAGTTGAGACGCCTGCCGCAACGCTCGGCCGACGCGGCGGACCTGGCCGACGCGGTGGACCTGGTCGATCTGGTGCTGGGTCTGCCGGGGGAACTGTCTTCGGCGGATCGCGCGCAACTGTTGCAGCGGCTCGTCCTTTCCACGGTCGGTTTCACCGGCGTAACCCTTGAATGGGTGGTGCTGCTCGGCATTCAGCACGGGTACAACCGCCCAACAGTACGACCAGAGGAGGTCCGTTTCCTGGTCAGGGAGACGCTGCGCCTCTATCCAACCGCATGGCGCCTGGTCAGGGTGGCCGCCACCGCGCATGACATAGCCGGCGTCTCGGTGCACGAGGGTGAGCACGTTCTGATCGGCACGCACGCGATCCATCGGTCAGGGGCCGTATGGGACAAGCCATTCGAAGTGTGTCCCTCGCGCTGGGAGAAACCGACCGACGACCAGAGGCGGTCGTATCTCCCCTTCGGGAAAGGCGAGGGGATGTGCCCGGCGAACGGCTTCGCCGTCAAAGCTCTGGAGCACCTTGGCTACCTCATCCTCCGAAACTACCGGGGGAGCGTGCGGTTCCGAAGACGCAAGCCACATGTCCGCACGCTCCTCGCACCGCCAGCAGGCTGGACCCGCCTCACCAAGGACGGGGAGACCTCGTTCCCGCCCTCGAACGGCGTTACTGACTTCGGCTCGCCAGGGTGAATCTTTGCGAAGTCCCTGATGGGTCTGGAGCGGTGGCTGTATTCCGTGGTGTGTGAGATATGCGGATGGGGGCGGGCTGACCGCTGCGGGACGTCGGCGCCGGGAGTCGGTGCGGATGCAGGCGGCCGAGCTGTTCGAGCAGGAGATCAAGCCGCCGGAGGTGGCACGGCGACTGCGGGTGAGCCTGAAATCGGCCTACCAGTGGCACCAGCTGTGGCGGGACGGTGGTCATGAGGCTCTGGCCTCCCGCGGCCCGAGCGGATCCCGTTGCCGGCTGTCCCCGCGCTGTCTGGAGAAACTGGCTGCGTACCTCGATGAGGGCCCGGCCGCCCACGGCTGGGTGGAGGACCAGGTGTGGACCGCGGCGAGGGTGGCCACGCTGATCGGCCGGAAGTTCCACGTCTCCTACAGCGTCTCCGGTGCCACGAGGCTGATGCACCGGCTCGGCTTCAGCCCGCAGGTCCCCGCACGGCGGGTCGCCGAGCGCGACGAGAGGGCCGTCACCGTGTGGAAGGAGGTGACCTGGGCGGAGGTAAAAGAGCCCGGGCGGCCTGCGGGGGCTACATCTGCTTCGAGGACGAAGCAGGGTTCACGCGGAAGCCGCCCCGGGGACGAACCTGGGGCCGGCGCGGGCACACCCCGGTCGTGACCGTCAGCGGGCGACGCTCGGGGCGGCTGTCGGTGGCCGGACTGATCGCCATGCGGCCCGGCTCCCGTACCCGGCTGTGCCACCGCCTGCGCGCCCACCGGGCGGGCAGAGGCAAACGCCGCAGCATGGGCGAGCGTGACTTCATCGCGCTCGTCGACGGCGTCCACCAGCTCCTCAAGGCACCTATCGTGCTGGTCTGGGACCGCCTCAACACCCACGTCTCTCACGCCATGCGCAAGTTGATCGCCGAGCGCGCATGGCTGACAGTGTTCCTGCTGCCCGCCTACTCACCCGACCTCAACCCCGTCGAATGGGTATGGGCACACATCAAACGCAGCCTGGCCAACCTCGCCGTCGTCGCGCTCGACCGGCTCGAAGCACTCGTCCGTAACCGACTCAAGCGCCTTCAGTACCGGCCCGGCACCCTCGACGGCTTCATAGCCGGCACCGGCCTGACTCTCGACGAACCTGCCTCACCCTGACGAGCCGAAGTCAGTATGAAGCGAGAGGCCGGTCCATAAGCGATTGTTGTTCTCCTGCAGCCCTGCATCCGACCGGCGTGAGTCCCCCGAACGCCCGCGGCCATCGCAAGTTGCGAAGGGCGGTGGTGTGGACTCCGGCTCCTGCCGCTGCGGATCGGGCCTGGGATGCTGTGAGTTCGTAGCCGGCTTGCTCCACCGCGGAGCGCACGGCCTCGGCAGCGAGCTGCTCAGCCCCGCCGCCGTTCTCGACGCAGCCATCCGACTTCCCGGCGAGCTCCCCGAGGTAGGCGCCGCTCGGGAGGGAAACCCGCCGCCTGCCGGAGGAATCCGCGCCCGACAACGAACTGTGCCTCATGGCCCACCGGCTGATTGATGCCACAGGCCTGCGACGCGGCCGGTGCGTGGCCGGAGGCTCAGGCGAGGCCGGCGAGCTCAGGGCGTCACGGGAACCAGCGCGAGCTGTGGTTCGCCGTGCGGGTCCGGTCCGCCGAGCACTGCGGTGAAGGACTCCGTGCGCAGCACCAGCCCTTCCTCCGTCCGCTCACAGACCATGGTCAGGGGCTCGGTGGCCGCCACCCCGTAGCGCACCGCGAAGACGTCGAGCCCGTCCGGCGCGTCCGGCGCGGGTCCCGCTTCCAGAGCGGTCGAGGTCCGCAGGTGCCGCCAGCCCGCGTCGGGGTCGCCATACCCACGAGGATCGGCGGCCAGCTCGAACGCGGCCTGCTGCTGGGTGAGTGCGGCGCGGGCGTCGAACGAGTCCGGGCTGCCCTCCTCAGGGTGCGTGAGACGCAGGGCCCCGGCCGCCGCGACGAGCGGGAGGTCACCCACCCGGCGGAACCGGTCGCCGTCCGCCGCGACGTACGGCATTCCGGCGAGCAGATAGCCGTCCCCGCCCAGCCGTTCGACGACCACGATCGTCCACAGCCGCGTGCCGTCCGTGACGTACAGCGACCGGACGTGGCGCAGTACATGGTCCCGGCCGACGACCGGCTTGCTCACCAGTTTGGCCGCGAGCCTCCCGACGCGGTGATCCGCCACCCGCACCGAGCCCATCGGACGACACAGCAGGGTTGTGTCCGTCACGGGTCCGAATCCGTGCTGCCGGTTGACCGCGGCCGCGACGAGCGCCGTGCCGCCCGCCTCGATCACGGACGGCGTCATCCGGTCGTCGAAGGACACCGTGACCGTGCCCGACCGCAGTTGGTGACGGGTGGGTGCTTCGCTCGGGGTGCGGTGCCAGCGTGTGGAGTCCTGGATCTGCCAGACGAGCAGGAACGCGAAGTGCCCGTCCACCTCTCCGTCGGCCCCGACCGCGTGCCGGGCCCAGCGCGAGTCCCCGGCGTAGCGGCCGATGTCGGCACCGACACGGTGGCCGAAGTACCGAAGCCCGAGGACGGATTCGAAGGCGGAGTGCTGCTCGCTGTAGCGCGGACCGCCGATGTCGAAGCCGCTCCCGCAGACCCGCGCGTCGATGTAGCGGGCGAGCGCGTCACCGTCCCGCGCGAAGACTTCGTCGCCGCTGACCCGGTGGGCCTGGGCGAGGAACGACAGGGAGATCGGCCCGTAGTTGTTGTCGTACGCGCCCCCGTGCTCCGGAGGCAGGAGCGCGCCCCGGTCCCGCACACGCCGGGCCCGGACCTCGTCGAGGTACAGCCGCATGGACCGTCGCCGGACCGATTCGCCCTCTGTGGGCGGAAGATGACGGGCGAGCATCAGTCCGCCGACCACGCATCCGATGGCCTGGTTCGCCGCGTCCTGCGGGTTGAAGACCGTGGCCTGGGTGAGCCAGCGCCAGTAACCGCCCGCCACGCCCAGGAGTTCGCGGTACTGCTCCTCGTCGACGAGCCCGTCGGCCGCGTCCAGGACGTTCACCGCCTGGAGCAGCGCCCACACCGTGCTGGGCCAGTCACCCACGGGATGCGCGCCGGCCTCCAGGACGTAACGGGCGTACGGCAGACCGGAGTCGCGAAGTGTCAGGTTCGGGTAGCCGGGGTTGTCCTCGGTGAAGACCCGCGAGTCCAGGTGGAAGGCGAGGCTGCGGCGCACGGCTTCGGGAAGGCGCGGGTCCTTTGTGCGGTGCCACGCGAGGGCGAGCAGTGAGGTGATGCCGAGTGAGGTGTCGCCGATGTCCTCGCTCGCCGCCCGGTTCTCGAGGTTGCCCTCGGGGGCGAGCCGGGCCAACGCCGCCTCGGTGACGCCGGCCAGTACGGCGTCGTAGGCAGCCGGGTCGTCCGAGAGGTGGTGCACCTGGCCACGCTGGTGGGGGAGATGCACGTTTCAGCCCTTCATGCCCGAGGTCGACAAGCCTTCCACCAGTCTCTTCTGGAAGATGAGGAAGCAGATGAGTGTGGGCAGGAGAGCGAGCGTCGACATGGCGAACATCGCGCCGTAGGAGGAGCCGCTGGTCTGGTCCAGGAACAGCGTCAAGCCGAGGGGAACGGTGAACTTGTCGTTCTGCTGCAGGTAGACGAGCTGGTGGAGGAAGTCGTCGTACGTCCAGATGAAGGTGAAGATCGTGGTGGTGATCAGGGCCGGCTTCATCAGCGGCAGAATGATCTTCCAGTAGATCTGAAAGGGGTTGGCACCGTCCATCATGGCCGCCTGGTCCAGCTCACGCGGGATGGAGCGGATGAACTGGACCATCAGGAAGATGAAGAAGGCGTCCACCGCCAGGAACTTCGGGACGATCAGCGGCAGGAACGTGTTGATCCAGGTCAGGTTGTAGAAGATCGTGTACTGCGGGATCAGCACGGCCTGCGTGGGCAGCATCAGCGTGCCCAGCATCAGACCGAACCAGATCCTCTTGCCGCGGAACTCGAAGCGCGCGAAGGCGTAGGCCGCCAGCGAGCAGGAGATCACGTTTCCGATCACCGCGCCGATCGTGACGATCAGCGAGTTGGTGATGTAGAGGGAGAAGGAGTTGCCGGAGCCGCTCCAGCCCTCGGAGTAGTTCTCCGGACGCAGCGAGCTCGGGACGAGCCCGGGCTGGGTGAAGATCTCGGTGTCGGGCTTGAGGGAGCTGCTCAGCATCCACAGCAGCGGATAGAGCATGACGATCGCCACGCCGATGAGCACGGTGTGGATGAAGATGCGGCGGGAACCGGTGGCGGAGCGCAGCCTGTGCAGCGGCGACTTCGGGGCCGTGGTGGTGGCGGACATGGTGGACGGACTCCTCGCTCAGTCGTCGTAGTGGACCCAGTAGCGGCTGGCGATGAAGTTGACCGCCGTGAAGCCTGCGATGACCAGGAAGAGCACCCAGGCGAGCGCCGAGGCGTATCCCATCTGGAGGTCGGTGAAGCCCTTCTTGTACAGGTAGAGGGAGTACAGCATGGTCGAGTTGAGCGGTCCGCCGGAGCCGTTGCTGATGACGAAGGCTGGGGTGAACGTCTTGAACGCGTCGATGATCTGCAGGACCACGTTGAAGAAGACGATCGGGGTCAGCAACGGCAGGGTGATCTTGAAGAACCGGGTGACGGGACTGGCACCGTCGATCGCGGCCGCCTCGTACACGTCCTTCGGCAGTTGCTTCAGACCGGCGAGGAAGATGACCATCGGGGTGCCGAACTGCCAGACGGCCAGCAGGATCAGCGTGTAGAGCGCGGTGTCGGGGCTGGAGATCCAGTCCTGGCCCTTGATGCCGAACCAGGCGAGGAAGTCGTTGAACAGGCCGTCACCGCCGAAGACCTGCCGCCACACGATGGCGATGGCCACCGCCCCGCCGAGCAGGGAGGGCAGGTAGAAGGCGGCGCGGTAGAGGCCGATGCCCTTCAGGTCGCGGTTGAGCAGCATCGCCACGCCGAGGGCGAGCGCCAGCTTCAGCGGCACCGAGACGACGACGTACAGCAGGGTGGCGTGCACCGAGTCCCAGAAGACCGGGTCGTCGGTGAACATCTTGTCGTAGTTGTCCACTCCGACCCACTGCGCGGGTGTCAGCAGGTCGAAGTCGGTGAAGGACAGATACAGCGAGTCCATCATCGGGTAGATCGTCAGGCCGAACAGGCCGATGAACCAGGGGGCCAGGAAGAGGTACGGCCACCAGCCCCCGCCCCGCCTTCTCGCGAGGCGGCGGCGCATGCGGTCGCGCTCCCGCTGGTCGGACGGGGTCACGGGAGCGGACTGCTCCTTCACTGCCGCGTCTGTCTTCGCGGTGGTCATACTCATGGCTCTCCCTGGCCCTCTCCCCGGTCTTTGACTGGTGCGGCGCTGCTCGGCGGACGTGCCGCGCCCCCCGGGCGGGCGCGACCGGCCCGCGGTTCCCGAACGGCACGTCGGCCGAGCGGAGCGCTCAGCCGCCCAGAATCCCGGCTGCCTGGTCGAAGAACTCGCCGAGCTGCGCCTTGATCGTCTTCTTGCCGAAGGCGACGGCGAGGTTCGACTGGAACAGCAGGTCCCAGATCTGGTCCGCACCCTGCGGCGGCGGCGCCGGAGCGGGCAGGGCGTTGGCCGCCTTCGAGACGCGTTGGGAGATGTAGTCCGCGCACTCCATGTTCAGCTTGTCCGTCTCGGTCAGGCTCGACGCGATCAGGTCGCGGGCCTTCTCCGTCGGCGGGATGCCGCGCAGCAACTGCATGCCCTTGATCGCCGTCTCGTCCTGCGCGAAGAACGTCATGACCTTCACCGAGTCGGCGACCTTCTTGCTGGCCTTCGTGGCGCTCAGCAGCACCCCGCCGTTGACGTAGTTGCCCTCACGGGCATTGGACCAGTCGCCTTGCGGGGTGGGCAGGAAGTCGAGCTGTGCCTCGGTGATGGAGCCGCCCGCACCGTAGACGCCGATGTCGAAGGTGAACAGGGCCTTGCCGATGACGACCGCGTTCTTGGTGAGGTCGTTGTGCGCGGCGGAGGTGATCGCGGGCGGCGGGCAGGCGTTGAGCCTGCGCATCTCGGCCCAGTACTCCCACCATTCCTGGAGGGTGTCGGCGGTGAAGCCGACCTTCTTGCCGTCGTCGGAGAAGAAGGTCTGGCCGTGCTCGCGGGCGAAGACCTCGAAGGCCTGGAGGGCGCCGCCGCCGACGTCGTCGACACCGTGGACCTTGCCGCCGCTCTTCTTGTGGACGTCCTGGGAGATCTTCCTCAGGTCGGCCCAGGTCCACTCGCGGTCCGGCAGCTTCAGACCGAGCTTCTCCAAGCCGGTCCGGTTGACGGTGAGCTGGTTGACACCGATGCCGGACGGGACGCCGTACAGCTTGCCGTCGACGGTGCCGGCCGCGAGCAGGGTCTTGGAGAAGCCCGTGAGGTCCAGAGCCTTGCCGACGTACTGGTCGATGGGGGCCAGGACACCCTTGCGCGCGTACTGGGCGACCAGGGCGGTGTCCATCTGCAGCAGGTCCGGGGCGCTGCCGCCGGCGATGTTGGTGTTGAACTTGTCGAAGTAGCCTTCGTATCCGGAGTAGGTCTCCCGGATCTTGATCTCCGGGTTCTCCTGCTGGAAGTGGGCGAGCGCCTTTTTGTAGGCGTTGTGCCGGTCGTCGCTGCCCCACCAGGTCATGGTCAGGTCGCTGCTGGTGCTGCCGGCGCCGGTGCCACCGCTGCAGGCGCTGAGCGCGCTGCCGAGCGCTCCGGTGACGGCGAGTCCGCTCGCGGTGCGGAAGAGGGTTCTGCGCGAGATCTGGTGACCCACAGGGTCCTCCTGGAGTGCGTGACGGATCCCCTGGCCGGTCGAGCGGCTCGGGTCTTTCCAAGGGGCGGGCGCTCCTGCGCGCGGCCTCGCCCGGCCGCGGCGCACTGACGGGTGGGAATCCCCGGCCCCCGCGGGCCGTGGCCGTACGAGCGCGCCCTCGCACGGCTGCCGTACTGCGTGTACGGCGGGACGCCTCACTCAGAGCCGGGTCCCACCGGCTATGGAAAGCGCTTGTCCGGACATTGGCAGACCCACACGTAAGCCGTCAATGCTTCGCCCGCATACCACCGGTCACGGTTTGACGGCCATGGGCCACGGCGAGCCGGCTCGCGCCCGCCACGGTGCCGTTGTCGCCGACCATGCTGCTGACCACGTCGGTGGGCCAGCTCAGCCGGGCGAGCTCGGCCCGTACACCGGGCAGGAGCTGCGGATACGCGCCCGTGCCGCCGCCCAGGACGAGCAGTCCCGGATCCAGCACGGCGGTCACCGCGGCGGCGAGCCGACCGATGTCGGCCGCGTGGCGGTCGACCACGGCACGGGCCGTGCCATGTCCCTCGTCGGCAAGGGCGAAGAGCCGTTCGACGGTCCGGGGGCACGGGCCGTCGGTGCCCTGCCAGGCCTCCGCGGCTCTGCCCAGGAGGGAGCGCGAGCCCATGTGTGCTTCCAGGGCCTCATGGCGCGGTTCAGTGCCGTCGTCCCAGGGGTAGGGCAGTCGGGCCACCTCTCCGGCCGCGCCGTTCGCCCCGCTCAGTACGTGGCCGCCGACGACGATGCCGAGGCCGATACCCACACCGATGCGCAGGTAGCCGAAGGTGTCCCTGCCGCGCGCGGCGCCTTCGTGCAGCTCGGCGAGCGCGGCGCAGTTGACGTTGTTCTCGAGGTGGACGGGGGCACCGGGCGGCAGCGCGACGGCCATGGCGTCGTAGGCGGGGCCGGCCTTGGCGGTCGCGGGGCGCGTCGCGACGCCCTGTCGGTCCCGTGCCGCGACGTCGCCCACGGCCACGACGACGGCGCGCAGCGGGGCTCCGGCCGGCAGCGCGTCCAGGGCCTTGCGCACGGTGTCGGCGGACTCCTCCCGGAGCCCGGTGCCGTGGGCGAGCAGGGTGCCGTCCAGAGCGCAGCCCCGCACCCGGGTGTGGCTGGGGCCGAGGTCGACGGCCAGGACGGCGCCGGCGGCGGGCCCGAGTCCGTAGACGGCGGCGGAGCGGCCGGTGCCGCCGGAGACGGTGCCGGAATGGGCGGCGAGTTCGGCGCTCTCCAATTCGGCGACGGCCGAGGAGACGGTCGGCTTGGACAGCCCCGCGCCGGCCGCCAGTTGGGGCCGGGTGGCGGTGCCCGCCTCCGCCAGGACGGCGAACACCGCGCGGGCGCTCTCACTCAGCTTCATGGGCTCTCCCAGGTCATGCCGCGGCGGTCGGTCGAAAAAGGTTGTACGGCACCGGAATTCCGTATCCCTTGACGCACCCTACTTCGTTAGTTAGCTTCCTAACGAACTCGCGCGGCACCCGCCTGCCGCGCTCGCCAGAAGCCCGTCCCGGGGCTTCCCTAGTGCTCGCCCCAAGAAACGATCGCCCGTTCAGGGACACGGTTCGCCCGCCGTTCGCTTCGCATGCGCAGGACCGCGCAACGACGAGAGAGGCTCCGTGCAGAACTCCATGCCCATCGTCGTCGGCACCGACGTGGTGCGTCTTCGTGCCACTTACGAGCGCCGACGTGGACGGCACGAAGACCCCCCTTCTCGCGAAGGCCGGGAAAACCCCCGGCCCCACGCGGAGTGCGGTCACCGATCACGCGCGCAGGAGCAGGGGGCAGCGGACGCGCGATGCCCTGTCCGCTTCCACGGGGTCGACCGCGTTGACCGACGACGTGTTGCCCCGCTGCGTGCGTACGGCCACGGTGGCCACAGGCGGGCCCGCCTGTGAGGCACCTCGCCGGTGCGAGGGGGTCCTCCGCGTACCCCGTGCTCTTCTCGGCACCCCCCGCCTCGCGGTGGGCGACGCCGAACTCCTCGCAACCGCCGCCGGCCTGGACAGGGGTGCCGGTTTCGTCGCCGAGAGCGGTTCGGGTGCCGCCGGGTGCGGAAGTGGTGGCGCCTGCCCGTCTCTGCCGGCGGTGACACGGGCCGCACCTGCTGCTCAGAACACCCCGTCGACCGCTGTCCGGAGAACCCGGGCGTTCGACTCGCCGTGAGAAGTCCGGGTTCAGCTCGCGTGCCGTTGGCGTTTCACCGCTCTCGCGTTTCACCGTTCTCGCCGTCTTCCCTCCCGTCGCGACTTCAGAAGGAGAGGCACCCTCATGCCCGGTGCGCACCCCCGTTACCGTCATGACAGAGCCGCCGTCGACCGCCGTGTGTTCCTGCGGACCTCCGTGGGCGTCTCGTCCGGGCTGGTCGCGGGCCCCGTGGCGGTGTCCTGGCCGGCGGCCGCGGCCTCGGTGGTCACCAGCACGTCCGCCGCCTTCGTGGACGCGTACACCACCAACGCCATCGGCAACCTCACGTCCGAGACCAACGCGGCCGTGCACATCCTCGACGGCTTCGCCCGCATCTGGAAGACGGGCACGGCCTGGAACACCGGCGTTTCACTCATGCCCGACGTGCTGCGCGCCAACATGCGCTACTGCGCGCGTGTCACCCGGCGCCGCACGGAGGCCGAGGCCCGCACGGCCTTTGTCCAGGACCGCCAGCACCAGAGTTACGCGGTGATCACCGGCCTCGGACCGCTCGCCGACCTCTACAAGCGCGGAGCGAAGGCCGTCACCGGCATCACCTCGGCGCCGGACGGCATCCCGGCGGGCAAAATACACGACACGCTCCCGGCCGACGCGCCCGAGGGCTCCGCGCTGGGCGCCGGTTCCCACGACTCGGACCTCGGCAAGGTGGCGGAACTGGTCGACACGGTGCGCGGTCCGTTCGCGTCGAGCAACCCCTCCAAGCTCGCCTACCAGTACCCCCGTCCGTGGCGCATGAACGAGGACAACGAGGTCGTCGAGACGGGGAGGACGGACGAACAGGGCTTCCCCGTCTACGAGTCCGACGTCGTGGTCGTCCCGCAGTTGCTGCGGCAGCGCGGCACCGACCCCGCCGACGACGGCGGCTTCACCAGCGGGCACACGAACGCCTTCTACCTCGCGGCCCTGGCCATGGGCTATGCGGTCCCCGAGCGGTTCCAGGAACTGGTGGCCCGTGCCTCCGAGCTCGCCCACACCCGCATCGTGGCCGGCATGCACTCCACCGTGGACGTGGTCGGCGGCCGGACCCTCGCCACCGCCCTCGCGGCGGCGGCGCTCGCCGACCCGAAGAACGCCGGCCTCAAGGCGGCCGCCCGTGCGCAGGCCGCCGCGTACTTCCAGGAGCAGACGGGCACGAACCCCGACACCCTGTACGGCTACGCCCACTCGGCCGGTCCGGACACCGATCCGTACGCGGACCGCTCCGCCAACTGGAGTGCGCTCGGCCCCCGGTTGACGTACGTACTGCCCAGACGCCACGTAGACGACCGCATGACCGTGCCGAAGGGCGCCGAAGTCCTGCTGGAGACACGACTGCCGTATCTCTCGGCGGCCCAGCGGCGCGAGGTGCTCAGGACGACCGCGTTGCCCGCCGGTTACGTCCTCCTGGACGGTTTCGAGAAGTGGGGGCGGCTGAACCTCTTCGCCGCGGCCGACGGTTACGGGGCCTTCGACACGGACGTGCACGTCACGCTGGAGGCGGCCGCAGGGGGCTTCGGCGCCACCGACACCTGGCGCAACGACATCGGCGGCCGGGGCGCGCTCGTCAAGCACGGCAGCGGCACGCTGACCCTCACCGGCGACAACGATTACACCGGTGGCAGCACGCTGGAGGAGGGCGTCCTCGCGACCGGTTCGACGAACGCGCTCGGCTGCGGCGACGTACGGGTGAAGGGCGGTGCCCTGCACGCGACTTCGCCGCTGTGGGTGCGGGGCTCGTACATCCAGGCGGCCGGTACGACTCTCGACGTGACGCTCGACGGGGACCGGGTCCCCGCGCTGAAGGTGAGCCGTCGTGTGCTGCTCGGCCGGGACAGCAGACTCGTCGTCCGACTCGACACCTCATGCCGTCCGCGGCGGGGTGCCGTCTTGCCGGTGCTTGAGACCCGGACGCTGCGAGGACGGTTCCGCAGCATCACGGTGGACGGGGTTCCCGCCGAGCCGGTCTTCACCGGGCGCGGGCTGTCCGTACGGCTCGGCTGACCGTTTCGCCGACCGCCCCGTGGAAAGCACGGTCGTGAAACCACGGGGCGGTGAGGGCTGGGCGCGCTCATACCGCGGGGTCGCAAGCGGCACCGTCCCGACTGGTCGCCTTCCAGGAACCACCGTGCGACAGGTCCGGCGTAAGCGGCGCGAGCCGTCGCCGAGCCGAGCTCCTGGGGGACAGGCCGTGAACCGCTGCCCCGCACCCGCTCGTCGACTCAGTGAACGGAGCGAGGTCGCAGGATGTGCCGGAGTCCATCCTGGTCGGATCCATTGTGCAGTAAGCGCTTTCCCTTCCTCTCTGGAGACTTTCATGCACGACGACCGCCGACGCATCGAGGAGCGCGTCCAGCGCCTTCACGACCAGCGCATCAAGGCAGCGATCTACGCGGCCACCGTGCCTCTCGAAGTCGAGGCCTGGCAGGCACCGGGGGAGCCCGTCTCCTTCGAAGAGGCCGGGGCGGCCCCGTACGAGCCCTTCGCCATGGACACCCCGTGGGGGCCGCCCTGGGGCACGACCTGGTTCCGGATGCGCGGGAAGGTGCCGGCGAAATGGGCCGCCAAGCGCGTCGAGGCCGTCATCGACCTCGGTTTCGTCGGCGGCTGGCCGGGCAACCAGGCCGAGGCGCTCGTCCATCTCACGGACGGCACCCCGCTGAAGGCCGTCAACCCGTTCAACCAGTACGTGGCGATCGCCGACCCCGCGACCGGCGGTGAGCGGATCGACTACCTGGTGGAGGCCGCTTCCAATCCGGACATCCTCGCCGACGACTTCGCGAGGACCACACCGCTCGGTGACATCCTCACCGCCGGCGACAAACCGCTCTACACCTTCCGGCGCGCCGACATCGCCGTCCTCGATGAGGAAGTCTGGCACCTCGACCTGGACATCCAGGTGCTGCGCGAGCTGATGCTGGAGCTGGGCGAGCACGACCCGCGCCGCCACGAGATCACACACACTCTCGACCGAGCCCTGGACCTGCTGGACCTGGACGACGTCTGCGGCACGGCGGCGGACGTACGGGACGCGCTGCGGCCGTCCCTGTCGAAGCCCGCGAACGCCAGCGCCCACGTCATCTCCGGTGTCGGCCACGCCCACATCGACTCCGCCTGGCTCTGGCCGATCCGCGAGACCAAGCGCAAGACGGTCCGCACCTTCTCGAACGTCACCTCGCTCGCCGGCGAATACGACGACTTCATCTTCGCCTGCTCACAGGCCCAGCAGTACGAGTGGGTGCGCGACAACCACCCGAAGGTGTGGGCCCGCATCCAGGAGTCTGTCGAGAAGGGCCAGTGGGCGCCGGTCGGCGGCATGTGGGTCGAGGCCGACGGCAACCTGCCCGGCGGCGAGGCCGTCGCCCGCCAGCTCATCCACGGCAAGCGGTTCTTCATCGAGCACTTCGGGATCGAGACCAAGGGCGTCTGGCTGCCGGACTCCTTCGGTTACACCGCGGCCTACCCGCAGCTCGCCAAGCTCGCGGGCAACGAGTGGTTCCTGACCCAGAAGATCTCCTGGAACCAGACCAACAAGTTCCCGCACCACACCTTCTGGTGGGAGGGCATCGACGGCACGCGGATCTTCACCCACTTCCCGCCGGTCGACACCTACAACGCCCGCTTCAGCGGGGTGGAGATGGCCCGCGCCACGCGCAACTACCGGGAGAAGGGAGCCGCCACGCGCTCACTGGCCCCCTTCGGCTGGGGCGACGGCGGCGGCGGCCCCACCCGCGAGATCATGGAACGGGCTCGCAGGCTCGCCGACCTGGAAGGCTCGCCCAAAGTGGTTGTCGAGCATCCCGACGACTTCTTCGCCAAGGCCCGCGAGGAGTACCCCGACGCCCCGGTCTGGGTCGGCGAGCTCTATCTGGAGCTGCACCGCGCCACCTACACGTCGCAGGCCCGCACCAAGCAGGGCAACCGCAGGAGCGAACACAGACTCCGCGAGGCCGAGTTGTGGGCGACGACGGCCGCGCTCCACGTGCCGGGCTACGCCTACCCGTACGGGCGCCTCGACCGGCTCTGGAAGACGGTCCTGCTCCACCAGTTCCACGACATCCTGCCGGGATCGTCGATCGCCTGGGTGCACCGGGAGGCCGAGGCCGAGTACGCGCGCGTGGCGAGGGAGGTCGAGGACCTGACGGCCGAGGCGGTCACCGCGCTCGGAGCAGGTGCCCCACGCGTCTTCAACACCAGTCCGGTCGAGCGCCGGGAGGTCGTTCGGACCGCCGACGGCTCCCTGGCCCACACCGTCGTCCCGGCGAACGGCAGCGCACCGCTCGGCGCCGGTGAGGGACCCCTGCCGGTGACGGTCGCCGGCCGCGTCCTGGACAACGGCCTGGTCCGAGTGGAGGTCGCCGAGGACGGCACCCTGGCCTCCGTACGTGATCTGCGCTCCGGCGGCCGCGAGGTCCTGGCCGACAAGGGCAACCTGCTCCGTCTGCACACCGATCTCCCGAACCACTGGGACGCCTGGGACGTCGACAAGCACTACAGGAACCGCTACACGGACCTGCTGGACACGGACTCCGTGACAGCGGTCGAGGAGCACTCGCTGCTCGGGGCGATCCGCGTGGAGCGCTCCTTCGGGAGGGGGTCGAGTATCGTCCAGACGATCACACTCCGCGCCGGCAGCCCCCGGATCGACTTCGAGACGGACATCGACTGGCACGAGGCGGAGAAGTTCCTCAAGGCGGGCTTCCCGGTCGACATCCGGGCGGCCCACTCGTCAGCCGAGATCGCCTTCGGCCACATCCAGCGCCCGACGCACACCAACACAAGCTGGGAGTCGGCCCGCTTCGAGGTCTCCGGCCACCGCTGGGTCCACATCGGCGAACCGGGCTACGGCGTCGCGCTCATCAACGACTCCACCTACGGCCACGACGTCTCCCGCACGGTCCGCGAGGACGGCGGTACGACCACCACGGTCCGCCTCAGCCTCGTCCGTGCTCCGCGCATCCCGGACCCGGAGGCCGACCAGGGCAGGCACCGCTTCACGTACGCGCTGCTGCCCGGTGCCACGATCGAGGAAGCGGTCGCGGAGGGCTACGCGCTCAACCTGCCGCTACGGCTGGCCAACGCGGCGGGCGCCCCCGAACCGGTGGTGTCCGTGGCAGGAAACGGGGTGACCATCGAAGCAGTCAAACTGGCCGACGACTCCTCGGGCGATGTCGTCGTACGCCTTTACGAGTCCCGCGGCGGACGCGCCGAGGGCGTCCTGCGCACGGGCTTCCCCCTCGCCGGCGCGCGGATCACCGACCTCCTGGAGCGCCCGCTGACGACGACGGACACGGACGGCAACAGCGTCCCCGTCGCCCTCCGCCCCTTCGAGATCCAGACGCTGCGGTTGGCCGTGCGGGAAGAGTGAAGGGGCCAGGGGCGAAGCCGCCCTGTCGGGCCGCGGAGTCGAGGTGGGTATGCGGGCGGATGGCCGGCTGTCCCTCACGCCAGAACATTGACACTTCCGGGCGTCGAGAACGCGGCACCGGCTCCGTCCCAGGGGTACCAGTTATCGGAACGGACCGCGCGACGAAGAAGGAGTACCCCGTGACGATTGAGCGGATGGACAACGTAGGCGTCGTCGTCGACGACCTGGAGGCTGCCGTCGCCTTCTTCACCGAGCTGGGCATGGAGCTGGAAGGCGAAGCGCAGATCGAGGGAACCTGGGCAGACCAGACGGTCGGCCTCGACGGGGTCCGCAGCGCCATCGCGATGATGCGCACCCCGGACGGCCACGGCAAGCTGGAGCTGACGATGTTCCACACCCCCGCGGCGATCACTGCCGGACCGCTCAACCCGCCACCCAACACCCTGGGCCTGCACCGGGTCATGTTCGCCGTCGACGACATCGACGACACGATCACCCGCCTGCGCCGCCATGGCGCCGAACTTCTCGGCGAGGTGGCGCAGTACGAGAACATCTACCGACTCTGCAACCTCCGCGGTCCCTCGGGAATCATCGTCGCTCTGGCCGAACGGATCGGCTAGGTTCTGTCTCTTCGGTCAGCGTCCACTCGTACGACGGCTGCGTTCCGAGCGTGGTGACCACATTGGACCTGCGGCGCGAGCACGCCACGCCGGGTCCACCTCCCTCAGCGCGGTGCCGTGGTGGCCCAGGCGTCGTCGTCCAGGGCGAGGTACGGGTCGGTCTCCGCGCGTGGCGGCATGACCGGAACGTCGTCCCTGGTCCGCAACGCGGCGGCGGCCGCCAGATGGCCGAGGCGCAGCCGTGAGCGTTCGTCGCGGTTCTCCAGGACGCCGGCCAGGTAACCGGCCGCGAACGCGTCACCCGCGCCGACCGGTTCGACCACCTTGGTGGGCAGTGAGGGTACGAACGTCCGCGACCCGTGGGCGTACGAGGCCGCTCCGTGCTCGGCGTCCTTCACGACCACGAGGGGTACGGGATCGAACAGGGCTGCGATGTCGTCCGGACGGGCGGTGCCCCACAGCTCCTCGGCCTCGTCCCGTCCCACGAACACCATGTCCGCGGCCCGGGCGAACGCCAGCAGCCTCCGCGCGGCTGCCGCGCCGTCGCGCCAGAGTGCGGGGCGGTGGTTCACGTCGAAGGAGACGACCGGGCCGCGCAGGTCGCGGCCTTCCCGTCCGAAGAGCAGCGCCTCCACGAGGCCGGCGCAACTGTCGGAGATGGCCGCGGCAACGCCCGACAGATGCACGATGCGTGCCCGGCGGAGTACGGGCTGCCGGGCCAGCTCCGGTCCCATCCGGGTCGCGGCCGAGCCGCCGCGGTAGTAGTGCGTGCGAGTGCGGCCCGGACCGGGGTCCTTGAAGTAGACGCCGGTCGGCCGGTCCGGATCGGCTTCGACGGCGCTCACGTCCACGCCGCGCGCGGTGAGTTCGGCCAGGATGCGGCGGGCGAACGGATCGTCGCCCAGGCGGCTCAGCCAGGCGGCGCGGTGCCCGAGCCCCGCCAGCCCGCAGGCGACGTTGGATTCGGCGCCGCCGATGGCCAAGCTGAGCACGGGCTGCTCGGCGAGCGGGCGGGCGTCCGGCGGGCTGAGGACGGCCATCGTCTCGCCGACGCACACGATGTCGGCCACCGGCACCTGGCTGTCGGCGGCGTGGGGAGGGGACGGCAAGGGCACTGAGTTCTCCTGGCGGACGGTGCGGGCGGCGGACTAGGTCACGTAGTGCAGGGTGCGCAGGCACAGCGCGGAGGCGCCCCGCGTGGCGGGCGGGCCCGTACACGAAGGCCCGCACCGCGTCACAACTCGGCGGCCTCGGCGGCCTCGGTGGCCTCGGTGGCCTCGGCGGTGAGGCGCAGCATGACCTTGCTGCTCCCGCTCCTCGGGTCGGCGGCGACGGCGAGCGCCTCCTCTGCCCGGTCCAGCGGGAAGCGGTGTGTGATCAGCGGGGTCACGTCCAGGCCGTCCCCCAGTGCGCGCAGTGCGTCGTCGATCTCCTCGACGAAGCGGTACGAGCCGACCCAGGTGATCTCCCGGGTCACCAGGTCTCCGAGAGCGGCGGCCGCGGCCGTACCGGGCAGATTGCCCACCTGGACGAGCGTGCCTCCTCGGGCCGTGGCCCGCAGCACCGGCCCGAGCGCGGCCGGGGCGCCGGACGCCTCGAAGACCACCTCCACATCCTCGGGCAACCCCTCGCCGGCGGCGAGGTCGCACGTTGCGTCGGCCCCCATGGCTCGGGCGACAGCGAGGGAGGACGACGTCAGGTCGGCGGCGACGACCCGGCCCGCACCGCGATACCGTGCGGCGGCGACGACCAGGGAGCCGATCGGCCCGCAGCCGTTGACCAGGACCGTACGGCCGCGCAGTTCCGGGGCCCGGCCCACGGCGTGCAGCGCCACGGCCAATGGTTCGGCCAGAGCGCCTTGTTCGGTGCCGACACCGTCGGGTATGGGGCGGATCTGGGCTGCGGGGACCGCCCGGTACTCGCTGAACCCGCCGTCGGTGTGCGGGACGAAGGCCGCCGAGCCGAAGTAGCGGACGTTCGGGTGGAGATTGGTCCGTCCGGCGATCCGGTCGGGAAGGACACCGTCACCGACCGGTCGGGCCGGGTGCACGGTGACCGGCTGCCCTTCGCGGAGGCCGGTGACCCCGCTGCCGAGCGCGGCGATCCGACCCGCGAACTCGTGTCCGAGCACGAGGGGGTGTGCCAGCGAAGCGGTGCCGGACGCGCCCTTCTCCCAGTACGCGATGTCGGATCCGCAGATGCCGCCCCATTCCAGGGCCAGTATCACCTCGCCCGTGCCCGGCACCGGCCGGTCCCGTTCCTCGACGCGTACGTCGCCGGGACCGTGCACCACTACCGCCCTCATACGGCGTCCTCCAGCCGGACCAGGTCGCGTCCGCGTGTCTCGGGCGCGAGGAACGCGCTGACGAAGGTGATGAGCGAATAGACGATGAGCATCGCCGCGATGGGCCACCAACTGCCGGTGACGGTCGTGAGGGTGGCCGCGAGTACCGGGCCGATCGCCGTGGCGAGGATGCCGCCGATCTCCTTGGCGAGTGCGAGCTGGGTGAACCGGTTGCGGGAACCGAAGAGTTCGGCCATCGTGACGCTTTCGAGCGAGAACAGACCGAGGACGCCGACATTCAAACCGAGGACCATGCCGATCATCACGCCCGGGGTGGAGCCGGAGGTGACGAGGAGCATCACCGGGAAGGCGAGGGCGACGGTCAGCAGCGACAGCGCGAGGTAGACCGTGCGGCGTCCGAAACGGTCACCGAGCAGGCCGATCACCGGCACGGTGGCGAATCCCACCAGTGAGCCGTACACGATCGCGTCTGTCGGGACGGACCGGCCGACCGCCAGATTGGTGGCGATGTAGCCGACCAGGAACGTCTGGATCAGCCCGGAGTTGCCGGCCTGGCCGAAGCGCAGCCCCAGCGCGAGGAAGAACGCCTTGCCCTTGCGCTGGCGAATACCGGCTGCCAGGACACCGCCCTCGTGCTTGTCCGCCGTGGCGATCGCGGACTCGGCCTCGTCGCGGGCCAGTGCCACACCGTCGACCACGTCGGGGCGCTCCTCGAAGACCGGGCTCTCCTTCAGACTGCGGCGCAGCCAGACCGCGAAGATCATCAGCGCGAAGCTCAGCAGGAAGGGCAACCGCCAGCCCCAGGCGAGCAGTTGATCCTCGCTGAGCACGGCGAGCAGAACGGCCCACAGGCCGGAGGCGGCGAGCGTTCCGGAGTTCGTGCCGAGCGACACCAGCGAGGAGATGAGACCGCGCTTCCGTACGGGCGCGTACTCGGTCAGCATCACGGTGGCCCCGGCGATCTCGGCACCCGCGCCGAAGCCCTGCACCAGGCGCAGCACGACGAGAAGCACCGGCGCGAGGAGGCCGATGGTGGCGTACGTGGGCAGGGCGCCGATGAGGGTGGTGGAGGCGCCCATCAGCAGGATCGTGAGGTACAGGACCTTCTTGCGGCCGATCCGGTCGCCCATCCGCCCGAAGTAGACGGCGCCGGCGAGCCGGGCGACGTACCCGACGCCGTACGTGGCCATCGCGGCGATCAGCCCGATGGCCGGGCTGACGTCCGGAAAGAAGATCTTGTTGAAGACGATCGCGGCGGCCAGCGAGTAGAGCTGGAAGTCCATGAACTCCATGGCCGTGCCGAGCCAGCCCGAGACGGCGGCCCGGGTCAGATCGCGTGTGGTGCGCTGGGCGGATGGCGCCTGCTGAGCGGCTATGACGCTGTCCTTCATCTTGAACTCCGTTGTTCGGGGAAATGGAGTGCGGCTCAGATGCCCCGGCCTGAGAGGCGTTGGGCTGACGGGTGCCGACGGGGCTTCAGATTTCGACACGTCCGGCACGCAGAGCGGGGAGCCGGTCCGCGACGGCGGTGGTGAGCGCGTCGTCGTCCGCCAGGTCCGCCGCGCCGAGCACGCGCAGCAGCGCGCGTACGGTTTCGGCGGGGCGGGCCGTGGCCCGCCAACAGGTGGTCAGCGCCTCGGCGACGGGATCGGCGGGTGCGTCGGCCGTGCCGGTGCTGTGCGCCCAGGCGGCGAGGGCGAGTTCGAGGACCGGGGTGCTCGTGCCCCGGGCCCGCAGTTCGCGCAGGGCCGGCAGCCAGCGCTCCGTGATCTTCAGTGATCCGTCGGAGCCGATCTGCCGCAGCAGGTGGTGCATGGCGGGGTTGCGGAAACGTACGACGAGGTCGTCGGCGTACGCGGCCGGACCGGGGCCGCCGGCCGGGAGGGTGGGCGCGATCTCCGCGCACAGCGCCCGGACGAGGCGCTCGCCCCAGCCCGTCGCCATGGCCTCGGCGATCGTGGTGAGCCCCGCGGCCCTGCCGAGGTAGGCCAGGGCCGAGTGGGAGCCGTTGAGCAGCCGGAGCTTGGTGAGCTGGTAGGGCGTGACATCGGGGACGAACAGGGCGCCGTCGAACTCCCAGGGCGGCCGGGGAGCGGCGAAGGAATCCGCCAGCACCCACTGACGGTAGGGCTCACCGGTCACGGGCAGGGCGTCGAACACCCCGAGCGCGGCGCCGGCCGCCGCCCGGTCGGCCTCGCTCGTCGCGGGCACGATCCGGTCCACGACCGTCCCGGGGAAGGAGACGGCCTCGGCCATCCGGTCCAGGATCTCCGCACGGTCCGGCCAGGCGGACGCACGGACGAAGTCGTGTACCACGCCGCCCAGCGCGGCGCCGTTGTCCGCCATGTTGTCGCAGGACACAACGCTGACCGGGGGCGCGCCCGCGCGCATCCGGGCGGCCAGTCCGGCGGCCAGGCGTCCGACCACCGTGGTGAGGTGTCCGTCGGGGGCAGCCGTGAGGTCGCCGGCGACAGACCCCGCCGTGGTGTCCAGCCCGCCCGTAGACGGGGAGCGGTGGTAACCCTTCTCCGTCACGGTCACCGTCACCACCGTCACCTCGGGGTCGGCGAGCAGGGCGTCGACGGCCTTGGCATCGGGTCCCATGGCCAGTGCGCCGACGACGGCACCGACGACGCGGGTGCGGTGTCCGTCCGGACGGCGTTCGGTGAGCGAATACAGACAGTCCTGGTCCCGCAGTGCTCGTACGGTCCCGGCCGACCGGGGCGCGACCGCGGTGATGCCCCAGGGTTCGCCGGACCGGGCGGCGGCGTGCTCGGTGAACACCGCCTGATGTGCTCGGTGGAAGGCGCCGAGACCGAAGTGGACGACCCGGGTGCGCAGTTCGGCGGGGTCGATCACGGGCCGCAGCTCGGGCGAGAGCCGGGGGAGCACCGTGCGGTCGAGTCGGGAGAGGGCGTCGGCGCTCACCAGTCGTGCACCGACCCGTCGAGTCGGCGGGCCACCGGGAGGTAGCGCCGTCGGTAGGGGAAGCGCTCTGCCGCCTTCTCGTCGTACTCGACGCCGAGACCCGGCTCCTCGGAGGGGCGCAGCATGCCGTCGGCGAAGGTGACCCCCGTGCGGAACACCTCGGCTGTCTCGTCGCAGTGGCCCATGTGTTCCTGGATGCCGAAGTTCGGCACGGCGATGTCGACGTGCACGGCGGCCGCCATGCTGACGGGGGAGAGGTCGGTCGCCCCGTGGGACCCGGTCCGTACCTGGTAGAGCGCGGCGAGGTCGAAGATCCGCCGCAGATGCGTGATGCCGCCCGCGTGGACGACGGTGGTGCGGACGTAGTCGATGAGCTGTTCTGTGATCAGGTGCTGGACGTCCCAGATCGAGTTCATCACCTCGCCGACCGCGATCGGTGTCGTGGTGTGCCGGCGGATGAGCCGGAACGACTCCTGGTTCTCGGCCGGGGTCGGGTCCTCCATCCAGAACAGGCGGCAGCCCTCGACGCTCTTGCCGAAACGGGCCGCCTCGATCGGGGTCAGCCGGTGGTGCACGTCGTGGAGGAGGTGGAAGCCGAAGCCGAAACGTTCCCGCACCGCTTCCAGATAGGTGGGCGCGAAGCCCAGATAGGCCTCGGTGTCCCAGGGCTGTTCGTCGGGCAGCTCGGTCGCGGCCGGCTCGTAGACCTTGCCCTTGCGCACGCCGTACGTGCCGCCGACGCCGGGCACGGCGGCCTGGGCCCGTACCGCCTGGTAACCCAGTTCCAGATGGCGCTCGACGTCGGCCAGCAGCGAGGGGGTGTCGGTGCCGCTGGCGTGCGAGTAGACCAGTACGCCGTCGCGCGACCGGCCGCCGAGGAGCTGGTAGACGGGCAGCCCAGCGGTCTTGCCCTTGATGTCCCACAGCGCGGTGTCGACGGCGGCGATCGCGGTCATGGTGACCGGCCCGCGCCGCCAGTAGGCACCCTTGTAGAGGTACTGCCACATGTCCTCGACACGGGCGGGGTCCCTGCCGATCAGCAGCGGAACCACGTGGTCGCGCAGGTAGCTCGCGACGGCCAGCTCACGACCGTTGAGCGTGGCGTCACCGAGCCCGGTCACTCCGTCCGAGGTGGTGATGCGCAAAGTGACGAAGGTCCGGCCGGGAGAGGCGACGAACACCTCGACGCGTTCGATCTTGCTCACAGGTACTCCTTGGTCGCGAAGTACTTGTATACAAGCATCCGTCGCGGAGCATGGCAATACTTGTCCCGTCGGTCTACGTACGATGTGCACATGCCTCAAACGAACGGGCGGACGAGTCGGCGCGACATCTACCTGAAGTTGCGTCAGATGGTCCTGACCCTCAAACTCGCCCCGGGTGCGGCTCTCTCGGAGAACGAACTCGCCGCGTCGCTGGGCGTCAGCCGCACGCCCGTGCGGGAGAGTCTGATCCTGCTGGCTCAGGAGGGCCTGGTGCAGGTCTTCCCGAAGATCGGGTCGTTCGTGTCGCGGGTGGATCCGGCGCAGGTCGCGGACGCGCAGTTCCTCCGGGAGGCGGTGGAGCTCGCATCGCTCCACGACCTCCCCGAGCGGCTCGACCCCGCAGTCGTCGAGGACCTGCGGGCCAACCTGAACCGCCAGAAGTGCGCCGACCTCGACCTGGAGGAGTTCTTCGAACTGGACGAGGCGTTCCATCAGGGCCTGATGCGGCTGAGTGGACACGGCAATGTGTGGACCACCGTCGCCGCGGCCAAGGGCCACCTGGACCGGGCCCGGCGCCTCGGCCTCCATGAGAACGTGTCCCCGGCCGCGTTCGCCGCCCAGCACCACGAGATCTTCGAGGCGATCCTCGGCGGGGACGTCCCGCTCGCCCACACGGCCATGCGCACCCACCTGAGGGCCGTCTTCAGCGACATCGAACGTATCCGCGCACACTCGCCCGAACTCTTCGCCGGCGACACCTCGACGGTGCCCGTGCGACGTAACGTCGTGGTCTGGGAATGACCCCACCGGCTGCCCGGACCCCGGCCGACGAGTGAGGCCTGTGCCGTCGAACGGTTGGCGCGACCCTGCGCCGGGGGCCGCGAGCAGCCCTCCTGTCTGCGGGAGCAGTGGGCCGGGCTACTGCCTCTCCTGCGGCCGGGAGTGCGGCGTCCGCGTGGGGAAGAGCGGAGGAGGTCAGCTCTGGGCGGTGGGTCGCACGACGATCGTAGATCGTCGAGAGGCGAGACCGTGCCGACTCCGGCGTTGCTGACGAGTACGTCGAGTCGGCCGAATCGCTCACCGGCCAGCGCGACCAGGTCGTGCAGGTCCTCCCGCCGGGTCACGTCGGTGCGGATATGTACGGCTGTGCCGCCCGCCTTCTCGATCCGGGCCACCAGTTCCGCCAGGCGCTCTGACCGGCGCGCACCGAGGACCAGTCGCGCACCGCGTTCGGCCAGCAGTCGCGCGGTCGCCTCGCCGATGCCGCTGCTGGCTCCCGTGATGGCCACGACCTTGCCCTTGATTCCGGACATGAACTCGTCCTCTCCGTCCTTGACGCCGGGGCTGGGGTACTGAGCGGCAGCAGATCCTGGTGGGGCGCAGGGAAGCTGTTGCGCACTCGGAGGCCGGGCGCCGGTGCCTGCCCCAGACCGGCCGCCGCCGGACCCCGGGCCTTCGCCGGGAGGAACTGGCACTGCTGGCCGGGATCAGCGCCACCTGGTACTCGTACCTGGAGCAGGGGCGGGAGATCCGCGCCTCCGAACAAGTGCTCAACGCCCTCGCCGCGGCGCTGCGGCTCGACCGTCACGAGCGCGATCACCTGCTCCAGCTTGCCGGTCACGTGCCCGCGGCCCAAGCCGAGGAACGCGAGCCGCTGACGGCCGAGCGGCATCCGCGACAGGGAGCGGTCGATTATGCCTACACCGCTTTTCACCTGGCCGAACAACCGGAGCAGACGCAGGTGGTCTATTTCGACAGTGGTGAACTGCCCGCCGGGGCGTAGAGCCGTGACCTTCGCCCACCTTCGCTACCGCGTGGCGCGCTGGCCGGTGCGTCGCGGAGCGACTCCCCTCATGAAGGAGCGCCCGCGGAGCGCGGAGCCGAGCCTGGCGGGAGCGGATGCTGGAGGCGGGCTGCGCCTGCCCCTCGGCCCGCTTCTGATCTCGCGGCGTCGTCTGGTCCGTCTGACGGAGAAGTTGGCCGATCCGCGGCAGGCCGCCACCCCGCTGCGTGAGGCGGGAGCACTCGTGGCCAGTCCACGCGCCAGAACGACCCGGCCGACCACGATCGCCACCGACGGGACATGCCACCTGTCGAAGGTGGGTGGTGACCCGGCTCATGGGACCGACGCAGGTCACGGCCTTCCTGCGCAAAGGAACCGAAACAGCCTGTCAGCGCCTGCGTTTGAAGCGGGAGAAGAAGAACCCCTTCGGCTTCTCGGGCTTCTCGGGGGCAGGCTGGTGGAGGGCTTTGACATCGTGGCGGTCTTCCTCGACCAGCCGCACGAGTTCCTCGGCGACTTCGGCCGCTTCCGCGTGCCGGTTCAGCGTGGGGAGCAGGTCACCGAGCACACGGAGCGCCCGGATCAGTTGCTGTCGCCACCCGTCCGGATTCGCCGTGGAGTACCTACGGACGATTCCGATCGCCTCGGTGGCGGCGGTGTGCGCCTCGTCCAGCCGGCCGACGGCCACC
Organism: Streptomyces pactum; assembly: GCF_002005225.1. Lineage (NCBI taxonomy): Bacteria > Bacillati > Actinomycetota > Actinomycetes > Kitasatosporales > Streptomycetaceae > Streptomyces > Streptomyces pactum. Next base: position 8,283,928 of record NZ_CP019724.1, read on the forward strand.
AAGGCCTTGGCCATGGTGGGCAGAGCATTGGCCAAGTACGGCTCAACACCCCCGGGGTTGGTATCGCCTAGCCGTCGGAAGATCGCCACCGCCTCCTCGGAGTTGGCCAGGGCATGCTCGTTACAGTGCAGATGCAACAGGACTCCGCACTGACTGGCCAGCGTCACGGCCAACTGCATCGCCGCCTCGGCGGAATCCTCACGGCGCAGGAGGGCAATGGCCGCGTCGAAGTCGTCCCTCGCCTCGGCGACCAGGCCGCGGGCATTGCCCAGGCTGTTCAACGCCCGGGCCAAGGGGACCTCGTACTGCGGCCTGCCCTGCTCCGCCAGACTCCGATACGTCGCGGCCGACTCGGTCAAGACCGCGATCGCCTCCGGCTGGGACCCGCACTCGTTCAGGGCGCTGCCGAGGTTCTTCAGCGCACCCGCAAGGTCGGCGGTGAACTCGTGGCTCTTGTCGCTGTAGATCCGCGTGATCTTGATCGAATGCTCGAGCACGGGGATGGCCTCGGCCGGCCGGCCCCAGTCGATGAGCATGCCGCCCAGGTTGCTCAGGGCCAGTGCCAGATGGTTGATTTTGGCGGGTTCCGCCACGGCCAGTTGGCGGCATACGGCGATTCCCTGCCGCAGTAGGGTCACAGCCTCCTCGCGCAGACCTTGGCTCCACAATGCCAAGCCACGGTTGACCAGCGATACCCCCTCGGCCTCCAGCATGTCCGACGTGTGCACGGAAATCGCCTCCTCAACCGCAGATTCGACTCAGCTCGACTTGTCATGCACGGCCCGGAAGCAGCTTCTCAGCGGCCACAGCACCAGCCGACGAACGATGGCCGGCGTGCGACCGCCGAAACCTCCGGACCCTCAGTCACCTGTTTCCATGACTGCAGCACCGCCGGCATTGTTCAGCAGCTACTTCTACCGACGTGAACAATTCCCCCGACGGGTGCAGGCCAGGGGTTGGTAACTGATGGTCAGTGTGGGCAGGGCCGTGTGTCTCGCCAGTAGCGGATGCAGGTGGCGGTGAAGTGGAGTGTGGCCGGGAGCCATTGGGGGAGATCGCGCTGCTGCTGAGCCGTTACGCACTCGGACGTGCCGCGCTGCACCGGACGGTCGACCCCGCTCGCCAGCGCCGCCGCTGCTTCACTCGCCGATGTGCCGATGCCGGTGGCGGCACCCGGTACGCCTACACCGCTCGAGCTGCGCAGTGGACGCTCATACGACCCGTGTACGACGCGGGCGACGATGCTGCGACCGCAAGCAGCCGTCGGCAGGCGAAGACGGCTGGTGGCGGCCGCGCGGCTGTCGGACGAGGCGGCGAAGGGCGTTTCCTGCGTTGTTTCGGGCGGTACCCCCATAGCTCCGCGCAGCCACTGGACGATCCGGCACCGGAAGGGGTGATGGCGTGCTGCCCAGACTCCAAGAACCTGTGCCCTCGGCACTTCGCTCCGCCTCTGCGGCCGCACCGCTGATGACGACTGCCGCATTCCGACGCCGGCTCCAGTGGGCCTGTTCATCGAAAGCCCAGCAGTGATCGCGGAGTAGGGGCGTGAGGAAGGCGGACGCGCTTCTAATGGAGTTCTTCGACGACCGAGGTCAAGTTCGCGCTCCAGAACTCCGGGATGGCGCGGGCACCGGGAAGCGCGCTGTCATAGAACATGCCGCATCTGATGATGCCCGCGGCGCGGGTGAACGAGATGTAACTCAGTCGTTCGTCGTACAGATCGTTGAACATCGATGCGGCGTAAAGGTGAGCTCCCTGGCAGGTGAAAGTAGCCGGGAGGCCGATCGTGCTGGCGATCAAGGGGCATGTCGCCTTGGCGGTGATCACCTTGCCCGTCATCTCTCCGAGGCGGGAGGGCATCAGGCGGAGGGCCACACGCGATACGTCCCGTTGGCGGGTGGCACGCACCCGTCGGGTCTGACGGTGGACGGAGTGAAGGGCCTGACCGAAGTCAGGCGCAGAGGAGGGCAGGGTGAGACGAAGCCCGGTTACCCGGTTGCCAGGCGCATGACGCTCGTGGTCCTGGCGCAGAGACAGTGGCACGAGGGCATGTACATCGGGACAGCGCGGGGTGGGCTCCAGGTAGGTCGTACGCCAGTGCTGAAGGGCCTGGGCGAGTGCCGCCAGGCATACGTCGTTGACGGTCACATCATGCGCCTGTGCCGCTTTGCGCGCGCACGCCTCGGGAACGTCTCGATAAGTCCACTGCGTCCGGTGTGTTGGGGGCTGGTGCAGGACGGGCCAGGTCTTCTTGGGGAACAGGGAGCGCGTGAGGGCCCATCCTTCACGGAGGGCACCCGAGGCTGTGGGAGCGGTGGCACGATGCGGGTGTGGGCCTGGCGTCGGTCGGTCCGCCAGGAGTGTCAGGAGCGTGTGTGCGGCGCCGGCTCCGTCTTGCAGGGCGTGGTGAACCCGGTAGCAGATGCGAAAGCGACACCGGTCGGAAGGGAGAAGCCACAGGTCCCAGGGTGGGTGGGGGGCGCTGGGCAAGGGCTGCCGGAGCACTGTGTTGGTGACACTCTCCAGGCCCTGTTCTGCTCCGGGCGGTTCGCTTCGGTGCACGTGGATTGCTTCGGAGAGTGTTTCGAGGTGCGGTTTCCACTGGTGCTTGCCGGACGTGGGAGGTGACAGGTTGAGCGTGGGCAGGCTGGACGCCCGCTGGATGACGCGGGCAGCGAGTTGTTCCGGTGGTGGGGCCGGTCCGTCGAGGTCCAGGACGAACCCGGTGATGGTGCCAAGGCGCAGGAAGAGGCGATCCAGTGGTCCACTGGTGTGGTGCGGGGTGGCGCTCACGCGGAAGTCTCCTGATGGGAGTGCGGCCTGACGACGCTTTCGGGGGGCGGGAGCGCGGGAGTAAGAACCTCGTCGTGGTGGGTTTCGTCGGCACGGTGTATGGCGGGTGTCTGGGTGTGTGCGGCTGAAGGCAGGCGGGTGGTGACGGCCTCCGCGGGATCGGTGCTGCGGTCCGCGGGGGGCGGGATGGCGATGGTGTGGTGAGCGTGGCGGAGTGTGGCGGGTCGGTGTGTGGCCATGATGATCGGGCGTGTCGCCGCGAGGTGTTGGAGGAGCTGAAGTACTTGCTGTTCGCTTGTGTGATCGAGCTGTGAGGTTGGCTCGTCCAGCAGGAAGAGGTTGGCACCAGTGAGAAGCGCACGGGCTAGTGACAGGCGTTGTTGCTGGCCGCCGGACAGTGCCTGCCCCCGGCCCAGCAGCGTGTCCAGGCCGTAGGGGAGTCGTTGGACGACTTCATGCAGTCCTACTGTCTTGAGCGCTTCCCAGAGGTCGTCGTCTGAGGTGCTGTCAGGACTGCCCAATCGCAGGTTCTGCCGAACGGTGCCTTCCAGGACGGTGGTGCGCTGCTCCACGTAGGCGATTCGGCGGCGCAGGGACGAGAGCTGCCATGATCCGACCTCTTGTCCCAGGACGCGGATATGTCCCGCGTCGGGTTCCGAGAATCGGCTGATCAGGGAGAAGACCGTCGATTTGCCGGCTCCTGTAGGGCCGGTGAGGGCAGTCAGGCCGGTCGCCGGGACGGTGAAGGACAAACCGTCGAGCACGGGCCGACCGGTGCCTGGATATGTGAAGGTGACGTTTCGGAAGACCACGGCGTGACGTACTGGTAGAGGGGCCGGACGCGGCTTCGTGCGGGGTTGCTCCTGCTCGGTCTGGAGAGCGAGCAGCGTCTCGAGACGAGCACGGGCAGCCAGACCTGTCCGCAGGTGGGCGATGCCGAGGGCGGTGACTGTTACCGGGGAAGGGAGGAACAGCAGGAGGAAGAGAAAAGCGCTGAAGGTGACCAGTGACATGCCGCCTGAGGTGATGCGGTGTGTTGCTGTGACGGTGACTGTAACCAGTGCGACTTGCTGCCCCAGTCCCACCAAGGGGCCGATGAGCGCTTGCAGGCGCGCGGCGGTGACGGAGGCGGAGCTCAGATCGCTCGCCGCGTGGCTGATGGTTCGGGTGGCTCGCGCCTCGCAGCGGTATGCCTTGATGGTGGTCAGCGCCACGAGCTGTGAGAGGAAGCGCTGGCTGAGGTCTGCAAGGGCGGCCTGCTGGTCAGAGGCCGCGCGCCGCGTGCGGGCCAGGACGCCGACCAATGGCGCGCCGGCGAGGACGAATGCCGCGGACGCCAGCAGGGTGAGCACCGGATCGACGGCCACCATGGCTGCGAGGGTGGCGATGGTCCCGAGTCCTGCCGCTGGGAGGTGCACTACAGCGGTCTCTGCCCAGGCGCGTACCTGAGCGGCGTCGGAGGTGATGCGGGTGTGGAGGTCACCGCTGCCGCAGGCCCGGACCGCGGGCATGGGAAGGCGCAGGATGTGGTCCGTCACGTGGCGTCGCAGGTTGAGCAGCAGGCGTTCCCCGACCCGGGCGAGCAGCCATCCGCAACCTGCCTGGCCCAGCGCTGTGGCCAGGGTCAGGGCGGTCAGCATGAGGAGCGGACGTGTGACCGGGCTTTGCTCGATCAGGGCTCGTGTTACGTCCTGGACCAGCCACGGCAGGGTCAGTCCTGCCGCGGTCGAGGACCAGGCGAGGGTGACAGCACAAACCCAAGGGAAACGGTGGCTTTTCAACAGTTCGGACAGGCGTAGTTGCGGCTTCCGTCCCGCAGCCCGCCGGCGCTGCGGGAAGCGGACGCTCATGCGCGTGTTCCCGGTGGTTCGGCCGGCGCTCCACGGCCGGTGCTGAAGTCCCAGCCCAGTGCGGCGGTCAGGCGGTGCGGGAGGTGGCGCATGCCCCAGACTGCGGCTTTGTACCGCCAGGACGGGATGCTGACCAGTCGGCCTTGGGACAGGTCGCGCAGGGCGTCACTGGCGACCTGGTCGGCGCTCAGCCACATCCATGCCGGTAGGTGGTCGGTGCCCATACCAGCCCGGGTGTGGAACGCCGTTCGGGTGTAGCCGGGGAGGACGGCCATGAGGTGAACACCGCTGCGTCGGACCGTCGCCGAGCGTGCGATGGATTCGGTGAAGGAGAGCACCCAGGATTTGCTGGCCGGGTAGGTGCTGGCCAGCCAAGCGGGTCCGCAGGCAGCCACGGAGGTCACGTTGACGACCGCGCCGGTATTGCGACGCAGCATGCCCGGAAGGGCCGCATGGGTGGTGCGCATGACGGCAACGACGTTCAGGCGCACCTGAGCCTCTTCGGCCGCCGCGTTCGTGAAGGGGAAGGCACCCCCGAGCCCCATGCCCGCGCTGTTGATCAGGAGATCCGGCGTCCGGCTCTCCAGAGCTGCCGTGACCCGGTTGATGCCGGTGTCAGTGACCAGGTCGGCGGCCAGTACCCGTACCTGTCGTCCAGAACGTCGCAGCGCGGCAGCGGTCGGGTCGAGGCTGGCGGTGGTGCGAGCCACCAGCGTCAGGTCATAGCCCTGGGCGGCCAGTTGCCCGGCGAAGGCGCGGCCGATCCCGGAGCTGGCTCCGGTGATGAAGGCGGTGGGCACGGCTCACACCGGCTGGGGGACGTCATCCGGCGTGTACTTCACGGCTGTGCCGTACAGGTCCAGCAGGCCGGTGAACGACTCCTGGCGCAAGCCGGGCTTCCATAGTTCCACGGCCATCTCGCCGTGGTAGAGGAGTGGCCAGCGTACGAAGCGGCGGTGGTCGTCGGGGTCGTGCACGGCGGCGGAGCGGGTGATGGTCGTGCGGGCTACCTCCATGGTCAGGTCGGTGCCGCAGCCGAAGCCGTAGGGGAACTGTTGCCGGTCCGGCTCGATGGTCTCGATGACCGAATCGTCGCTCCCGGTGACGCCCACGTGCGCGTGGATGCCGGCCCGGATCATCGGAACCAGTCGTTCCCCGTTCGGGTCGAACCGCCATCGTCCTGCGTCGTCGCGGCTCACGCGCACCTTGGGTACTGCTTCCATCAGCGCGCAGATTTCCCATGTCTCCACGGATGGTTGCAGCGGGAGTGTGTCGTGTGGGGCCAGGACGCGCAGGCGCTGTCCGTTGACAAGGTGAGGGTCGACGGCCACGATCTGCTCGCGCGTCAGGGCACGTTTGTCGACGTCCCAGCTACCGGAGCCGGTGACCATCAGGCAGTCGAGGTCGGGGTCGTACGCGAAGAGCATTCCTTCGCTGTAGCCGCGGACTCCCATGTAGAGCTCGTACATGTCTGCCAGTTGGGGGGAGACGAAATCCGCGACGCGCACCGGTGCGGTCAGCAGGCCCAGTTCTCCCATGCGGCGGCCGGCGGAGGCGATTGCCTCTGGAGTGGGGCTTGCCTGCCAGGCATCGGTGGGCAATGCGTCGCGGACGATGTCGTAGTGCTCGCCGACCTCTGTGGCGCAGGCGGCGGTGACCAGGCGGTCGCGCATGCGGTCGGCCACGTTGCGGTGCTCGGTGGGGTGGCCGCCCTCCATGGTGCACAACGTCGCCTCAGTGACCTGCCGAGGGGCGCTGCCGCGGGTGACGAACAGCACCTTGGCGGCTCCGAAGCGGCCCATGGCCGTGCGTGCGGCGGCGACTACCTCGGGGTGCGGCAAGCAACTGAGCCGTTCGGGCACTTCGACGACTGCCACCACATGCCGGGGTGTCCGACGTAGCTGGTGGCGTTGGCGAAGTGTGGCGCTCAGGGGCGGGTACCGCTCAGGAATGCGCTCATGCAGCGGCTGAGGACCGTCGGGAATGTGCCCGCACATCAGCAGCAGATCTACGTCGCCGTGCGAGCGGTCGACCACGCTGTGGCCCTGGAATTCGAAGGAAGCCGTCAAATGCTCCACGAACGCCTCGACCGCCGTCTGCTGTCCGGCCGGCACGTCGTCGATGACTTGCACCGTGCACGGACGCCACCACTGACACATCGACAGGTCGGCGCAGGACTCGACAGGTGGGGACATGCTCACAGAAACCGTCCAGGACGTCAGCGGGAAAGATGCCAGCGAAGCGCGACCCGGGCCCAGTGCGACGGCATTGCCCATGACCGCCGTCCCAGCCCTGAACGGAGCGGTGCTCTGTCCCACGAACCAGGCGTCGTCACGCAGCGCGGACACTACCGGTCGCGGGCACTCGGGCTGGCATCAATCACCCGATCGCGTGAGCTCCCCTGTGCGGCGCTGCGCGGTGCCACGAGGACAGGTGACGGTCGCATTCACCCGTGCTGGTGAACCCCAGGCGTGCGCTTCGGTGCCCGGATTTGCGGGTGGTTGGACCGGCTTCTGCAGGTCAGCAGCCGGTTACGCCGCCCCGTGTCGTCGCTCCACGGGGCGGCGCCTCATCGGCTGCGGTCTAACCCGCTTGTCATCCCTTTCTAAGATCCACTCGCTAACCGTCCCGCCGGGCGGGATTCCTTCAGCCTGACGGTGTCCGGACGATTCCTCTGGCGGCATCCGTACGACATCGGAGCGTGTACTCGTGGCCAGCACCACCGTGGACCACGATGGCCAGGCTGTGGCCATCGTGGGCGTTTCCTGCCGACTGCCGGGTGACATCACCGGCCTGGACAGGCTGTGGGAAACGCTGGGTGAAGGCCGCGACGAGGTGAGCAGCGTCCCCGCTGACCGGTTCGATGTCAGCCGCTTTGTCGACAGCCGCCGACGCAGGGGAGACCGCAGTTACACGTCATGCGGGGGGTTCCTGGGTGATATCGCCGGATTCGACACCGGATACTTCTCCAACATCTCGCCCCGCGAGGCCGGCCGCATGGACCCGCAGCACCGGTTGCTGTTGGAGATGGCGGTGGAAGCCCTGGATGACGCAGGGATCGACCAACATGTCGTCGCGGGATCGGACACGGCTGTATTCGTCGGCATCTCCAGCCGCGACTACGGCGACCTGCAGATGGTGGGCGGCAGTTCGTCCACCGCTTACACCATGGCGGGGGTGGCTTCGACCAATGCCGCCAACCGCATTTCCTATCTGTTCGACTGGAACGGCCCGAGCATGGCCGTCGACACCGCCTGCTCCTCCAGCCTGACCGCCCTGCACCAGGCATGTGAGGCACTGCGAGCCGGACGAAGCTCCATGGCACTGGTCGGCGGTGTCAACGTACTCCTCAACCCCATGGGGTTCGTCGGGTTCTCCGCCGCCTCCATGCTGTCGCCGACCGGACGCTGCCGACCGTTCTCTGCCGAAGCCGACGGCTACGTCCGCGCGGAAGGCGGCGGCGTCACCGTGTTGAAACGGCTGGCCGACGCTCTGGCGGACGGGGACCGCATCCACGGGATCATCCGCGCCAGCGGCGCCAACAGCGATGGCCGCACCGCCGGCCTGGCCATGCCCAGCGCCACCGCCCAGAGCAACCTGCTCGAGCAGGTCTACGCGAGTGCCGGCATGCACGCTGGCGAGCTGAACTACCTGGAAGCCCACGGCACCGGCACGCCGGCGGGCGACCCCGTCGAATGCCAGGCGATCGGGCGGGCACTGGGCAGGCACCGTACCAACGGCGCACTGCCGATCGGATCGGTCAAGTCCAATCTGGGGCATCTCGAAGCGGCCTCCGGCATGGCCGGTCTGCTCAAAGCTCTGCTGATCCTGCAGCGTCGGCATGTTCCTGCCACGCTGCACTCCGATACTCTCAACCCGGATATCGACTTCGCCGGGTTGGGCATCCAACCGTGCACAGCACCCCTGCCGCTTCCGGCCGAAGGCCCGCTGGCGGTGGGCGTGAACTCCTTCGGCTTCGGTGGCTCCAACGCTCACGTGATCCTGGGCAGCGCCCCTGCCCCTGCCCCAGCGCCGCGGCCGACGAGCTGGGACGGGCGTGCCACCTTTCCTGTGGTCATCTCCGCCCGCTCCGAGGAGGCTCTGGACGCGACGGCAGCCGCCATGGCCGAACGTCTCCGGCAGGAGTCCGAGCGGGGCCTGTACGACGTGGCTTGGACTGCCGCACGTCGGCGCACCGCCCACCCGCACCGTGCGGTGGTGTTGGCGGGCACCGCGGAGGAGGGCGCCAGGCTGTTGGAGGCGCTCAGCACACACGAGGGCGCGCCCCCGGCCGGCACCGCGACCGGGCAGGCACTGAACGACGGCCGGGTGGTGTTCGCCTTCGCGGGCAACGGCAGCCAGTGGGCGGGTATGGGCGCTGACCTCCTGCGTGAGGAGCCGGTCTTCCGCGGCGCAGTCGCCCGCGTCGACGAGGCCCTCGAGCCGTACCTGGGCTGGTCCGTACAGCAGGAGATGGAGACGGCTGACGCCGGGCGGATGCAGGCCACGGAGGTCGCCCAACCGGTGCTGTTCGCCTTCCAGGTCGCTCTGGCCGAGCTGCTGGGGTCCAGGGGGATCCGCCCGGCCGCCGTCCTTGGGCACAGCGTCGGGGAGATCGCCGCCGCGTATGTGGCCGGGGCGCTGGATCTGCCGGCTGCGGCACTGGTGGTGGCCGAGCGCAGCCGCGCGCAGGCCGCCACCCGGGGAACCGGTCGCATGGCTGCCGTCAGCTCGTCCAGGGAGCAGACAGTCAAGGAGATCGCACCCTACGGCGGAGTATTGGAGATCGCCGCGGTCAACGGCGCCGACGACGTCACCATCTGCGGGCCCGGGCGGCGCCTTGCCCAGCTGGGGCAGGAGTTGGAAGCCCGTGGCGTGTTCTTCCGCCTGCTCGACCTCGACTACGCCTTCCACAGCCGGGCCATGGACCCGGTTCGCCAGGGTCTGACCTCTGCCCTGGCCAGCCTCCACGCCGGTGCGACGCGCGTTCCGCTCGTTTCCACGGTGACAGGACTGCCGGCCACTGGCCGGGAGCTGACCGCGGACTACTGGTGGCGCAACGTACGGGAGCCGGTCGCGTTCGGGCCCGCGCTCGAGCACCTCCTCACAGAGGGGTACGACACCTTCGTAGAAATTGGCCCCCACCCTGTGCTGCGGCCCTACCTTCGCAAAGCGATGCGGGCGGCCGAGCGGCCTTCGCTGATTCTGGCGCCGTGCGCCCGGGCCGTCGACGCGCCGACCGCGGTGGCCACCGCGGTCGCCCAGCTCCTTGCTGTCGGTGCGCGGCCGGACTGGGAGACCATCTTCCGCGTGCCGGGCCGACTGGTTGCCCTGCCTTCCTACCGCTGGCAGCGTGAGCGGCAGTTCCACGGCGATCCGCAGTGGTGGCTGCGCAGCCTCGGCGAAACGGGACCCGTGCAGCATCCCCTCTTGGGGGTCGGTGTGCCGGTCAAACAGCCCACCTGGTCCACGCTCATCGAACCGGACCGGCTGCCGTGGCTGGCCGATCACCAGGTCACCGGCAGCGTGGTCATGCCGGCCACCGGCTATCTGGAGATGGCTCTGGCTGCCGGACGCCTCGTGCATGACGCACCGGTCGAAGTCGACAACCTGCTCATCCTCAGGGCGCTGGACGTGCCGTGGAACGACGACACGGCGGACGTACACGTCCAGGTCTCCTTGAGCGAGCAGGACCAGGCGCTCGAGATCGCGGCACGACCCAGCCCGTCGACGGCATGGCAACTGCACGCCCGCGCCCGGGTACGGCGCCTCCTTGCGGACCGGCCCGAGCCCATGGACATCGACGCGATCCGCGCCCGGCTGCGGTCGAGCATGGCCGGCAGCGAGCACTACGCGCGTGCACAGCGGGCCGGCCTGTCGTACGGACCGGCCTTCCAGGTCCTCACCCACCTTGACTTCGGCCAGGACGAGGCTGTGGCCACCTACACGCAGACCGCTCCTGCGGACGGCTACCACGCTCACCCCGCGCTGCTCGACGGAGCCCTGCAGGCCGGAGCGGTCTTCACAGCCGTGGACGGTTTCTACCAGCCCTTCCTGCCGGTGGGAGTCGACGCGCTGCAGATCTGGCAGGAACTGCCGAACACCGGGCTGATCCATGTGCGGGCCCGTGAACGCGGTACCGGTGAACAGTGCTGGGACATCACCATCACCGATCCCGATGGGCAGGTCTGCGCCGTCATGGCCGGGGCCCGGCTGCGACGCCTGGCGGACGCGGTCACCGATCCCGTCCAGCACCTTGTGAGCACCCTGCGTTCCGCTCCCACCACGGCCGATCGCAACCGCTCGGCCCCCCTCCCCTCGCCACACATCCTGGCCGAGGCCGTCCAACCGCATCAGCAGGTGCTGGAGGAGGCATGGCGGCGCGACGGCCACGACGCCGCGCTGAACAGCCTGCACCAGACGTGTGCGCACCTGATTGCCGACGCCTTGGCTCATCTCCTGCCTCCCGGTGTCCAAGAGTTCAGCGTCGGTGACCTGGTGGACGCGGGAATGCTGCGTCAACATGCCCGGCTGGCCGAGCTGCTCGCCCGGGTCACAGCATGCGGCGTCATCGAGCCCGTCCCTGCTGAGCCGGCAGAGCCCCAGCGCTGGCGCTTGCCCGCTCAGCGCCGGTCCCTGGAGCACTTCCGCCAGACGATGTCCGCCTTTCCGCAGCATGTCGTGGAAGCGATTCTGTTCGGCCGATGCAGCCTGCACCTGGCCGAGGTGCTGCGCGGCGAACGGGATCCACTGCAATTGCTCTTCGACGAGCCCGACCGGCACCTGATCGAGTACTTCTACAGCGATGCCGCGCAGCCCAGGTTCCACAATCAGTTGCTTCGCGGTCTCCTCCGGGAGATCGTGGCCGCCTGGCCTGCCGACCGACCACTGCGCATCCTGGAAGTAGGGGCCGGTACCGGTGGCAGTACCGCCGTGCTACTGGACGAACTGCCGCCGGAGCGCACCACCTACACGTTCACCGACCGCTCAGCCAGTTTCTTCCTCCACGCCCAGTCCCGCTTCGCAGACGCCGACTTCCTCACCTACCAGTGCCTGGATCTGGAGGAGGATCCAGCAGAACAGGGCTTCACCGAAGCCTCCTTCGACCTGGTGATCGCCACCAACGTCCTGCACGCCACCACCGATCTGCGTCAGACCCTTGCCAAGGTGTCGTGGCTGCTGGTTGACGATGGCCAACTGCTGGCTTTCGAAACCCACAACCCCGGTTTGCTCGCGCCCGTATTCGGGCCCCTCGAAGGGTTCTGGAACTTCACCGACACTTCGCTGCGTAAGTACTCCCCCTTGTTGGCGGCTGATGCCTGGGGGCCGCTGCTGCAGTCCTGCGGTTTCGGCGAGGTCGCCCAACTCGGCCACGACCACCCTGCCGACCAGCTCGACTACTCCGTCATCTGCGCCCAGCGAGCCGCCCGCACCGCACCGCTCGCCCTTCCCGGGCTCCCGGCGGTCGACACCACCCGCTGGATCGTGGCAGCCGAGAGCACGGACAGCCCTCTGGCCCGTCATCTGGCTGCCACACTCGCCCGGGCCGGCGCCGAAGTGCGCACGACCGTGTGCGCGAAGGCCGCAGAGCAGGCAGCCCGGTGGACCGAAGACCAGATTTCCGTCCACGTCGCCTTGATCTTCGACAGCGACCCCACAGGCGATCAGGCCACCGCCGTCACCGACCAGGCAACAGCACGGCTCGGCGCCTTGCGGGCACTGGCTACCGCCTGCTCCGACACCTCCCGCGCGGCGCCGGCCCAACTATGGGTCGTCACCCGGCCCAGCGGCCTGCACCCGGCCCCCGAAGTCCCTGCTCACCCTGAAGATGCCGCATTGTGGGGGGCCACGCGCACGCTCGCCAACGAACACTCGCAACTCGCTGTGCGGCGCATCTCCCTTGAGCAAGGCCCGCGACCCGCGGACGACGCGGAGCGCCTGGCGGCCGAACTTCTCCACCCCAGCGATGAGGACGAAGTCGTCCTGACCCGCAACGGCCGCTTCGTGCCACGTGTGCGACCACAAGCACCCGCCGTCGCACGCCCCGCCGACACGGCTTCGACGGCGTACACGCTGCGGCTGGATCAGGCCGGGCTGAAGCCTCGACTGGCCTGGACCGCCACCGATCCTGCCGCGCCCGCGGACAACGAGGTCGTCATCGCCGTCGAGGCGGCAGCGCTGAACTACCGCGATGTCATGCTGGCGATCGGCCTCCTGCCGCCGGGCGCCGAAACACCGCTGCCGGGGGGCCCGGCCCTCGGACTGGAGTGCTCCGGCACCATCACCGCGGTCGGCCGGGGCGTCACCGCCTTCCGGCCGGGCGACCGGGTCTACGCCCTGGCACCAAGCAGCCTCAGCTCACACGTCACCGTGGACGCACGCCTGGTCGGCCCCGTCCCGGATGGGATGAGCTGCACCGAGGCCGCGACGCTGCCGGTGGTGTTCTTCACCGCCCATCACGCCCTCGAGCGTCTGGCCCGCCTCCAGCGCGACGAGACCGTCCTGATCCACGGCGCAGCCGGCGGCGTCGGACTGGCGGCCCTGCAACTGGCCCAAAGCCGTGGTGCACGCGTCATCGCCACCGCCGGCACACCGGCCAAGCGGGATCTGCTGCGGATGCTGGGCGTGTCGCACGTGCTCAACTCCCGCACGCTCGGCTTCGGCCAGCGGGTGTCGCAGCTCACCGGCGGCCAAGGCGTCGACGTCGTGCTCAACTCCCTGGCGGGGGAGGCCATTACCCGCAGCCTGGAATGCCTGCGCCCCGGAGGTCGGTTCCTCGAGCTCGGCAAACGCGACATCTACGCCTCCACCCCCTTGGGGCTTCGCCCCTTCAAGAACAACATCGCCTTCTACGGCATCGACGCCCATCAGATGATCTCCGAGTGCCTCCCCCAGGCCGAAGCGTGCTTCGAGGAGGTGGTGAACCGCGTCAGCACCGGCACGTACCGGCCGCTGCCGCATCTGACGTATCCGGCGGCAAGGGTGGACGAAGCCCTGCGCGTCCTGCAGCGCTCACGCCACATCGGCAAAATCATCATTACCTTCGATGAGCCACCCTCCGTTGTGCAAGCAGCCGAACCGCTGCGGCTGTCCACGGACGGCTCGTACCTCGTCACCGGCGGGCTGGGCGGGCTGGGCGCCGTCGCCGCCCGCCGACTGGCCGATCACGGCGCCCGCCATCTGACACTGGTGAGCCGCCGCGGGGCCGGGGCACCCGAAGCTGCTGACCTCGCCGACTCGCTGGGCCGGCGCGGCGTACAGGTCACCGTGGTGGCCGCCGATGTCACCCAGGAAACGGATCTACGGCGGGTCCTGCAGACCATCGACACCAGCGGTCATCCCCTATCGGGTGTCGTCCACGCCGCGATGGGCATGGACGACGCCTCCCTCGTAGAACTGACTGATGAGCGCCTCCGTACCGTCCTGGAGCCCAAGATGCTGGGCGGCGCCCTCCTCCACCGGCTCACACACGACCGCGACCTGCGTCTGTTCGCAATGTGCTCATCGGTCACTGCCTGGGTCGGCAACGCCTACCAGGCCCACTACACAGCAGCCAACAGCTACCTGGAAGCACTGGCCCGCCACCGGCAAGCCACAGGACAAGCCGGAACCACGGTGGCCTGGGGCGCCGTCGACGAAGCCGGCTATGCCGCCCGCCACGGCATCACCGACCTGCTGAACCGACTGGGACTGAGCACCATCAGCCCCGACGAGGCATGCGCTGCTCTGGAACACGCCGCCGCCCGCGGCACCGCGGTCACCGCCGTCGGCCGCATCGACTGGAGGCGCATGCGCAGCATGCTGCCCGCGGTGCAGCACCCCCGCCTCGCCGGTCTCATCCCCGCCCACACCTCCGCGGAGGACCTCAGCGACCAGTTGCGTCACCAGCTCGCCACCGCCACCCCCGAAGAAGCACTCACGCTGGCCGCCGATGCCGTCACCGAGGTCCTCGCCGGAATCCTCCAGATCGACCCCAGCCGCCTGAACCGTGACCAGCGGCTCGACCAGCTCGGCCTGGACTCCCTGATGGCCGTCGAGGCGGTGATCGCCGCCCGTGACCGGCTGGGGTGCGAACTACCCACCCTGGAATTCCTCAACGCCCACGGCATCACCGACCTCGCCCGGCGCGCCCTCATCCGGCTCGGGCACCAGCCACCCAAGCGCACACACGGTCCCGCCCTGAGCAACTGAACCTATTCACCGGCCCACAGAGGCATCGGCCCCGATGCCCACAGGAGTGATCACTCATGAGCGAGCAGCCGCGCCCCAGCACTCCCGGCTGCTCCGCCACACGAACGTCTTGGCTTGCCGTCCTGACGTTCTGGGCTGTCCGCAACCGACTGCGGATCCTGACCGCCACCGTCCTGTTCACCGCGGTCAGCGGCTTCCTCGCCATCGGCCTGCCCGCCCACTTGACCAACGGCGGATGGTTGACCGACAACACCGACTCCGCACGCACCCGCATCATCCTGCGTCACAGTACCCACGCAGGCACGCCGGAAGTGATGCTGCTGGCCACCAGCCGCGGCTCCGTGGACAACGCGGCCGCGCGGACGGCGGGCACCCGCCTCGTGGACCAGCTCCGCCACCTACCAGGCGTGCGCGGCGCCGACTCCTACTGGACCGGACCCATCGGCCCTGACCCAGCGTCGCTGCCTGCCCGGCCCGTCCCGGACCCGCTGCTGCGGTCCGCCGACAGCCACACCGCGCTGATCGCCCTGTGGCTCGACGGTGACCAGCGCGCACAAAGCACCATCACCGACACCGTGCTGGCCACCGTCACCCGGTCCAGCGGGCCCCTGACGGTCCAAGCATCCGGGGAAGCGGTGGTCACCCGTGCACTGGAGCGGCACATCACACTGGACATGCTCCGCATGGAGGCATGGGCGCTACCCATCACCCTCCTGCTGCTGCTCGGTGTCTTCGGCAGTGTCCTGGCTGCCTGTCTCCCCGTGGCAGTCGGCGTCGTCGCCATCACCGGCACGGCCGCCATCCTGCGGGGCCTGACTGCCTTCACCCCCGTCTCGACCTTCGCTCTGAACCTCACCACAGCCGTCGGACTGGCTCTCGCGGTCGACTACAGCCTCTTTCTCGTCGCCCGCTACCGCGAGGAAACCGCCGCCGGGCACCCCCACACCCTGGCACTGGTGCGCGCCACCTGTGCCGCCGGACGCATCGTCGTCATCTCCGCAGCCACGGTGATCGCGTCCTTGCTCGGTCTGCTGCTCTTCCCGCTGTACTTCCTGCGGTCGTTCGCGCTCGCCGGGATCAGCGTCGTCCTGCTGGCCTCGCTGGCTTCCCTCATCGTCATCCCAGCGGCCCTGGCGTGCTGGGGGGAACGCCTGGCGCAACGGGACCTGCTCGCCCGGTGGCGCCGCAGTACAGCAACGACCGGTCGCTGGCACCGGCTGGCCACCACCGTCATGCGCCGTCCGCTCGTCGTCGTGACTGCCGTCACCGCTGTGCTGCTGCTCCTGGCGTTGCCGTTCCGGCATGCCGCATTCGGGTTCAGCGACGAGCGCGCTCTTCCCTCCCACGCCCCGGAGGTGCACGCCGCGCAAACCCTGCGCCACGACTTCCCGCAGTTCCGTACGCATATCGATGTCGTCCTGCGCGGCTGGCAGCCCGCCGGTGCTCAGCGAGTGAAGGACCTTGATGCCTATGCCCGTCGGCTGGCGGGTCTGCCGCACGTGCAGGGGCTGCGCACGGCCACCGGCACATACGCCGACGGAAAAGCCGTAGGAACCTCGTGCTCCGATTCGCCCACCCAAAGTGTCTGCTCCCCTGATGAGCGCTTCACCGTCGTCGGCGGTACGTGGCTGGCGATCAGCACCGCCTCCCTGCCCTACTCCAGCGACGCCACCGGTCTCGTGCGTGCAATCGAGGACGTGCCGGCGCCCGCACCCGTCATGGCCGGCGGCCCCACGAAGGAGTTCCTGGACTCGCAAGCAGCGGTCGCCCGGGCGCTGCCGGCAGCGGTGACTGTCATTGTCCTGGCCACGCTGCTGCTGCTGTTCTTCTTCACACGCAGCCTCTTCCTGCCCGTCAAGGCTCTCGTGGTCAACAGCCTCAGTCTCACCGCGACCTTCGGCGCCATGGTCTTCGTCTTCCAGGACGGCCACTTCACCTGGCTCGTCGGCCACGTCACGGCTACGGGCACCACAGACCTGATGCTTCCCCTGATCGCCTTCTTCCTGGCTTTCGGGTTGTCCATGGACTACGAAATCCTGCTGCTCGCTCGGATCACCGAGGCTCACCAGCGCACCCGCGACACTGTCCAGGCCACGGCACAGGGCCTCCAAAGCGCCGCGCCCTTGTTCGCTGCCTCAGCGGCGCTCGTCCTCGTGGTTCTTTTGGCCATGGCGGCAGCCGATCTGGCCACCATCAAGCTGATCGCGGTCACCGTTGCCCTGTCCGTATTCCTGGACGTCCTCATCATCCGGCCCCTGCTCGTACCGGCAGTCATGGCGCTGGCAGGCTCCTTCAACTGGTGGGTGCCCGCCACTCTGCGGCATCTCATCCCCTCGCCGTCGACTGCGGCCAACGTTCCCGAGGGCGGGCGGAAGCACGAGGGCCCCAGCTCTTCAGGGGCGCTCACGCCGGAGACTGACCGTGGAAACGGTTCGACAAGCGGGCGGACGCAGGCGACACCCCGGTGAGACGAAAGGTAGCCAAGAAGGTCTGGACCGAAGCCCTGACCAAGCTCTCCATCACCGCCCCGAGGGCACCTTCAGCACCTCCTACGACACCGCCGAGGCAACCATCCCGGCCGGCAAGCTGCTCCAAGAGCCGTGATGACGGTGCCGTGAGAACGTTCCCGTGGTGGCCGGTGATGGCACGGGAGCGTGGACGCGTCCGTCACTCCGCCGGCTCGTGCGGCGAATGAGGGGCGGGCGGACAGATGCTGCCTGCTGGACCGAAACGGATCAGGCCAACAGTCCGATGCCCCGCACGGCGCGGATGGGCGAGCCTCGCCGCCTCCTTCGCGCCCGCGGGGGACATCGGTCTGCCGTTTCACGGTTGCCCCTCTGTAGGGCCAGTGGCCGCAGGCGAGGTGCACACTGTCGTCGCGGGCACAGGTTGCCAGACGAGGGTCCAGGCAGGCCAGGCCGATCTCGTTGAACCGGTGGAGCACGTCCCGGACGGTGCCCTCGTCGGCCTGCACCAGTTGGGCGATCACCGGAACCCGGTTCCCGCCGACCGAAGCCAGCAACATCACCGCGCGCCGACGGCGCACCGAGCTGGTGCTGCCACGGCGCACGATCTTCTGCGGCTTCTGCCCCTCCTGGCCGGTCAGTCCCCGCACACGGACAGGCTCGGCCACCGCACCTCCGGCAGTCGGACCAGACGTCACCGCACATATACTTCGTGCCGCAGCCGAAGCGGTGACGGGTGGAGCAGGTCAACGGCACCCTCATGCCGCGGCGGTGCCTGGCCCGCTGCTAGCGGGCTGGAATCGGCAAGGCCGACGGCCGCCACTCTCGCCTGATCAACCCGAACACCCACGTGTCGGACACCTCGCCGTTCACGACGCACTCTTCCCGCAACGTCCCTTCCCGCACGAATCCGATCTTCTCCAGCACCCGGGCAGATGCCACGTTGCGCGTATCGGTCTCGGCCTGAACGCGATTCAGGTCCAGTGTGTCGAATGCCCACCGAAGCAAGGCATGTGCGGCTTCCGTCGCGTAGCCGTGGCCCCACATCGCGTCGTCGAGGCAGTAGCCCAAGGACGCGCTACGGCAGACCGGGTCCCATTCGGTCAGACCACACCAGCCGACGAACGCCCCGTCAGAAGCAAGGTCGATGGCCACCCGCGCCCCAGTGCCTTCGTCCGCCATCTTCCCGCACATCGCGACGAAGCGCTCGGCGCGAGCCCGTTCGTTCCACGGCGCGGAGTCCCAGTAGCGCATCACGTGGATGCTGCTGTGCAGCGCGAAGAGGAGGTCCGCGTCGGCGTCGGTGAAGGGCCGCAGCCGCAGGCGAGCGGTGTGCAGTACGGGAGTGGCCAAAGTCATGCGCACCATCCTGCGGCCTCATGCGGCGGAGAGACCACCGAATATCCGATCCCGCTCCGGTCCAGCCGCCTCGGACGCCTTGCCCGCCAAGGCTTCCTGAACCATCCCGGACAACGGATGCGTAGGCGGCGGAAGCCGTGGAGCCAGGCGATCGTGCGCTCGACGACTAGAGATCGTCTTCAAAGGTCAGATCCAGAGCAGGATTGAGGCGATGGCGACGGCGGCTTGGTAGGACTCGCGGGTCTCGTCGTAGCGAGTGGCCAGCCCGCGCCACTGCTTGAGGCGATTGAAGCAGCGTTCGACGACGTTGTGGTGGCGGTAGATGCCTCGGTCGAAGCCGGGTGGCCGGCCGCCGCGTATGCCGCGGTTCAGGCGGCCGAGGATCTGGTCGATGCGTTCAGGAATCGTGTGCGGGATGCCACCAGCCCAACCCAAGAGACAGAACAACCTAACGGAGTCCTACTAGTCCGGGTCATCGCCGAGTAGCCGTGTGTAGGTGTCCAGGACTTGGGAGAGGCGTGGGGCGGCGAGTCCGGGTTCGTGCTGAGAGACGCCGCGCCAAAGGGTGAGAGCCTCCGCCACGGTCTCGCGGGCCTCGTCGTGGTGGACGTCCGCCAGGAGCCGGGCCTCGGCATGCGCGGAAAGCGCGTCGGCGAGGCGGATGTGGTGGGCGGTGGGGTCCGCGTCGGCCAGGCGGCGGCTGAGGTCAAGGGCCTCCGTAGTGATGCGAAGGGCCTCGGCATACTGTCCCGCTACGGCCGAGCGAAGGCCGTGGACGGCCAGCGCGTCGGCGAGAAGGGGTTCGTGCGCGGTGGCGTCCGCCCGCACCAGGCTGTCACAGATCTCCACCGCCTCTGCGGTTGCCCTGAGCGCTGCACGACTGCCCTCCTCGTCCCGTGGGGCGTAGCGGCCGAGGCTCCAAAGGGCGGACGCGAGGGCGGCTGCCTGGCCGGGATCCTCGGGGGTGGACCGGGCGACAGCGACCGCCTGCGTAAGGAGGGACATGGCCTGGGCGGTCTGCCCTTGTTCCCCGGCCCAGGTGCCCAGACCCATAAGGGCTCGGGTGAGGACGGGGCCTTGGACGGCCGGAGCGAGGGATTGTGCCATGTCGACGGCCTGCTGGAGGGCATGGCGTGCCTCCGCATGTCCCACGCAGTGCCTGAGCACACCGAGGAGGACCAGCGCGTCGGCGAACACCGGCCGCTGCGCCGGATCATCCTGGTGCAGATCTCGCAGCAGCGTGACCGCTTCTTCGGCCGTCGGCAGCGCTTCGCGGCGCCGGCCTGCCTGTGTCATGACGGCGGTGAGAACGGCCGTGGACACGGCTAGCTGGAAGCGTTGCTGGTCCGGGTCGTGGTACGCGAGCTTGCGGCAGGTGGCCACGGCTTGCCTCAGGGCAGCCACCGCGGCGTCGTGACGGCCTGACGCGGAGCGATGGGTGCCCATCATGAGCAGTTCGTTGACGTAGTGGGGCCCATGGCCTGCGCTGTCGCGCGCCGCCAGGGGCTTTCGGACTTTGACCAGCGCCTCCCAGCTGTCCAGCGCCTCGACTCTGTGCCCGGTGGTGGTGAGCACAGCCGCGAGGACGGACAAGGCGGTGGCGAGCTCCGGCTTGTACGCGTCCGGGTTGCTCCGGGACATGCGGCGGCGGAACAACTTCACCGCTTCCGTTGCCGGTTGGACGGCTGCTTCCCTCTGCCCCATGGCGAAGAGACAACTGGCCTTGTTCACCAGGGCCATGGCCAGCGCGGTGTGAGTTGGGCCCGTCCGGCCGGCCGCGATGAGGCGACGCTGGATGCCGATCGCCTCGTCGATGAGCGTGAGGGCCTTGTCGAGCCCGCCCATGGCTTTCCAGCGGAGGGAGAGGTTGTTGAGGCTCATCCCCAGGCCCGGGAGGAAGGCGTCGGATCGCCGCTCGTCCAGCCTTCGGTGAAGGGCAACCGCCTTCCGGGCGCTTGCGAGGGCTTCCTCGTACTGCCCGGTGGCGTCCTGCTGGCTGGACAGCGTGGTCAGGCTCATGGCGAGATCCGCCGTGAAGACACCCGGTTCCTTCCGGGCCAGGGACCGGTAGTGGTCGACCGCCTTTCCGGCGGCCTCGCATGCTTCCCGGTTCCTTCCCGCGGTGTTGAGCTGGTTGGCGTACGTGTTCAGGCTCGCGGCGAGCTCAGGGGTGTACACCGACGGTTCCCTGTCCGCCAGTTGCTCGTAGAGGTCCACGGTCTCGGCAGCCGCCGGAAGGGCGTCGTCGTGTCGTCCTTCGTTGTCCAGGTTGATCGCAAGGGAGTTGAGGCTGAGTGCGAGGTCGGCGAGGTGGGCATTGGGGTTCTCGTCGGCCAGGCGGCGGCGGATGCGTACTGCTTCCTCGTTCGCCGCGAGCGCTTCGGTGTACCGGCCAGTGGCCGAGAGACAGTTGGCGTGTGTTCCCAAAGTCATGGCGAGCCGGGGGCGGAAGGCGTCCGGGCGCTCTTCGGCCAGCGCCTGGTACAGCGCCACGGCCTCTTGGCTCTTCCGCATGGCTTTCTCGGGGCGCCCTGATTCCTTCAACCAGATGGCCTGGTTGTTCAGCGCGTCGGCGAGGGCGGGCTTGTAGGTCTCGCCGTACTGCTCCAGCAGGTCGCGGCGGAGGCTGACGGCCTTGCCGATGTTCTCGAGCGCTTCGTGGAAGTGGCCCAGTTCCCCCTCGGCGGTCGAGACGGCGCTGAGTGCGTGGGACAGCTCGCTCAGGTGGACGGCAGATGGCGACGCGTCTGTTCCGTCGGTGAGCTGTTCGTATGCGCGCACCGCTGCGCGGGCGCGGCGGAGTGCCTTCTCCCGCTCCCCGAGGCGGCCGAGCATAACCGACACATTGATGAGGCTGGCCGCGTATTGGGGGAGGTAGGTACGGCCGTCCCTGTCGGCGAGTCGCGCGGCCAGTTCGCTGCTTTCCTCCGCAGCCGCCAAGGCTTCTCTGCGCCGTCCCAGGTCGCCGAGGCGGCCGGTGAGCCGCCGCATCGTCGTGGCAAGGTCCGCCAGGCGGGCCGGGTCCGCCTCGGTCTGCTCGCGGTGGATGGCCGCGAGCCGTTGCGTCACCTGGACGGCCAGCGGCCCCAGGCTGTGGGTGGGCCGCGGGAGGCGGTCGGCGAGGTCCGCGAGGTCCTGAGGAGTCGCGTCTGTGCGCTCGGCCAGCTCCTTCAGGGCGCACACAAGCGGTTCCGGGCGCTCCACCCGCGTGGCGACGTCCACGGCCACCGGGAGCAGGATGTCCTTGCGGCGTACGCACAAGGCAGTGAGCTCGGCGTCGAGTAGTCCGCGGTGGGCGGGGTGAGCGGCGGCGCGGGCGTAGACGGTGAGCAGACGAGTGGTCTGCGTCATGGTCAGTCCACTGTCGGCGAACAGGTCGTCCACGAGGCCGGGATCGTCGCGGAGCTGCCGGCCGACGAAGTACTCGGCCAACCGGTCCGGCCGGAGCTCTGCCCAGACTCTGCCGCCCTGGGGCGGGTAGAGGGCGCTGATCCAGTCCCTGACCGCGTAGCGGTGCCTGGTGCTCAGGTCGGACAGCACCGGCACCCCACGCAGCAGGGTGTCTGCCTGTCGGCCGTCGTCGGCGCCGCACAGGAACGCCGCGGCCAGCGCCTGTGGGAGGTCCTCCCGTCTCAGCCCCGTTCCGGAGCGATCGGCGGCGCTCTCCCAGTAGGCGATTTCGTGATCCAGCAGCCGCTCGTCCAACACTGGGCCGGGGGCGTCCACGTCATGGGCCGGGTCCGGCGTCCCGGCGTCCAGCAGATCGACGAGCGCCGTCATGTGCAGGGTGAGCGCCCCCTGAAGGTCTTCGGCGGAACGGAGGCGCTCCCGGCAGTTCTTCTTCAGATCCCTGGCGATGGTGGGCCAGTCGTCGTTCTGTCGGCCGTCCACTCCGTGCAGGGCGCGGGAGAGGCTGTCCACTGCCTGGCAGTATGCCTTCCGGATGTCGATGTCGTGCGACTGCAGCGGGGGTAGGGCGGTCACAGGCGCCGCCTCGACCACGTTCTGGACCGGAAGATGCGCGCGACGGGCGGCGTTCCACCAGTCTCCGCGGGTACGGGCTAGCAGGAGCATTTTGAACGGCGTGCTTCCTCGGTGTGCGGCGAGGGCCCGCAGCAGAACGGTGAGCCGGCCGAGGCGGGTCTCGGCGTGGTCCAGGATCACCAGGAGAGGCACAGCCGCGTCCGCCAGCTTCTGCACGGCGGCATCGTCGGCATGGTCGGTGAGCCACACGACAGTCCAGCGTTTCGCTTCCAGCCGATCGGCCAACTCCAGGGCCAATCGCGTCTTGCCCTGCCCTCCGGGCGCGTGTACCAGGCGCACTCCGAGACCGGGTTGATCGCACCAGATGCCCAGTTCGTGCAGCAGTCGGGCCCGGCCCCGGAAGGGCACCACCGCCCTGTGGGCGTCCAGTAGCGCTGCGGGGGAGGTGAGCGGACCGCCGGGGAGCGGCGGCGCAGGCGGATCATACAGCCGCTGCCACTCCGCCGGCTCCATCCGTGTCGGCAGATGGTCCTCGGCCAGAACATCCTGGAACGCCGGATCATTCAGCAGGACGTAAGCGGGTGAGATCTCCAGACGGGTGTGCCCGAAGCCGGCGAAGTCGACGGCCACGACACCGACGAGTACGTCATCGCAGAAGACTGCGGCTCCCGACAGGCCGCCCCAGGGGGAGCGCGTACGGTCTGAAGTGCCGCCGCCCTCGATGCGCTCCTCGACCCGCATCAGGTGGCGGTTGTTGGCGAAGCGGTCCGTGCGGTTGACCGTGCCTGTCACGCGGTACAGGTCGGCCGGCGGCTTGCGCTGGACGATGTTCGGCAGTCCTACGGTCTGGCACGGGACTTCGGGTTGGTGCGTCACCAGCCGGCCCCAGCGGACCGGTTTCCAGGACAACGCGGCCCCGTCCGGTCCCCGGTAGGCGTTCTCGGCCCGGAGAAGAGCCGCGTCGTCCTTGTCCATCGGTGTGCCGCGCCAGACGACCGTGGCGGTGTACTGCTCCTTCTCCCCGGGGTGGAAGAAGGTCACCTCCCCGCCTACGTCCGGCACGACGTGGGACGAGGTCAGCACAAGACTGCGGCTGATCGCAAAGCCCGACCCGGGGCCTCGCGGCCCGTCCACCCCGACCACACGTCCGTCGTCCACGCTCTGCCCCCGGATCCACCGTGTTCATCTGTCCGAGCAGTGGTGTCAGTTCCGGATGCGCCCGGATACGTCCCCCGGCCCTTTAGGCCGGTCGCGGGCGCCATGGATCAAGAGGTCCTCACCGTCCGCCCGCCGCGGGGTGAGCGTCACCGAGATCCGATGGGTGCGAGTCCGCCCGGCACTGGCCTCCCCGTCGGCGGTGACCACCCATGCCTTGAAGCCGCCCGTGGCTTTGGCGTCGTACCGCAGCTCCACCGCGAACTCCATCTCGATGGACCCCACCTGGAACGCGACATCAGCCCCGGCCCCGCGTGCGGATGCTGCCAGGAGTTCATCGCGTAATGCCGCGACCGCGTCCGCCAGCTCGATCTTCACGGAACCCACCAGTGACCTCCCCCACCGCGCCATAGTGCGCGTCTGTCCATCGCACAGTACAGATGGCCGGCACGGCGTGGTGGTGGATTCGTCGAGTACCGCCCGCATCGCATCGCAACCCGGGTGTCACCCGCCGAGGCGAACGACGGGCGTTCCATTCCCCTCGGGTGGTCAGACCGCCTCGGGAGCGTCCGAGGCCGGGACGGTGTGCCCCCGAGGCTGCTATATCGTGTCAAGCCGCTTGAGCGAGTTCTTCGACATTGTCGAGTCGGTTTCGGTCTGATCGCTCAAGGATCTTGAAGATCTGGCGGCAGATCACCCGCTTGAGGCATCGCTGGGCGTCCCGGGAGGTCTTTCCTTCGGTGATCTTGCGAGCGACGTACGTCTTCGTGGAGGGATCAAGTCGCATCCTGATCAGGGTGATGGTGTGCATGGCCCGGTTGAGCTGCCGGTCGCCGTTGCGGTTGAGCCGGTGTCGGTTGGTCAGCCCGGACGAGGCAGGGATCGGCGAGACACCGGCGAAAGAGGCGAAGGCGGCTTCAGAGCGGAATCGCCCCTGGTGAGACCAGCTGACCAAGATCTGGGCGGCAGTGATCGGCCCGACTCCGAGCAAGCCGAGAAGCTCGGGGGCCTGCTGCCGCACCAGGGCGAGTATCTCGTTCTCGAGTTCCTTGGCCTCGGCCTGCAGGGCCTGGACGCGCTGGGCCGTGGACCGCATGGCCCGCACCGTCATCCGGTGCTCCAGGTCCTGGGCCGGGCGGTCGCGGAACTGAGCGCAGTAGGCGATCTGGGCGGGGCGCTTGAGCTTCCGCAGCTCTGCGCGGAGGTCGTCCGGGGCGGAGACGACCAGAGCCTTGAGCTGGTTACTGACTTCGGCTCGCCAGGGTGAATCTTTGCGAAGTCCCTGATGGGTCTGGAGCGGTGGCTGTATTCCGTGGTGTGTGAGATATGCGGATGGGGGCGGGCTGACCGCTGCGGGACGTCGGCGCCGGGAGTCGGTGCGGATGCAGGCGGCCGAGCTGTTCGAGCAGGAGATCAAGCCGCCGGAGGTGGCACGGCGACTGCGGGTGAGCCTGAAATCGGCCTACCAGTGGCACCAGCTGTGGCGGGACGGTGGTCATGAGGCTCTGGCCTCCCGCGGCCCGAGCGGATCCCGTTGCCGGCTGTCCCCGCGCTGTCTGGAGAAACTGGCTGCGTACCTCGATGAGGGCCCGGCCGCCCACGGCTGGGTGGAGGACCAGGTGTGGACCGCGGCGAGGGTGGCCACGCTGATCGGCCGGAAGTTCCACGTCTCCTACAGCGTCTCCGGTGCCACGAGGCTGATGCACCGGCTCGGCTTCAGCCCGCAGGTCCCCGCACGGCGGGTCGCCGAGCGCGACGAGAGGGCCGTCACCGTGTGGAAGGAGGTGACCTGGGCGGAGGTAAAAGAGCCCGGGCGGCCTGCGGGGGCTACATCTGCTTCGAGGACGAAGCAGGGTTCACGCGGAAGCCGCCCCGGGGACGAACCTGGGGCCGGCGCGGGCACACCCCGGTCGTGACCGTCAGCGGGCGACGCTCGGGGCGGCTGTCGGTGGCCGGACTGATCGCCATGCGGCCCGGCTCCCGTACCCGGCTGTGCCACCGCCTGCGCGCCCACCGGGCGGGCAGAGGCAAACGCCGCAGCATGGGCGAGCGTGACTTCATCGCGCTCGTCGACGGCGTCCACCAGCTCCTCAAGGCACCTATCGTGCTGGTCTGGGACCGCCTCAACACCCACGTCTCTCACGCCATGCGCAAGTTGATCGCCGAGCGCGCATGGCTGACAGTGTTCCTGCTGCCCGCCTACTCACCCGACCTCAACCCCGTCGAATGGGTATGGGCACACATCAAACGCAGCCTGGCCAACCTCGCCGTCGTCGCGCTCGACCGGCTCGAAGCACTCGTCCGTAACCGACTCAAGCGCCTTCAGTACCGGCCCGGCACCCTCGACGGCTTCATAGCCGGCACCGGCCTGACTCTCGACGAACCTGCCTCACCCTGACGAGCCGAAGTCAGTAATCGCGGCGGTGGAAGCGAGGACCGCACCGTGACGGGCGGCAAGCAGCACCCGCAGTGCCTCGCGTTCGCCGCGGAGGCGGGGCTGGATCAAGTGCTCGGTGGCCAGCGCCTCTTTGGCGGCCCGGATGGCGTCGAGCATGTCGGTTTTGCGGCCTCCGCGGTTGGCCGCTCGCTTCGGGCGGCAGACCTCGACGACCTGCTCGCCGGCTTGGTCCAGGAAGGCCGCGAGGCCGGCACCGTAGCTGCCGATGCCTTCCAGAGCCCAGCAGCGGCGGCCGGGAACCTGCTGGCGGGCGAAGTCCAGCAGGCGCCGGTAGCCGCGGGCGTTGGCCGGGGAATCGGTGCTGGCCAGCACGGCGCCGATGCGGCTGACGGCGGCCGCGGCGAGGGTGTCGCGGTGGGTGTCGACGCCGATGACGCCATCGACGTGTTCTGCGAGCATGGTCATGCGGCTGTTCTCCTCCGGGCGGACGACCGTGACGGCGTCGGCCTGGGTGGAGTCACCACGTGGCGGAACTGTGATGAGTCACGCCGGAAGGCGGACAAGCTGCTGATCAAGCCAACGGGTGGGCCAGGCCGACGCCCGCGTCCGGCAGACATCTCGGGGGAACGGCAGCCCCTGACGGAACGCCAGTTATCTTGCGAGTCATGCCGGATCACGAGCGCCGAGCCTGGCAGCAACCCATCCCGGGCCGCAGAAGAACTCTCACAGTTACCTTCTTCCTTCGTGGCCTCGCGAGGAGGCTCCCGGCCTTCGGCCCGGTATGACTTGAGCCCCCAGTCAAGATGATCGAAAAGGTGGTGTCGCCGGTGCCGGAGGCATTGGCAGACCGCTGATCAGAGGCACCAGCGCCGATCTCTCAACCGGGTACGGCAGTCTTTTCGTCACGTGGATGCCGGCACGCTGATGCCGCAGGTGAGGCCGGGGAACAGACGAGGGCGGGAGCGACCTTGACCCTAGGGCCTGCCCGGCGGGTCGTGTGACTGACGAGCGGCTGGATCGGTCCGGCTGGTGTGGGGCGGATGATCCCGGTCGTGGAGCGTGTGCGCGTACTGGGGGGCGGGTGTGGTGGCGGGGGTTTGGTGGGGGGTTGGTGGGGTGGGGTGGGGGGGTGTTTATCTGACGGCGGTTGCCGGCTGGGGCTGGAGTTGGTGCCGGATTTCGTCGTGGACGGTTTCGCCGCGTGTTTCGGTCAGGTCCAGGGAGGCGAGTACGGATGGCACGGCGATGCTGGGGAGGAGGTGGCGCAGCAGTGCGGAGGTCTGGAAGCGCAGGTTCTGGTAGTCGGTGGTGGTCTGGGACATGGACTGGACGCCCGCGAATGTGCTGACCATGATGTCGGCGGTGACGGATGGTATGACGTGGGGCAGTAGTTCGCCCTGGGCTTGTGCTTGTTCCAGCAGTTGCCGGCATACGGTGCTCCAGCGCAGGAAGGGGCCGCTGCGGTCGAGGCCTTCGGCGTGCTGGTCCATGGTCAGCCGCACGCCTGCCCGTACCATCGGGTCGGACTGCAGGCGGTAGGCGTGCAGCAGGACGACGTCGGCGAGTTCCTGGACCTTGCAGGCGCGGTCGGGGATGACGAACCGCTGGTCCTGTTCGTGCAGGACGCCCTGGGCGAGCTGTTCCTTCGATTCGAAGTGGAAGTACAGCGCTCCCTTGGTCACGCCTGCGGTGCTGAGGATTTCGGCGATGGTGGCGGCCTGGTAGCCGCGTTCCTCGAAGATCTTTGCCGCTGCTTCGAGGATGTTCCTTCGTGTGCGGATGGCACGGTCCTGTTTCACCACGTGGGGTCCTCCCTTTTCCTGGCGTTGGTTTCGGCGGACGGAGGCCCGGCCGACCCCACAAAAAAACCGCATAGTTTGTATCTTACATCCGGTGCCGGGCGCGGTCTCAGGACGCGGGTTCGGGCGGCGTGTGGGCCTGGTGCGGCGGAGGGAGGACATCGGTGATTCTCGTGACAGGCGCCACCGGGACCGTCGGGGGGGAGGTCCTGCGCCGGCTGCCCGCGCATCTCGCGGTGCGTGTCATGGCCAGGGACCCCTCGCGGGTGGCGCGTCCGGGTTGCCGGGCCGAGGTGGTGGCCGGTGACTATGGCGATCCGTGCTCGCTGGGGCGCGCTGTCGAGGGGGTGGGCCGCGCGCTGGTCCTCACCAGCCGTGTCGGCGGTGACGACGACGCGCGCTTCGTGGATGCCGCGCGTGCGGCGGGGGTGCGGCATCTGGTCAAGGTGTCCGCGGCGGCCGTCGCGGACAGCGGGGCGGACGATGTCCTCACCCGCTGGCAGCGCAGGAACGAGGACCTGTTGCTGGGTTCCGGTCTGCGGTGGACCGTGCTGCGCCCGCGGTCCTTCATGTCCAACACGCTGTCCTGGGCGGTGTCCATCGCCGGTGAGCAGGTGGTGCGGGGTCTGTACGGCACCTCGCTCAACGCGTGCGTCGACCCGCGCGACGTCGCCGCCGCAGCCGTGTGCGCGCTGACCGAGGACGGGCACGAGGGGCGGATCCATACGCTGACCGGACCGGAGCCGATCAGCGCGGTCGAGCAGACGGCGCAGCTCGGCCGGCTGCTGGGCCGCCCGCTGCGCTTCGAGGAGTTGTCCCCCCGCCGGGCGCGTGTCCTGCTGCGCGAGCGGTATCCCGAGCCGGTCGTCGAGGCGTTGCTGGCCGGTGCGGAACGCCAGCGGGCCGGAGCCAAGGCGGGAGTCGAGGACACGGTCGGGCGGCTGACCGGGCGCGCGGCCCGGTCCTTTCGCACGTGGGCCGGGGATCACCTCGGGGCGTTCGGTGCCGTGCCGGGTGCGGCGGGGGCGGGGCGGTGAGGGCTTGCCCGGAGCCTTCACGGGGTGTGAGGGCTCAGGGGGCGTAGGGGTGGTACGGCGGCCGTCAGGTCCGGTCGCCGCGGTCCCCGCCGCCCTTCCCCGGGCGGCGGCGCACCGCGCCGGACGGTGCGCCGCCGCCGGACGGGGCGCCGTCGGGGACCGGGGCCGCCCCGTCCCGCGGGCGTGCCGGTGCCGTGCCGGGTGTGGCGGGGGCGGGGCGGCGGGGGGCTTGCCCGGAGCCTTCACGGGGTGTGGCGGGCCGGGCAAGGGGGTGCGGGTGCGTGGCCGTCAGGTGCGGTCGCCGCGCGGCCCTGCCGCCCCGGGCAGCGGCACGCCGCCGGACGGCACGCCGCGCCGGACGGTGCGCCGCGTCGGACGGTGCGCCGCGTCGGACGGTACGCCGCGTCGGACGGTGCGCCGCCGCCGGACGGTGCGCCGCCGCCGGACGGTGCGCCGCCGCCGGACGGCATGCCGCGCCGGACGGTGCGCCGTTGTGGCTCGGGGCCGTCCCGTTTCATGGGCTGGCCCGTCCCGCGGGCCGCGGCGGGGGCTGCTCCCCGGGTGCGTGTGGTGTGTCCTGCGGTGTGGCGGTGTGTTGTGGGGTGTGCGGTCAGTCCTGTGGGGCGGCGGTCACGGTCGCGCTGAACACGGGGTGGCCGTCCTGGTGGCCGGTGACCAGGACTGTGTCCGGGTCGCCGGGGGCGGTGCGGGGCAGGTGCAGGGCGTCGATCAGACAGGGCAGGTCCAGCTCCGCGTATTTCGTGAACGCGCATGTGAGGCCGGCCGGCAGGAGGGAGGGTCTGTGCAGGACCGCGGTCGCTGCCTGGCGGGCGGCCTCGAGCAGCACCATGCCCGGAACGTGGTCGACCTGGTGGTCGAAGAGGACCGGGTGCCGGGTGTCCACTCGCAGTTGCCAGCGGTCCGGGTCGCCGGTGGGGGAGAGCACCACGTCGGCGGGTGAGAGGCGTCCCACGCTCTGCGGCGCCACCGGAGCCGTCAGGGGGATCGGACGGTGTCCGGCGCTGAAGACGTGCTCTGGACGCAGCCGGCGGTAGACGGCGGGAGCGAGGGCGGTGAAGGAGATCTGTCCCGTCGCGGCGGGCCGTCCCTCGCGCAGGATCGTCGTCTCGTACCGCAGGCCGGACAGCCGGCGGCCGCGTGTCCTGACCTCCGTGCAGGTGACGTCGAGGTCCAGCGCGGCGGGTGCCCGGCCGGTCCGCACCTGCTCGGGACGGACCGTGAGGGTGAGTTCCTCCATCAGGAACTGGTGGCCGAAGGGGACGCCGAACTCGGCGTGGGCGAGCAGGGCACCGATCTGACGGATCGTTTCAGCGGCGATCAGCGGGTCGTGGTGGACTCCCACGGGGGTGAAGAAGCTGTGGCTGCGCGGCCACTGCGCGGCCATCGCGAAGTGGGTGTCGTCCAGGCGCTTCCAGTCGGTGAGCATGACCTCGGCGACGGCTGCGCGGTGCACCAGTTCCCTGGGGACCGTCGTGGTCAAAGGCCCGTGACGCAGCGCTGCCCGGGAGGCCGGCAGGGCGGTTCCCGCCGGCGCCTGCTCGATCGACGGACCTTCGAACCGGAACGTGCTCGCGGTCATCGCTCCCCCTGAGTGGGATCGGAGATGTGCTGCAGAGGGCATAAAAGTAGAGACCACCCGGTTTGATTTCCAGAGGAACCGCAGCTTCCGCGCAGGTTCGTCCCGGGGCGTCCTGGGGGCGGGACGGGAGAGTTCTGCCGGGCCGGTCCCTTCTCCGGTGTTTGTCCAGCTCATGGCTGACGGGGCCGCCGCAGGGCCGCTGTGCCGCCTCCGGCCGACCGCCCGAGCGTTTCTCGAGCGGTGCTGAGGCGCCTTTGTAGTGCGGTGCCGCACGGTGGCCGGGGTGGAGAGGAGCCGACATGGGTGAACCCGGCGTCATGGGGCCCGCGTTGCGCATAGAACGCGGCCGGGCCGACGCGGACGAACTGGCCGCGCTGACCGTCGTGCTGTGCTCGGTTGTGGCCGGGCGGGCGGCGGACGGCGCACCGGAGCCCCCCGCCCCCGCCCCTGCGCCTGCGCCGTGGCGGCGGGCGGACCGGACCGGCTCGGCCTACCGCTCGCCGTACTGCTGGCGGTAACGCCCCACCGCCCAACCGGCCACCGCCCAACGGTCGGCCGGCCACCGGCCACCGGGCCACCGGCAACCGCCCAACTGGCTACCGGCTACCGGGCCACCGCCCAACGGTCGGCCGGCCACCGGCTACCGGGCCACCGGCCAACCGGCCACCGCCCAACGGTCGGCCGGCCACCGGCCAACCGGCCACCGCCCAACGGCCGGCCGGCTACCGGCCACCGGCTACCGGCTACCGGCTACCGGGTCACCGGCTACCGGGCCGCCGGCCGCCCGGGCGGTGGCCGGGCGGGCGGCACTTACCAGGGCTTTTTCATGCGTGGGCCACACAACCCCCTTATAAACCGCATAGACGGTTTGTTAGCCTGGGGTTCCGTGCCGGCCGCGTTCAGGAGGGAGGAGGCAGCGTGACAGTCCTCAATGACGTCGCTCAGGTGTCCGCGCGTCTGTCGGGCGGCCGCGGGTGCGTGGCCGAACTGCGCGGGATCCGGGCGCGGGCGCTGGCCGGGCCGGGTGGGGAGGCGACGGCGGCGCAGCATGCCAGGGGCAAGCTGACGGCGCGGGAGCGTATCGGGCTGCTGTTGGACCCGGAGTCCTTTTGTGAGGTCGGGCAGCTGCGCCGGCACCGGGCCACCGGGTTCGGCCTGGAGGCCAAAAGGCCGTACACCGACGGTGTCGTCACCGGCTGGGGCACGGTGGAGGGCCGTACGGTCTTCGTCTACGCGCACGACTTCCGGATCTTCGGCGGGGCGCTGGGCGAGGCCCACGCCGCGAAGATCCACAAGATCATGGATATGGCCATCGCGGCGGGTGCGCCGCTGGTCTCCCTCAACGACGGTGCCGGCGCGCGGATCCAGGAGGGTGTCTGCGCGCTGGCCGGGTACGGCGGCATCTTCCAGCGCAACACCCGGGCGTCCGGGGTCATCCCGCAGATCAGCGTGATGCTCGGCCCGTGCGCGGGCGGCGCCGCCTACAGTCCCGCCCTCACGGACTTCGTGTTCATGGTCCGCGACACCTCGCAGATGTTCATCACCGGCCCGGACGTGGTCAGGGCCGTCACCGGCGAGGAGGTCACCCACAACGGCCTCGGCGGCGCCGGCGTGCACGCCGAGACGTCCGGCGTCTGCCACTTCGCCTACGACGACGAGGAGACCTGCCTCGCCGAGGTCCGCTACCTCCTGTCCCTCCTCCCGCCGAACAACCGGCAGTTCCCGCCGCGCGTGCGGTGTGCCGATCCGCACACCCGCCGTTCGAAGGTGCTGGCGGACCTGGTGCCGGCGGACGGCAGCCGCCCCTACGACATGGCCAGGGTCGTCGAGGAACTCGTCGACGACGGCGAGTACCTGGAGGTCCACGAGCGCTGGGCGCGCAACATCATCTGCGCCCTGGCCCGGCTGGACGGCCAGGTCGTCGGCATCGTCGCCAACCAGCCGCAGGTCCTGGCCGGTGTCCTGGACATCGGGGCCAGCGAGAAGGCCGCACGGTTCGTCCAGATGTGCGACGCCTTCAACATCGCGCTCATCACCCTCCTGGACGTACCCGGGTTCCTGCCGGGTGTGGACCAGGAGCACGGCGGGATCATCCGCCACGGCGCCAAGCTGCTCTACGCCTACTGCAACGCGAGCGTGCCCCGGATCTCGCTCGTCCTGCGCAAGGCGTACGGGGGCGCCTACATCGTCATGGACAGCCAGTCCATCGGCGCCGACCTCACCTACGCCTGGCCCGCCAACGAGATCGCCGTGATGGGCGCCGAGGGCGCGGCCGACGTCGTCTTCCGCCGTCAGATCGCCGACGCCGAGGACCCCGAAGCCATGCGGGCGCGCATGGTCAAGGAGTACAGGGCCGAGCTGATGCACCCCTACTACGCGGCCGAGCGCGGTCTGGTCGACGACGTCATCGACCCCGCCGAGACCCGCGAGGTGCTCGTCAGATCCCTGGCGATGCTCCAGGCCAAGAACGCCGACCTGCCCTCCCGCAAGCACGGCAACCCGCCGCAGTAACGGAGCATTCCCCATGGTCAAACAGGAGCGAGCGCGGCGTACCCGCGAGGCGCTGATCAAGTCGGCCGCCACGGTCTTCGACCGCGACGGCTTCAGCGTGGCCTCTCTCACGGCGATCAGCTCGCTGGCCGGAGTGAGCAACGGCGCGCTCCACTTCCACTTCGCGAGCAAGGCGGCTCTGGCCGACTCGGTGGAAGAGGCCGCGGCGCAGCGGCTGGAGCGCATCGTCACGGCCCCGGAGGGCGCGGCCGGCAACGCCCTGCAGATGCTGGTGGACACCTCGCACGAGCTGGCCCGCCGGCTCACCGAGGACGTGGTGCTGCGCGCCGGGTTCGAGCTGAGCCGGGACCAGGTCCGCCGAAGGGGGCCCGGCCTGTACCGCCAGTGGCACCGGTGGGTCGAGGGGGCGCTGAAGCGCGCCGCCGGCGAGGGCGTGCTCAACCAGGTCACGCCCGAGGACGCGGCGGCCTCCGTGGTGGCGGCGACCACCGGCTTCGAGGTGCTGGGCCCGCAGGACCCGCAATGGCTCTCGCACCAGACGGTCACCAGGTTCTGGCAACTGCTGCTGCCGCGGCTGGCCGAGGCCTCCGCCCTCGGCGGTCTCGTGGCGGCCGGCAGCCGCCCCCGGTGAGGACGACAGGCCACACCGGCACCCGCAGAGGGGAGACGGCCCGAAGGGAGAGCATAACAGACCACGCGGTCTGATAAGCGGGTTGATTATCCTTTTTGTCTCCACCTACTTGAGCGTGCGGGCACCACGGCGGCGCCCGGCCGCACGGCTCCCCGCACGCCGCCCCGCTCCGTGCGCCGGCCCGCCGCCGCACCCGCACCCCGGCCGCCCGGGGGTCAACGGCGCCCATCCGCCGGGGTTCCGGGCCTCCCGCCGCCCTCGTCCGGACGAGGCCGCCACCAGCGGCGGGGCAACGCGTGCGAGTCTGCACATCTCCTCCCCATTGACAAACCGACTGTGCTGTTTTTTTAATCGTGTTCTAGCCGGAGTCGTCGAGCGCCGTCCAGGCGCACCAGCGACGGCCCTCGCGGTAGGGATCCGTATGCAACCCGGCATGGAACAAAAAGGGGGAAAAGACAGTGGACATCGAAGTTCTGGGCGCCCTGTCAGTACGCGAGCACGGCACCTCGATCACACCGACGGCCCCGAAGCCGCGGCAGGTGCTGGCACTGCTCGCGCTGCAGGCCGACCGCGTGGTCCAGGTCTCTTCCCTGATCGAGGAGTTGTGGGACGACGAGCCGCCGCGCAGTGCACGCACCACCCTGCAGACCTACGTGCTCCAGTTGCGGGAGCTCATCGGCGAGGCGCTGGCCAAGTCCGGCGAGGAAGACGTCACCGCCAAGGACATCCTGGTCACCCTCCCCGGCGGCTACCGCCTGGACACCCGGGGCGGCCGGGTCGATTTCCGTGAGTTCGAGCAGCAGGCCGGAGCGGGCTACCGGGCCATGGACGCCGAGGACTTCACCAGCGCCGCACGGCGGCTGCGGGAGGCGCTGTCGCTGTGGACCGGCTCCGCGCTCGCCGACGTGACCGCCGGCAGCCGCATCGGCCTCGAGGTCAAGCGCCTGGAGGAGACCCGGCTGTGCGCGCTGGACCAGCGCATCGAGGCCGATCTGCGGCTCGGCCGCCACCGCGAGCTGCTGTCCGAACTGACCGTCCTCGTCAACCGGCACCAGATGCACGAGAGCCTGCACGGCCAGTTCATGGTGGCCCTGCACCGCTCCGGCCGGCGCGGCGAGGCGCTCAGCGTCTACCAGCGGCTGCGCACCACCCTCGTACGCGAGCTGGGCCTGGAGCCGTCGGCGATGATGAGCCGGCTGCAGCGCTCCATCCTGACGGCCGCCCCGGAGACCGCCGGGACCCGCAGCCCGGAGGCCACCGGCCGGACCGTGGCCCGGGTGGGCTGACCCCGCCCCCGCGCCCGGCCGCCGCGTCCGCGCCCGGCCGCCGCGCCCGCGTCCGCGCCCGGCTGCCGGGACCGCGCCCGGCCCCGCGTCCGCGGCCGGCCCCGCGCCCGCGGCCGGCCGCCGGGCCGTGCCGGCCGTGCCCCCGGCCCGGGGGCGGGCGGGCTCGTGTACCCGGGATGCCCGCGCAGGTGCCAAGCGGCCGTGAGGCCCTCTGCGCAGCTCGCCGCCGGCGGCCTGCCCGCCCGGCTGCCCCCGTTCCGGTACCACCGCATCGGCTTTCCCGGCCGCTACGCCTTCACCCGGCCGGCCGGCCGTGCCGGGGCGGCGGCAGCCGCGCGACCCGCACCGCGCGCGTCCCGGTGCGGCAGGCGGCCGCAGGCCTGGCCGGCCTCGACCGGGACGGTGCCGGCCTCGCGGTCCGGGGCGACGGACTTCGCCACCGGTGACCGGGACGAGCACGGCGGGCAGGACGGGCCCCGCCCGGCCGGCGGACCCCGGGCAGCAGGCGCGCCACCGCTCGCGTCGGCCGCTGCGCGGCGGCCCCGCCGGTATGCGGCAGGTGTGGTCGCGCACGATCACGCCCCTCACCCGGCCTCGGGCGCGCCGCGGGAGAACCGGTACCCGGCGAAGCCGGCGACACGGACGTATCCCAGGCGCTGGTAGAGGGCGTTGCTGGTGGGGTTGTCCGGGTCCGTGAACAGGACGACGCCCGTCGCCCCCGCGGCCAGCGCGGCCCTGCTCGCCTCGGCCGTCACGGCTCCCGCGTAGCCGCGGCCGCGGAGGCGGGCGGGAGTGTAGACGGGGTCCACCCGGACCATGCCGCCGACGACCGGCGTCGAGGCCGCCATCGAGACAGGGGTGCCCTCCGGCGTCCGCCAGAACGTGAAGTGCCGGTCGCCGAAACGCGATTCCTCCCAGGAGCCGGCATCGATCACGTCGATGGAGGACTGCTCCCCGACGTCGGCGCAGAACTCACGGCACCAGCGCACCACGTGCGCACGGTCCTCACCGCCCGCGGGGCGCCCCTGGCCCGGCGGGCGCGGCTGCGGCGGGGTGAGCGTGCCGAGACGGTACAGATGCGTCCGCCAGAAGAGTGCCGGCGCCGCGCCCGTGGCCCGCTGCCAGGACCGGGCGAAGGCACCGGCGGTGTCGTGGTCCGCGATGACGGTGGCGGGAAAGTGGCCGAGGCCGGCCAGGTGAGCGGCGAGGGTATCGCTCTGCTCGGCACTCAGGGGCGTGAGGCCCAGGCGTCCGCGGGAAGTGAGACAGAAGATCGCGCGGACCTCGCCCCGTGACTGCAGTCGGCCGAAAACGGCGGCGGCTTCGGCGCCGGGATCGGCCGCCTTGCGTCGGCGCAGCTTCTCGATGTCTGTCAGCGGCGTGTTGTGCAGCGCGGCGCGCGAGCACAGGAAGTCCCCGGCCCGGGCCAGGAAGTCGTCGACGTCTTGGGTGAGGTGCCAGTCATCCGGGAGCATGCTTCATGATCCCGGATGGCCCGGGCCCGGGGATTTTACCCAACGACTGTCAGCCACCCGACCGACTGCCCCCGTTCAGCCGCCGGCCCGTGAGCGAGGCGGGGAAACACCGCCTTCCGGGGGCGCGGCGTACCTGGCCGCCTCCGCAGTGGCGTCCTGGACGTCAGCCGGGGCGGGCCGGCCCGGGACCGGACGCCGGTGCGGCGCGCCTGCGACACGCACCTCGCCTCTCGCGGTCGAGCACCCCGGGAAAAAGAGCCCGCCGGCGCGCAAGGACGGCGGCACGCTCGTCACGCAGGCCGTGCTGTGCGCCGTACCCGGGCACGTTCTTGACGCTGCGCGACCAGCACATCCGGATGCCGGCTGTCCGCGTCGGGCCACCGCGGACACGCATACGGCTCATCGCCGCCCGCCCCGCCGGCCGCACTATGATGCGGCCCCGGGCCTGCAGAATCCTTGGAGAAGACGCATGAGCGATGTGGGCATCGGCACCGGCAATGTGGTCGTGAACAGGGCGATGTCGCTGGACGGGTTCATCGCCGGTCCCGGCCACGCGATGGACTGGATCGCCGAGTACCTGACCGCGGATACGTTCCCGGAGGTTATGGCGGCCACGGGCGCCATGCTCGTCGGCCGGGGCACGTACGAGGTCGCCAAGCGGATGGCCGACCAGGACACCGCCTACGACGGGGGAGCACAGTTCGTCCTCACCCACGAGCCTCCCGACGAGCCGGACCCCGCCGTCACGTTCCTCACCTGCGACATCGAGGAAGCCGTTGCCACAGCACGCAGCGCCGCGGGCGGCAGGAACCTGGAGATCCTCGGTGCTGACACGGCCGCCCAGTGCCTGCGGCGCGGGCTCGTCGACGAGATCCTGGTGTATGTACTGCCGGTACTGCTCGGCGACGGTGTCCGCTTCTCGCCCCCGAGCCTCGGCAGGATCGACCTGGAACCGTTCAGCACCACCCAGTCGGGCGCCGTCACGATGCTCCGCTTCCGCGTGCGTAAGTAGGCGCAGCCCTCCAGGAGCCGACACCGCCGGCACCGGAACGCGCCGACACCGCCCGGGGCGACGGCGGCTGCGCCAGCGTCAGCAGGCGTGCAGGTCACGGGCGAGGGCGGGGTGGTCGGGCGGGTCGCTGTCGCCCAGGACGAAGCCGCGCAGCGGCCCGAAGCGGCGGTTCGACGGAGTCGGCCCAGGACGCGTGGGCCGGGGTGAAGCACGGCTCGGTCTGGTGCCGGGCGGACCAGGTGCGGATCGTCGCGGTTTGTTGCCGGACCAGTTGTCGGGGATGACGCAGAGGGGGGCGCCATCGGGCCGGGCGGCGCGGATGCTCTGCACCCGGTGGAGGGCTGAGGCAGTCGGCGAGCTTGCGCAGACTCCAGTGGGTCAACGGCATTGCGCATCACCGGAAACCGAGATCACCACACCCCCACCCGGCCGACGTCCGCGGTCAACGCACCAGCCGCTCCGGCCCCCGTGACCCGGACCGGCGACCGAGGACCGGGGAGCAGGGACCGGGGACCTGGGGCCTGGGACCGGAAAAGCGTGCGAGACGATTTCCATGAACGGCTCCATCGGTGATCCGAACCCGGCCGCCCGGAAATGGAAGGCTCAATTCCCGGCTATCGCACCCATCGCGGTGCGCGTGAATGACGGGATCGGCTCGAGTGCGGCTCCAGCGTTTTTCCGGAACCCTGGAGCTTATACCGCGCGGCGTTCGCGATGGCAGGAGCACGGCGGCCTCTGGCGGCCAGGAACGGGGGCGCCATCAGTTCCGGGAAACCGGTCTCGATACCGCGCCGGTGCCAGGCGGAGACGAGTTCCATGGCCGTGATCGAATCCAGGACGTGACCCGCCCCCTCGTCGCGGCCCGCCAGGGGCACGGGCCCGTCCTGCTCGGCGCAGCGGGCGGCCATGAGCCGCAGCAACTGCCGCAGCAGCGGGTCCGCGCCCGGCGGCGGCACCTGCCCGTCACCCCGCCCGGTACTTTCGGTGCCCCCCACGGCACGGAAATCCACAGGGTGGAGCGAGCCGCAAAAGACGATCGACGGCATTCATTTCGCAACGGCCGGCCGCACGTCACAGACCTGTCAGGAACAACGGGACGCGACGGCGCAACAAAACGGCTCAAAGATTCCTCGACCACTTCCGAGAGCGGGGTCGTGGCGGGATACGGCACGCCTCGTGCATACGTCGCGGGGTAAGGACACCGGGCCCCCGCCTGGCGCAATATCGACGAGCCTCGGGCGCCGATTCGCACACCGGCTCGGAAGACGAGTCCAGCCGTCGAGGTACAGGGAGGGAAACCATGAAGATTCGTGTTCTGGGTCCACTGAGTGCCGACGTCAACGGGATGTCGATCGTTCCGACGGCCGGGAAACCGCGCCAGATCCTGGCCCTGCTCGCCCTCTACCCGGGCAGAGTCATGCCCGTGCCCACGCTGATGGAGGAGATCTGGGGCACCGAACTGCCCCAGAGCGCCCTCACCACGCTGCAGACCTACATACTCCAGCTGCGGCGCCGGCTCGGTACCGCCATGGGGCCCGGCGCCCCCGGCACCGCCAAGGACGTGCTCGCCACCCGGCACGGCGGCTACCTGCTGCAGATACCGGCCGACGCGGTCGACGTCCACGAGTACGAGCGCCTCGTCCTCGAGGGCCAGCAGGCCTTCGAGGACGGCGACGACCAGCGGTCCGCCCACGCCTACCGCAAGGCGCTGAGCCTGTGGCAGGGGCCCGCCCTGGTCGACGTACCCGTCGGCCCGGTCCTGGAGATAGAGGCGATGCGGCTGGAGGAGAGCCGGCTTGTCACGCGGGAGCGCCGCATCGACGCCGACCTCAGGATCGGCCGGCACGCCGAGGTCACCGCCGAACTGATGGACCTGACCGCCCGGCACCCCGAGCACGAGGGACTGCACTCGCAGGCCATGGTGGCGCTGTACCGCTCCGGTCGGCAGGCCGGAGCGCTTGACGTCTACCACCGGCTGCGCCGCCGCCTGGTCGACGAGCTGGGTGTGGAGCCCTCACCGCAGTTGCAGCGACTGCACCAGGCGATCCTCGCCGTCGACCCTCAGTTGGACCTGGCGTCCGGGCCCCGGCGCAGCTCCACCTTCGACCTGTACGCGGCCTGACACCGCGGCCTGGCACGCGGCCTGGCACCGCGGCCTGGCACCGCGGCCTGGCACCGCGGGCTGGCACCGCGGCCCGGCCCGCCGGCCGTCAGCCCGCCGGGCCGATGTCCTTCAGCAGGGCGCGCTCCAGCGCGGTCAGGGGCAGGTCGGGGCGCAGGCGTTCGGGATGGCCCGGCGCAGGCGCGTCCACCAGGCGGGTGTCGGCCCGGGCCGTCTCGCCCGCGAGCTGGACGGCGCCGACAGCGACCAGGCACTGCCAGACGTCGGCCACCAGGGCACGGGTGAACCGCCGCACGCGCCGGGCGAACGTCATCAGGCCTCCTTCGGACCGCGGATCGGCATCCCGTCCCCCGGCCAGGCTGGGCGGGCTCGCTCGAGAACCGCCCGACGTCCCCTCGAGCCCGGGTCGAGCGGACTGACGGCCGACCCCCGGGGCGCGCGGGGGCCCGGGGGCCTGAGCCGAGCGGACCGGGCGAGCCGGCGGCCGACGCCAGGCGGCCCGCGGCGAGGCACTGGCGGCGACGCCCGGGGCCCAATACCCACCCGGGGGCTTGAGGGCTTGAGGCTTGAGGGTTTGGGGGCTCGGGGGCTCGGGGGCTCGGGTCGAGCGGGCCGACGCCGGGACGCGGCCGGGCGGGCGGATCCGGCCGCGCCCCGAGTCGGCACACCGCGCCCCGGACGGGCCAGGACGGGCTGGACCGCGCCTGGACGGACATGGACGGACCTGGACGGGTCGCTGTCCCGGACCACTGGCGCGGTTCCTCGGCCGCGTCACCGGCCCGGATGGGGCCCGGCGTCCCACGCGTACCTGCGACCACGGGCTGCCGACCCCTTTGAAAGCAGCGGGTCCCGACGAAGCTGCCCGGCCGGCCTGTGGCGCGGGCGCGCCGGGCCGAGCACGGCTCCGGCGCGCCGCACCTCCCGCACCGGTTTCGACAACAGTGTCCGCCCACCGGGCTGTTCGTCCGTCGTGGTGTCCGCCCACCGGGCTGTTCGTCCGTCGTGGTGTCCGCCCACCGGGCTGTTCGTCCGTCGTGGTGTCCGGCGCCGGGCTGTTCGTCCGTCGTGGTGTCCGGCGCCGGGCTGTTCGTCCGTCGTGGTGTCCGGCGCCGGGCTGTTCGTCCGACGTGGTGTCCGGCACTGGGCCGTCCGAGCGCCGGAGTCGCGCGCAGTGGTCGTGCGACCGGGCGGCACCCGGGTTCCGCTCCCGCCCGGCCCCTTCCGGACAGCCGGCCGGGCCCGGGGCGCGCACCCGGGTGAGGGCCTCGCGCCGCCCCCTGGGTCCCGGTGCCGATGCGCGGGCCCGTGCCGGGCGGTCCGGGCCCGGGCGCGCACGCACGGGTGCGGTGGCGCGTACGCCCGGATCCGCCCCCCGGGTGTCCGGCGCGGCGGCCCGCAGGGTCGGGCAGGGCGGTCGGGCCCGGGTCGAGCCGGCGTCGAGTGCGCTCGCCCTCCGCGCGGGCGCGCCGCACTCCGCTGCGGATTCGAGCGGCGTTCGAGGAACGGGCGAGCCGTTCTCCACCGGATCAGGACACCGTCCGTGGTGAGCCTGTACGGGCCGGCGGGCCGCGGCCTCCCATGGCCTGCCGCCCGCCTTCCGGACGACGTCTGAGACGAGAGGGGTGTGCTGGATGTATCTCGCGCCCGTGCACCGTATGGCCCAGCACACGGAGGTGGACGCACCGGCCGGGGTGCTCTACGGCCTGATCGCCGACGCGTTGCGCTGGCCCGTCTTCCTGCCGCCCACCGTCCACGTCGAACAGCTCGAGTTCGACGGCGAGTCGGAACGGCTGCGGATGTGGGTCACCGCCAACGGCGAGATCAAGTCCTGGACGACACGGCGCGTCCTCGACCCCGTGGCACACCGCGTCGACTTCCGCCAGGAGGTCCTGCCCCGGCCCGTGACCTCCATGGGCGGCAGTTGGACCGTCGAGCCGCGGGGCCCCGAGCGCTCCCTGGTCACCCTCCGCAACGACTTCTCCGTCGACGGCAACGCGCGCACCGACGTCGACTGGGTGAAGCGGGCCACCACCGCCAACAGCCACGCCGCCCTCACCAACCTCCGTCGGCTCGCCGAGCGCTGGCGCCGCCTCGACGACCTCGTCCTGTCCTTCGAGGACACGGCTCTCCTCGACGCGCCCGTCGAGCCGGTCTACGACTTCCTGCACCGGTTCGGCGACCGCCCCGACGCGGTGCCCGGCGCCACCGGGATCGACATCACCGAGCGCGGGCCCGGGGTGCAGCTCATGACCGTGGAGCTGGCCGGCCCCGACGGCACGGCGCGGACGACCGAATCGGTCAGGATCGGCTTCCCGCACGCCGGACGCATCGTCTACAAGGACATCCGGGACACCGAACAGCCCGCACTGCTGGCGGCGCACACGGGGGAGTGGTCCGGTCGACCCCAACGCCTGGGGCACGGGCGTCACCGTCACCGCGCGACACCACGCGGTGCTCGACGAGGACGGCGTACGCGAGCGGTACGGCGACGGCGCGGACGCGGTGCGGCTCGCGCGGCAGGCGCTGCGCTCGCGGCTCGTGCGGGAGAGCGGCCTCGCGCTGCGGCTGGCCGGGGAGCACGTCGCCGGCGCACCGGCCCGCGGAGCCTGAGCCGCGCCGCCGCCCGGCCGCCCGAAACCCCGTGCCCATGTGCCGAACGCGCCCGTCCGCGCCCGCCGGACGGGCTGAAGCCGGAGGTCCCACGTGAACCACAGCCTGACCGCGGGTGCCGGCACGTCCGGGGCCGCAAAAACGCCCGCGCCCCCCGCGCCCTCCAGGTGTCCGGTGACGGGTCCGCACGCGCCCAGTACGTCGAGGACCTGCTCGGTGACCCCTTCGCCGCCGGCAACCCGCACGGCCAGCAGGCGCTGCTCGCCGCCGACGAACGGCGCGAGGCCCCCGCGGCCACCGAGGAACTGCTCCATCGCTTCGGCCTCGCCGCCGAGTTCGTGCCGAAGGCCCTGGGCGGCCGCCTCACCGGCGTCGAAGGGCTCGCCCAGGTGCTGCGGCCGGTCTTCCGGCGGGACGTGGCGCTCGGCTTCGGCGCCGGGATGACCGCCCTGTTCGCCGCGTCCGCGGTGTGGACCGCCGGCGACGAACGGCAGCGCCAGGACACCGCGCGGCGGCTGCTCGGCGGCGGCCGCCTCACCATCCTGCACCGCGAGTTCGCGCACGCCAACGCGATCCTGCGCGGCGAGTACACCGCGCGCCCGCACCCGGCGGCGGCTATGTGGTGGACGGCCGCAAGGAAGTCGTCATCAACGCCGACCGCGCCGACACCTTCGTCTCCTACGTCCGCACCGCGCCCGGCGACGGCCCGGAACAGCCACTCCGTGTTCCTGCTCGAGACCGGCCGGCTCCCCGCGCACGCCGTGCACCGGCTGCCCCGCGCCCGCACCCACGGCATGCGCGGCGCCCACTACGCCGGACTCGAACTCGCGCACTGCCCCGTGCCCGCCGACGCCCTCGTCGGACAGGTGGGCCAGGGCGTCTCCCTGGCCCTGCGCACCTTCCAGGTCAGCCGGGCGCTGGTGTCCGGCGGCGCCCTGGTCGGCGGGATGGACAGCGCACTGCGCTACGCCGTCCGGGCCGTCGGCGAGTCCCGCCGCGGCCTGGAACCGCACGGCCGCCGCGGCCGGGTGCTCGCCGGGGTCTTCGCCGACCTGCTCGCCTGCGACAGCCTGGCCGTCGCCGGGCTGCGGCTGCTCGACCTGGCGCCCGAGCACGCCCTGGTCCCCTCCGCGGCCGTCAAGTACGCCGTGTCCGCGCTGCTCCACGAGGACCTCGACGAACTCGCCGCGGTGCTCGGCGCCCGCGGCTACGACCGCGGCCCCACCTACGGCGGCTTCCAGAAGCTGGTGCGCGACCTGCCGGTGGCCGGGCTCGGACACGCCGGCACCGCCGACACCCAGGCCGTCCTCGTCCCCCACCTGCGCACCCTCGCCCACGCCACCTGGCGCGGCGAGGCCGGACACGAAGCGCCCGCCGCGCTCTTCACCCCCGGCGCCGGGGACACCGCCCTCGACTTCCGGCGGCTGGACGCCGAGCCCCGCGACCCGCACCACGGCTGCGACGGACTGCTCGCCGCGCTGCTCGGCGCCGCCGCCCGGCTCGACGGCAAGCGCGAACGCGGCCCCAGGTGGGCGGCGCTCGCCGACCTCGCCCGTGCCTTCGCCGCCGAGGTGCGCCGGCTCGCCGAGCGGTGCGCCACGCTCCTGGGGCGCCCGGCCGCCGGGGCGCTCGCCCCGGCCGCCTACGTCCTCGTCGACCGCTACTGCCTGCTGATCGCCGCCGCCTCCTGCCTCGCCGTCTGCGAGAACGCCGATCCCGGCGCTGTGGACGGGGGCCTGCTCGCCGAACCCGACTGGGCGCTGCTCGCCCTGACCCGGTTCGGCCGCCGGCTCGGCCTGGAGGTCCCCGGCCTGCCCGACGGCCTCACGCGGGACCTCGCGGCCCGGCTCGTGGACCGCTACCGCAGCGGACGGAGCTTCGACCTCTACGGGATGCGGCTCGCGTGAGCCGCGGCCCCGGCAGAAACGGTTCGGCCCGGCCGGGGGCGGACCGGCCGTCCAGGGGACACGGCCCGGACCGCAGGACGACGCAAGGAGGCGAACGCCATGCACCACAGTGAGCCCGCACCCGCACCCGCACCCGCACCCGCACCCGAGCCCGCGCCCGCGCCCGCACCCGCACCCGCACCCGCACCCGAGCCCGCACCCGAGCCCGAGCCCGCACCCGCACCCGAGCCCGCACCCGAGCCCGCACCCGTGCCCGCACCCGTGCCCGCACCCGTGCCCGCGCCCGAGCCCGTGCCCGAGCCCGTGCCCGTGCCCGCGCCCGAGCCCGCACCCGAGCCCGTGCCCGTACCCGTGCGCAAGGGCGGCGGCCGCGTCACGGACGACATCGACGCCCGCGACGCCGTCGGTGTCCTCGACACCCTGCGGCGCCTGGGCGCCCTGGGCGCCCTCGCCGTC
Source organism: Streptomyces pactum (assembly GCF_002005225.1). Classification (NCBI taxonomy): domain Bacteria; kingdom Bacillati; phylum Actinomycetota; class Actinomycetes; order Kitasatosporales; family Streptomycetaceae; genus Streptomyces; species Streptomyces pactum. The sequence goes on from NZ_CP019724.1 coordinate 8,328,569, forward strand.
ACGCACGGCTCCGCCGTCCCGCCGCCCGTGCACATTCCGCGTCCGGACAGCTCGTGGCTGCGGGTCCGCGAGGACCTCGCGGACCGCGGCGTCACGGTGGCGTACGCGACCTGGACCGAGTGGTTCCCCGCGGTGCTCACCACGCCGCGCCTCAAGCCCCTGCTCGGCGGGGACTGGAACCGCTACGCCGGGACCCACGACCCCGCCGTCCGCTGCCGGTTCGCCGCGTCCCGGCTGCTCGTCAAGTACACCGCGGCGGCCGCGCTCGGCATCGGGCCGGAGGACATCGACATCGCCTACCGGCTCGGTGGCCGCCCCTACCTGCGCGGCCTCGACCAGATCGAGGTGGGCCTGACGCACACCGGTGAGCTGATGGCCGTGGGGATCAGCCGGGTGGGCCGCATCGGCCTGGACGCCGAGTGCGCGGACCGGCGCTTCGACCTGGGCCTGATGCGCAACCGGATGTGCACCCCGGCCGAGGCCGCCGAACTGGACGCGCTGTCCCCGGACCAGCAGGCGGCGTGCGTGCTGCGGCTGTGGACGCTGAAGGAGGCGTACACCAAGGCGCTCGGGCAGGGCATGCGGCTCGCCTTCACCGAGTTCGGCTTCGGCCTCGCTCTCGGCGGCCTGCGCACCCCCGACGGCGCCGCCGCCCTCGGCGAGGAGTGGGCGTTCGCCACGCACCCGGTGCTCGGCCGCTACCTGGTCAGCGCGGCGTGCCACGACGCCGGACTCGACCCGGCCGGGGACACCTCGGTCGGCACCATGCTGGACCGGCGGCTGCTCACGGCGATGACCCCGCCCGCGGACCAGGACCCGGCCGTCGACATCTGAGCACCTCCGGCCCCGAGCACCTCCCGCCCCGAGCACCTCCCGCCCCCGCGCGCTCCGGCCCCGCGCGCTCCGGCCCCGCGCGCTCCGGGCCCGAGCACCTCCGGGTCCCGCTCGCGCTCGGTCCCGCTTGCGCTCGGTCCTGCTCGTGTCCGGTCCCGCTGGTGTCCGGTCCCGGCTGGTGTTCAGCCCCGCTTCGGGGGCTCTCCCTCGGTGAACAGGACCCGGAACGCCAGCTCGCCCATCCGCCACCCGGCGGCTGTCCTGCGGGCCTCGCCGGAGGCGAGCGTGCCCGCGCGGAACAGCGGCGGCCGGTCCCCGCCGGGATGGTGGACGTGCGTGGTCAGCACGTTGGCGCGGAACACGGCCCGGTCCCCCGTGACGGTCACCACCGCCGGCGAGCCCAGGTGCTGGGTGCACGCGAACGCCGCCAGCGAGGCACGGTGCCACTCGGCGAGCCCGGCGCGCCCCTGGTGACGGCTCACCGGGAAGGTGACGACCGCGTCCTCGGTGAACAGGCTCCGGGCCCATGCGTCATCGGGCTCCTCGTCGTCGAGCGTGACCAGATAGCGGCCCAGGAGTTCCGCGACCAGGGCGGCGTCGGCGGAATCGGTGACCGGGGCCGAAACGGCGGGCAAAGGGTTGGAAGTCACCGCCCGAGCATGGCGCCGACCGCCTCCCCGAGACCAGATTCCTGCCAGAGATCTGACATTACCGGCAGAGTTCTGTAGTGGATTGCGCAAAGCCTGTACCGCACTCGCTTTACCGTTTCTCCGTGGTCCGGCGATACTCATCAAACACCAGTCGGAAGAGGGCAGATGGATACCTTTGACGCGGACGTGATCATAGTAGGAGCAGGGCCCACCGGACTCATGCTCGCGGGCGAGTTGAGTCTCAACGGAGTCTCCGCCCTGGTCGTGGAACGGCTTGCCGAACCCATCAGGGAATCTCGCGCCCTCGGCTTCTCCGCGCGCACGATCGAGGAATTCGCGCAGCGCGGACTTATTTCCCGGCTCGGTGACGTCGACGTCATTCCGTTCGGTCATTTCGGCGGTGTGCCGCTCGACTACCGGGTCCTTCCCAATGGTTCGTACGGCGCCCGCGGCATCCCCCAGTCGCGGACCGAGGCCATGCTCGCCGGCTGGATCGCGGAGCACGGCGTCGAGGTGCGCCGCGGCGTCGAGGTCACCGGCGTCGAGCAGGACGACGACGGGGCCGGCGTCCGCACAGCCACCGCGGACGGCACCCGCACCCTCCGTGCCCGCCACGTCGTGGGCTGCGACGGCGCCCGCAGCGTCGTCCGCACCAGCGCCGGGATCGACTTCCCCGGCACCGCGCCCACCGTCGAACTGCGCTTCGCCGACGTCACCGGCGTGCAACTGCGCCCCCGCTTCAGCGGCGAGCCGGTGCCCGGCGGCATGGTCATGGTGCTGCCGCTCGGCCCGGACCGCAGCCGCGTCATCTACTACGACCGCGCGCAGCCGATGCGCACCAGCCCGGACCCGATCACCTTCGAGGAGGTCGCCGAGGCGTTCCAGCGGCTGTCCGGCGAGGACATCAGCGGTGCCACACCGCTGTGGGTCTCCTCCACCACCGACGTCAGCCGCCAGGCCGCCCAGTACCGCAAGGGCCGCGTCTTCGTCGCCGGCGACGCCGCCCACATCCACCTGCCGATCGGCGCCCAGGGCATGAGCGCCGGCATCCAGGACGCCGTCAACCTCGGCTGGAAGCTCGCCCTCGACATCAAGGGCCAAGCCCCCCAGGGGCTGCTCGACACCTACCACGCCGAGCGTCACCCGGTCGGCGCCCGCATCCTCGCCAACACCCTCGCCCAGCGCACCCTCTACCTCGGCGGTGACGAAACCGGGCCGCTGCGCCAGGTGTTCACCGAGCTGGTGCGGCACGAGGAGGTGCAGCGCCACCTGGTGGGCATGGTCACCGGGCTCGACATCCGCCACGACGTCGGCTGCGAGGGCCACCCGCTGCTCGGCCGCCGCCTGGAGGACAAGCAGGTCACCCGCGACGGCGTGAAGCAGAGCGTCTTGAGCCTCCTGGAGCCGGGACGCGGCCTGCTGCTCGACCTCGCCGGCAGCGCCGAGCTGCGCGCCGCGGGCCGGGGCTGGTCCGACCGGGTCGACACCGTCACCGTGCAGGGCACCGACGGCGGCTGGGGCCTGGGCGGCATCCTCGTCCGCCCCGACGGCTACGTCGCCTGGGCGGGCGCCCCGGGGGACGGCCCCGCCGCCGGCGCCACGGGCATGCCGCTCACCGACGCGCTCGCCCGCTGGTTCGGCCCCGCCCGCTGACCAAGGGCCCGGCCCGGCCGCACGCCCACCACCGAGGACTTCGAGGAAGCGAGAAGACCATGCCGATCATCTGTGCCGAGGACAACTACCTGACCGTCCTCAACCTGTTCACCACCGACACCCCCGAGCACCAGGAGCAACTGCTCACCGAGATGGGGAAGATCGTCGACGCGGCCGCCTACGAGGGATGGATCTCCTCCACCGTGCACGCCGGGCAGGACGTCCCCGGGACCGCCAACCTCATCCAGTGGCGCAGCGGCGAGGATTTGGAAAAGCGTTACGCCGGTGAGGAGTTCAAGCACCGCACGCTGCCCGTCTTCCGCGAGATCACCACGGCCATCCGGCTGCTGCAGAACGAGATCGTCTTCTCCCAGACCCACCCCTCGCTCGAAGGGCGCGTCCAGGTCTCGCCGGACCGTGACGACTACACGGCCATCGAGGTCCACCGGGTCGGCGAGGCCGACCAGGCCGAACTGGTCAAGCTCCTGGGCGAGGGCCAGGACTGGCTCGTGAACGTCCCCGGCTACCGCTCGCACAGCGTCTTCAAGGGCCTGCGCGCCATGTTCGTCGAGGGCGCCTTCGCCGTCGTCTACTCGCAGTGGGACAGCAAGGAGAGCTACGAGGCCTTCCGCGACCTGCCGCACGCGCGCAAGCCCAGGCCCCGCCGCACCAACGACGAGCGCATCGCCGAGCTGAGGACCGAGTACGACGCGAACACCTACCGCGTCGTGCACACGCGCGCCGCGGGCGAGTAACCCCGCCCGCGCCGAGCACCGGCCCGCCCGCGCCGAGCACCGGCCCGCCCGCGCCGAGCACCGGCCCGCCCGCGCCGAGCACCGGCCCGCCCGCGCCGAGCACCGGCCCGCCCGCGCCGAGCACCGGCCCGTCCGGCCCGTCCGGCCCGTCCGGCCCGTCCGGCCCGTCCGGCCCGTCCGGCCCGTCCGGCCCGTCCGGCCCGTCCGGCCCGTCCGGCCCGTCCGGCCCGTCCGGCCCGGCCGTGCCGCACGCGCCCTCCGCCCTCCCACCGCCCCCCACCGCAGCCACCGGCCCCCTCCGCCCCCACCGCAGTCACCGGACCCCCCACCGCAGCCACCGGCCCCCCCACCGCAGTCACCGGACCCCTCCGCCCCCACCGGACCGCCAAGGAGCGAAACCCTATGCACAGCACGCTGATCGTGGCCCGTATGGCGCCCGGTGCGGGTGCGGACGTCGCCAAGCTGTTCGCCGAGTTCGACGCGACGGACATGCCGCACCGCATGGGCACCCGGCGGCGCCAGTTGTTCGCCTTCAACGGCCTGTACTTCCACCTGCAGGACTTCGACGAGGACAACGGCGGCGAGCTGATCCAGGGCGCCAAGGACGACCCGCGCTTCGTGCGGATCAGCGACGACCTCGCACCGTTCATCGCCCCCTACGACCCGGCGACCTGGCGCTCCCCGGCCGACGCCATGGCACAGCGCTTCTACCGGTGGGAGGCGTCCGCCTGAGCGGACGGCGTGCCGTCCACGGCGGACCGAGCCCGCGGCCCCGCCACAAACGATCAGCCTGGGCGCAACCGCCCCGAGAACCGAAGGAAGTACCCATGGCCAGTATCCAGTTCACCCTCGACGACCTCAGGCGGATCCTCCTCGAGGCCGCGGGCGCGGACGAGAACGTCGACCTCGCCGGAGACATCCTGGACACCACGTTCGAGGTGCTCGGCTACGAGTCCATCGCGCTGCTGGAGACCGGCGGCCGCATCGAACGCGAGTACGGCATCGTCCTGGACGACGACGACCTCGGCGACGACATCACCCCGCGCGACCTGATCGACGTCGTCAACGCCCAGTTGCCCCTGTCCGGAACCCGGGCCGCCTGAGAGGAGCACCCCCATGTCCGACACCACCCGCAGGGTCGCCCTCGTCACCGGCGCGACCAGCGGCATCGGCCTGGAGACCGCCCGCCTGCTGGCGCGGCAGGGGCACCGGGTCTTCATCGGCGCACGCGACGCGGACAACGTCGCCCACACCGCCAAGGCACTGCGCGAGGAGGGCCTGGACGTCGACGGCCGGCCGCTCGACGTCCGCGACGCCGCCTCCGTCAAGGAGTTCGTCGACGGCGCCGTCGCCGCCTTCGGCACCGTCGACGTACTCGTCAACAACGCCGGACGCTCCGGCGGCGGCCCCACCGCGGACCTCACCGACGCGCTGTGGGACGACGTCATCGACACCAACCTCAACAGCGTCTTCCGGATGACCCGCGAGGTCCTCACCACCGGCGGCATGCGCGCCAAGGACCGCGGCCGGATCATCAACATCGCCTCCACCGCCGGCAAGCAGGGCGTCGTCCTCGGCGCCCCCTACTCGGCCTCCAAACACGGCGTCGTCGGCTTCACCAAGGCCCTCGGCAACGAACTGGCACCGACCGGCATCACCGTCAACGCCGTCTGCCCCGGCTACGTCGAGACGCCGATGGCCCAGCGGGTACGGCAGGGCTACGCCGCGGCCTACGACACGAGCGAGGACGAGATCCTCAAGAAGTTCCAGGCCAAGATCCCCCTGGGCCGCTACTCCACCCCCCAGGAGGTCGCGGGCCTGGTCGGCTACCTCGCGTCCGACACCGCCGCCTCCATCACCTCCCAGGCCCTCAACGTCTGCGGTGGCCTCGGCAACTTCTAGCACCGCCCGCCCCCCCCCGGGGGAGTGTTGCTCCCCGCCGCCCGCACAGCCCGTACCACCGAGGAGAAGCCGTCATGACGACTCGTGAGGTCGAGCACGAGATCACCATCAGCGCGCCCGCCGCCGCCGTCTACCGCCTCCTCGCCGAGGTGCCCAACTGGCCGCGGATCTTCCCGCCCACCATCCACGTCGACCGCGAGGAGAGCGAGGGGAACCAGGAGCGCATCCGCATCTGGGCCACCGCCAACGGCGAGCCCAAGACCTGGACCTCGCGCCGCACCCTCGACCCCGGGGCCCTGCGCATCACCTTCCGCCAGGAAGTGCCGGCACCACCGGTCGCGGCGATGGGCGGCACCTGGATCGTCGAACCCCTCGACGAGGGCACCTGCCGCGTCCGGCTCGCGCACGACTACCGGGCCCTCGGCGACGACCCGCACGACCTGCTGTGGATCGAGCGGGCCGTGGACAAGAACAGCACCGGCGAACTCGCCGCCCTCAAGGAGAACGTCGAGCAGGCGCACGCCGCCGAGACACAGGAACTGACCTTCTCCTTCACCGACACGGTGACGATCGACGGCTCGGCCAAGGACGCCTTCGACTTCGTCAACGAGGCCGGGCTGTGGCCCGAGCGGCTCCCGCACGTGGCCCGCGTCCGCTTCACCGAGGACACCCCCGGCCTGCAGGAGCTGGAGATGGACACCCGCGCCCAGGACGGCTCCACACACACCACCAAGTCCTACCGGGTCGTCCTGGGCCACCACCGCATCGCCTACAAGCAGGTCACCCTGCCGGCACTGATGACCCTGCACACCGGCGTGTGGACCTTCCAGGAGAGCGACGAGGCGGGCACGACGGCCAGCTCCCAGCACACCGTCACCCTCAACACCGCCAACATCGCCCGCGTCCTGGGCCCTAAGGCCACCGTCGCCGACGCCCGCGCCTACGTGCACGGCGCGCTGAGCACCAACAGCCTCGCCACCCTCGGCCACGCCAAGGACTACGCCCAGCGGAACCGCTGACATGGCCGGCGCCCCGCACCCGCACGCCCCCACGCCGCGCACCTCGCCCGCGAAGACGGCCGACACCCAGGTGATCGTCGTCGGTGCGGGCCCGGCCGGCCTGCTCCTCGCCGGTGAACTGGCCCTGCGCGGCATCCAGGTGACCCTCCTCGAGCGGCGCCACGGCCCCACCACCGAGTCCCGCGCCTCCACGCTGCACGCCCGCACCATGGAACTGCTCGACAGCCGCGGCCTGCTCGCGGACCTCGGCAGCCCGCCGTGCGAGCCGCGCGGCCACTTCGGCGGCATCCCCCTGGACCTGACCCTGCCCGGCCCCTACCCCGGGCAGTGGAAGGTCCCCCAGACCAGGACCGAGTCCGTCCTGGAGGAGTGGGCCCTGGGGCTCGGCGCCGACCTCAGGTGCGGCCACACCCTGCACGCCGTGGCAGACCGCGGCACCCACGTCGAGGCCGCCGCCACCAGCCGCCACGGACAACACGTCACACTGCGCGCCGCCCACCTCGTCGCCTGCGACGGCCAGGACTCCACGGTGCGCCGCCTGCTCGGCGCCGACTTCCCCGGCACCCCGGCCACCCGGGAACTGCTGCGCGCCGACGTCGAGGGCATCGACATCCCCGACCGGCGCTTCGAACGGCTCCCCGGCGGCCTCGCCGTCGCCGCCCGCAACCCGGCGGGCGTGACCCGGGTCATGGTGCACGAGTTCGGCGCCGCGGTCCGCGAACGCGCCGGCGACCCGCACTTCGACGAGATCGCCGCCGCCTGGAAGCGCGTCACCGGCGAGGACATCACCGGCGGCACCCCGCTGTGGGTCAACCACTTCGACGACGAGAACCGGCGCCTGGCCCGTTACCGGCACGGCCGCGTCCTGTTCGCCGGGGACGCCGCCCACCGCCAGATGCCCATCGGCGGCCAGGCCCTCAACCTCGGCCTCCAGGACGCCTACAACCTCGGCTGGAAGCTCGCCGCCGCCGTCGACGGCACCGCACCCGCCGGACTCCTGGACACCTACGGCACCGAACGCGCCGCCGTCGGCGCCGCCGTCCTCGGCAACATCCGCGCCCAGGCCCTGCTGCTGCTGGGCGGCCCCGAGACCGAGCCGCTGCGCACCGTCCTGGCCGAACTCGTCGCCCACGACGACGTACGCCGCCACCTCGCCGCGATGATCAGCGGCCTCGACGTGCGCTACGACGTCGGCGGCCCCGAGCACCCGCTGCGCGGCGCCCGCCTGCCGCACCTGCGGCTGCGCACCGGCGCAAGCGTCTGCAGCACGGCCGAACTGCTGCGCTCCGGGCGCGGGCTGCTCCTGGGGCTGGGCGCCCCGCCGCCGCCGGCCGGCACCGCCCTGGCCGACCGTATCGACACGGTCACCGCGCGCCCGGCCCCGGGCTCACCGCTCGCGGACACGCCCGCCGTCCTGGTCCGGCCCGACGGCCACGTCGTCTGGACCGGCGGCAGGGACGGCGACGGGCTCGCCCAGGCGGTCGCACGGTGGTTCGGTCCCCCCTGAGAAGCCGCTGCCGGCCCGCGCGGCGGGCCGCCCCGGCACCGCCAGCCCCCGGCCCGTACCGAGCACGGACCACTGATGACTGAGAGGGATCCCACGACCATGCAGGACACCACGATGGACGCCGACGTCATCGTCGTAGGCGCAGGCCCGACCGGACTGATGCTCGCGGGCGAACTCCGCCTGGGCGGAGCCGAAGTGATCGTGCTCGACAAACTGGCCGAGCCCACCGGCCAGTCCCGGGGCCTGGGCTTCACCGCCCGCGCCATGGAGGTCTTCGACCAGCGCGGACTCCTGCCCCGCTTCGGGCAGGGCGAGAGCCTGGAGGTCAGCCCCGTCGGCCACTTCGGCGGAGTCCAGTTCGACTTCACCGCCCTGGAAGGCGCCCACTTCGGCGCCCGCGGCATCCCGCAGAGCCAGACCGAGGCGGTCCTCGCCGCGTGGGCCGCCGACCTCGGCGCCGACATCCGCCGCGGCTGCGAGTTGCTCGCCCTCGCCGACGGCTTCCTCGACGGCGACCACGTCGAGGTCACCGTGGCGACCACGGACGGCGTACGGCGGCTGCGCGCCTCCCACCTGGTGGGCTGCGACGGCGGCAAGAGCACGGTGCGCAAGCTCGCCGGCATCGGCTTCCCCGGCACCGAGGCGACCCGCGCGATGTTCCTCGCCGACGTCACCGGCTGCGACCTCAAGCCCCGCTACCTCGGCGAGACCCTCCCCAACGGCATGGTGATGGCCGCCCCCCTCAAGGAGGGCGTGCACCGCGTCATCGTCTGCCCGCACGGCGCCGCCGCCCGCAGCGCCGACGACACCGTCACCTTCGAAGAGGTCGCCAAGGCCTGGGAGCACATCACCGGCGAGGACATCAGCGGCGGCGGCGCCGAGTGGGTCAGCTTCTTCAGCGACGCCACCCGCCAGGCCGCCGAGTACCGGCGCGGCCGGGTGCTGCTCGCCGGGGACGCCGCCCACATCCACCTGCCCGCCGGCGGGCAGGGCCTGAGCACCGGCGTGCAGGACGCCGCCAACCTCGGCTGGAAACTCGCCGCCGTCGTCACCGGCCGGGCCGGCGAGGACCTCCTGGCCACCTACCACGCCGAGCGTCACCCGGTGGGCCGCCGCCTGCTGATGAACACCCGCGCCCAGGGCATGGTCTTCCTCGGCGGCGACCAGGCCGAGCCGCTGCGCCGGATCCTCACCGAACTCACCGGCTACGACACGGTCCGCCGCCACCTCGCGGGCATCGTCTCCCACCTCGACATCCGCTACGACATCACCGCCACCGCCACCGCCACCGGCGCCGATGCCGCCACCGGCGCCGATGCCGATGCCGATGCCGGTGCCGGTGCCGGTGCCGGTGCCGGTGCCGGCCATCCGCTGCTCGGCCGCCGCCTGGGCAAGCTCCCGCTGACCGGACCCGGCGGCGAGAGCGACACCTTCCGGCTGCTGCACGCCGGACGCGGCGTCCTGCTCGACCTCGCCGACGACCCCGGCGTGCGCGCGGCCGCCGCAGCCTGGACCGGCCGCGTCGACGTCGTGACGGCCACCGCCCGCACGGCCGACCGCGGCGCCGTGTTCGCGGGCGCCGAGGCGGTGCTCATCCGCCCCGACGGCCACGTCGCCTGGACCGGCACCGGCGGCGCCGCCGGCCTGGGGACCGCCCTCGCCCGCTGGTTCGGCACGCCCGCCCGGGCATGACGCACGCGCCAGGGGTGCCGCCCGGTGGCCCGGGCGGCACCCCTGACACGTTGTCCGGGCGCCTACCGCGGGCTCGCCTCCACGACCGAGATCGCACCCGGCGTCTGCACGATGCGCTCCAGCCGGAAGCCCGCCCGGGCCAGCAGCTTTCCGTACTGGGCCCCCGTGCGCTCCTTGCCGCCCACGAGCAGCATCAGCCACAGGTCGACCAGCTTCGAGGGGTGGGCGGCGTTCGGCTTGTCCGGCACGACCATCTCCATCAGCAGCAGCCGCCCGCCCGGCCGCATCGCGGCCCGCACGTTGCGCAGGATCTCCAGGGCCTGCTCCTCGGGCCAGTCGTGCACGATGTGCTTGAGGACGTAGGCGTCCCCGCCCCCGGGCACCGGCCCGAACAGATCGGCGGCCACCACCCGACAGCGGTCGGCGACCCCCTGCTCGGCCAGGTAGTCCGCCGCCCCGTTCGCACCCGCCCGGGGATCGGAGAGGATCCCCCGCACGCCCGGCGACTTCCGCAGGATCCCGGCGAGCAGCTCGCCGCGGCCCGCGCAGAAGTCGACGACCGTGCCGAACCGCGAGAAGTCGTACGCCGCCAGGACCGGCTCGCTCTCGGTGGCGGACATGGCGCCCATGCCCTTCATGAACACCTCGCCGTACTCCGGCTCGGCCTCCAGGAACTCGAAGGCCGTCATGCCGCGCAGCTTGGGCAGGCTCGGCTCGCCGGTACGCACCGCGTCCACGAAGTGCGACCAGTCCTCCCAGTGGACCGGGTGGCCCATCAGCACCGCGATGCCGCGCATCGACACCGGCGCGTCCTCGAGCAGCGCGGCCCCCATCGCGGACAGGGCGAAGTCGCCGTTCCCGCGTTCGGCGAAGACGCCGTTCGAGGCGAGCAGCCGCATCAGCCGGTGCAGCGTCTCCGGGTGGGCACCGACACGCTCGGCGAGCCGTTCGGCGGGCAGCGGACCGTCCCTCAGCGCCTCGGCGACGCGCAGCTCCGCGGCGGCGTAGACGGCCTGGCTGAGCATGGCGCCCTGGACCATCTCGAGCAGCGAGAACGGTGCGGGGGCCAGCCTCCGTGCCAGCCGCTGCAGACCGGTACGCACGCCTTCGACGGCCCGCACGACGCGGGCGGGCGGCAGGGGCATGGGTTCCTCCGTGGTGGACGGCGGGCGGCCGGGTGGCTTGCCCGCGGGCGGGCAGGGCGGCGCGTACCCGGCTCACGATCCCGGGCGCGCCCTGGACACCCACGGTCCGGTGCCTCGGACGGGCCGCGCTCGCAGCCGACTCGAGCGGGCGCCGGCAGGAGGCTCCAGCCGGTCCCCACCCGCGCTCCGGGGGCGGTCGAGGCCACCCGGTGACGATCGGGACCGTCCGTCTCGGCCATGGCCGACAAGAGTCCCGGAGGGGGCCGATCCCGTGAAGAAGCTTGCCTCGTCTGCCGCACTGTCGGAACGCGCCGACCGCATCGCCCAGCGCTCCCGCGCCGACAACTGGAAGAAACCCCCGCGGCGCATCGAGTCGTCCGAGTGCATCACCTGCGACAGTTGCCTGCGCGGCTGTCCCGCGGAGTTCGGCGCCATCTTCGACCGGGGCCTGGACGTGGTGATCGTCCCCGAACTCTGCTCGGGCTGCCCCGCCTGCGTGCTCGAGTGCCCGGTCGACTGCATCTACGTCGACGAGGACTGGTCCCCGACCGACGACGCGATGTGGAACCACATCGAACTCACCGCCGAGAGGGCCGCATGAAGGAACCCGCGGGGCGCCACGAATCCCGCCGCGCCGTCAACGCCAGAAAGCGGATCAGCCGCCGTCCCAGCAGGCTCGGCACCCCCGCCGGCAGCACCGCCAAACCGGACCGCGTCGGTGACCTCGACGCCGGATTCCCCGGACTGCTGGGGCACGTGTGGCGGCGGGCACGGGAGGCCGAGGACCTGCGCACCACTGTCGACGTGCTGCTCACCCTCGACGGGCACGTCCCCGGCGACATCCAGTTGCGGGCCCTGAACTCCACGGAGCAGGCCGCCCTGACCGCCCTGTGCGGCCTGAGCTGGCGCGATCCGGACGACGCGGACGGCGGCGTCACCGACGCGGCGGCCCCCGCGCCGGCGGACCCCGACGCGGCGGGCCCCAGGCCGGCGGACCCCGACGCGGCGGACCCCGCGCCGGCGGACCCCGACGCGGCGGACCCCGGGCCGGCGGACCCCGACGCGGCGGGCCCCAGGCCGGCGGAGCCCAGGCCGGCCCCCGGCACGCCCCAGCCCCCCGCCTTCCTCGGCGAGATCGGCCTCAGCACCACGGGCCGCATCGCCCTGCGCGTCCCCGGCGCCCGCCCCCTCGACCCCCGCACCCTGGTCGGCGGTGTGCGCCGCGTGCCGTACGACCGCGCCGCTCTCGCCGCCTACCGGCGGGAACTCGACCACGCCCGGGAACGGAACGCCGCCCGCGCCGCCGACTGCCGCGCCTGGCTCGCCGGGCAGGGACCCCAGGGCCGCCGCGCGCTGCTCTCCCAGGCCCGCGAGGCGGCCGTGCGCACCGCCCCGTTCGTCCTCTACCAGGAGGACACGCAGTACACGAACTTCCGCGACCACAACACCCTGACCGGCAAGACCCTGTGGCCCGGCCACCCGCACTGCGCCCTCAGCGCGCTCGAGGACCTGCCGTTCGACCTGTGGTCGGACCAGGACACCCAGGTACTGGTCTGCCTCACCCTGCTCATCCGCTCGGCCGGCTTCGGACGGATCGAGGAGGCCAACGGCACCCAGCTCACCGTCGACCACGTCGCCCACACGCTGGAGCGGGTACGCCGCGCCTACCGTGCCGTACCCGGCGTCGAACCGGTGCCCGCCGCCGCCTCGCACCGCGTCGCCGACCTCGACCGGCTCGCCGTCGCACTGCGCGAGCGCCGCCGGGAGGTGGGCCGGCACGCCCAGTTGTACCGCGAGATCCACGGGCCGCTGATGCACAAGGTGGAACGGGTGGCCGCCGCTGCCGGCCCCACCGCCCGGGCCCGCCAGGACGCCGTCGCCGAACGCCTGCGCACCAGGCTGGCGCTGGCCGGCGCCACGCTCGCCGACCTCGGCCGGACCCTGGCCGCCGCGCCCGGCTGGCTCGCCGAACCCCACGGCGCCTTCGGCACCGGCCTGGAGTCGCTGGTGCACGAGACCGTGGCCGCGACCGCCGACGTCTTCGGCGCCGACTTCGCGATGAGCCGCGGCATGCGCTCGCTGCCCGACCTGGTACGGGCCCTGCGCGGTGAGAACTGGGCGGCGATCTGCGACTGGGACATCACGCACTTCTTCTGCTGCGTGGTGCCGCGGCCCGAAGCGGCCGCCCACTTCGGCGGCTCCCAAACCGCGCTCGCCGACGCGGCCTGGGCGATGTCCTCGCGCATGCAGTACAACTCCTGGCACTTCGTCGCCGGCAACCTGCCGCGAAAGCCCGAGGTGCTGGCCCGCGACCACTTCGTGCCGCCCGTCATCCCGGACCTCGCCTACTTCTCGGACCAGCACCACCACGGGCACGTCAGCAACAACGTGCGCTTCTCCATCCGTTCCCCGCAGGCCGTCGAGGTCGACGGACGCCGCTTCGACGGCTTCATGGACCTCAGACTGCTGCGCTGCGCCGGCGACCCGTTCGGCGAACAGGACCTGCTCGCCGCCCACCAGGTGTCCGGATTCATCGCCCGCGCCACCTCGCTCGCCGCCTCGCTCGCCGCCGCCGGCACCACACTGGAGGTCACCGCGTTCGACTCCGGCTGGCACTGGACGGCCGTCACCGGCCAGGGGCCCGCGGCACCCGGAGCCCTGGCCGGCCAGATCCGCCGAGCGTCGTGAAAGGAGAGGCGATGACCGCCCGCGGCGTCAGCCACACCGGACAACTCCTGCGACGGGGCGAGCTGTCCGCCCTCGAACACACCACCGCCGTCCTGGACGCCATCCGCGAACAGGACACCCTCGACGCCTACGTGTCCGTCGCGGGCGAGGAGGCACTGCGCGCGGCCGAACGCGCGGACGCCCGGATCCGCAAACTGGGCGCCGACGCCTGGCGGACCATGCCGCTGCTCGGCGTCACCGTCTCCGTCAAGGACCTGCTGCAGACCCACGACCTGCCCACCGCACGCGGCTCGCTGCTGCCCAACGACCGGCCCCGCCGGGACACGCCCGCCGTGGCCCGGCTGCGCGCCGCCGGGGCCGTCGTCGTCGGCAAGACCGCCACCTCCGAATACGGCTGGAGCGCCTCGACCGTCAGCCGGGCCGCCCCGCCCACCCGCAACCCCTACGACCCGCGCCTGAGCGCGGGCGGCTCCAGCGGCGGCGCCGCGGCCGCGGTGGCCACGGGCCTGTGCGACGGCGCCCTGGGCACCGACGGATCCGGATCGATCCGGATCCCCGCCGCGTTCTGCGGCGTCGTCGGCTACAAACCGTCCCTGGGCCGCATCCCGTACGTCCCCAACAGCGCCGACCGGCTCGCCCACCAGGGCCCCCTCGCCCGTACCGTCGCCGACGCCGCGCTGCTCGCCACGGTCATGGCGGGCCCGCACCCGGCCGACCCCGACTCCGGCCTCGGCTCCCTGGACGCGCCGCGCACCAAACGGGTACTGAGGATCGGCTGGATCGAGTACGAGGGCACCGCCGACGAGGTCCGCCACGTCACCGAACCCGCCCGCCTGGCCCTGCGGGCACAGGGCCACCTGGTCGAGGACGTCGAGGTGCGCTGCGCCCGCCTGTACCCCGCCCTCGTCGACCTCCTCGCCGCCTTCGAGGCGGCCGGGGCCCGCCCCGAGGACGACGAACGGGCCGACCCCGGCCGCCTGGAGGTGATCCGGCACGGGCGCACGCTCGGCGGCGCCGACGTGATCCGGGCCGAGGAGGTCCGCCAGGGCCTGCGCGCCACCCTGCGCACCGTCATGGACCACTACGACGTCCTCGCCATGGCCACCGTGCCCGTCGAGCCGTTCGCCACCGGCGCCTTCGCCCCGCCCTGGGCGGCCGACGCCCGGGACCTGCAGTGGCTGGCCTGGGCGCCCGCCTCGTACCCCTTCAACATGACCGGCCAGCCGGCCCTGTCGCTGCCCGCCGGCCTCACCCGCTCCGGCCTGCCGGTGGGCCTGCAACTGGTCGGGCCCGTCGGCGCCGACGACCTGGTCCTCCGGCTCGCCGGGCACCTGGAGTCGGACCTCGGCACACCGGTGCCGCCCCACCCGCGCGTTCTGCAGCCCGCGGCCGCCCGGTAACCCACGCCCGAGGAAAGGACGTTCCCATGTACGCCAGGTCATGGTCCTCGCCCGCCGCGCAGGGCAGCGTCGGGCGGCCCTCGTTCGTGGCCGGTCACGGGCTGTGGGACCAAGCCCGCATCGCCGCCGCCGAGCTGATCGAGGCGAGCCTCGCCGACCTCGACCTCGTGCGCCTCGTCTTCGGCGACCCCCACGGTCTGGCCCGCTCCAAGACCCTCACCGCCGAGGCGTTTCGCGGCGTGCTGCGCAACGGCATGAACTTCAGTCCCGGGCCGTACCTCTTCGACACCGGCCACGCCGTCGCCGTCGACTTCCTCGGCGAGCACGGCATCGGCGTCGACGAGATCGCCGGCGCCGGGAACTTCATCCTGGTCCCGGACCCCCTCACCTTCCACGAGCTGCCCGGCGGCGACGCCCGCACCGCCTGGGTGATCGGCGACGAGTACCTGCGCGACGGCAGCCCCCACCCGCTCTCGTCACGGGCCGTGCTGCGCCACGTCGTCGACCGCTACACCGAGCGGGACCTCGCCCCCGTCCTCGGCCTCGAAGTCGAGTGGTACCTCACCCGCCGCCTCGACGACGCTCCCGGCAACACGGGCAACGGCTTCGGACTGCAGGGCCGGCCACCGCGCGTGGCCGCCCTGAACGCCGGCTACCAGTTCAACCTCGACGGCCACTACGACACCGTCGCCCCCCTCACCGACCCGCTCGCCCTGCACCTGCTCGCCCTCGGGCTGCCGCTGCGGTCGATGGAGCACGAGTCGGGGCCCGGGCAGGTCGAGACGACGTTCAGCCCGATGTCCGCGCTGGACACCGCCGACGCGATGCTGCTCTTCCGCACGGTCACCAAGAGCTGGTGCGCCCGGCGCGGGCACCACGCCTCCTTCATGTCGCAGCCGCTCCTGGACGCCGCCGACCCCAGCGGCTGGCACCTCAACCAGTCCGTCGCACACCTCGCCTCCGGCAGCAACCTGTTCGGCACCGAGGACCCCTCGGACGGCCTGTCCCCGCACGGCAAGGCGTACGCGGAGGGACTGCTGAACTGGGCCCGCGACCTGTTCCTGCTCTCGGTGCCCACCGTCAACGGCTACCGTCGCCTGGCCCCCGAACACACCCTCGCACCCACCCGGCTCGGCTGGAGCCAGGAAGACCGCAGCGCGATGGTCCGCGTCGTCGGCCACGGCGCCGGCGCCCACCTCGAGAACCGGATCGGCGAGCCGTGCGCCAACCCCTACCTCGCCATCGCCGCCCAGCTGTTCGCGGGCCTGGAGGGCCTCACCGCCCCGGCCGCACCCGCGGACGCCACCGGTGCCGCGCCCTGCCACGGCACCGGCGGCGTACCGCGGCACCTGCGCGAGGCCCTCGACGCCTTCCGCGCCGGCCGCGCCGCCCAACTGCTCGGCGAGCCGCTCACCGCCTGCCTCACCAAACTCAAGGAGAGCGAACTGCGCCGCTACGAGGCCTGGTGCCTGCAGGCCGCACCCGCGCCCGGACGGGTCACCGAGTGGGAGCAGCGGGAGTACTTCGGCGCCTACTGACCCCGCCGGACCACAGCTTCCCCCCCCCAACCCTCCCCGCCCCTCCTGACGAAGGCCTCGCATGCTTGCCCGATACACGCTGCCCGAGATGGCCCACCTCTTCACCGACCGCTCCCGCTACGCCACCTGGGTGCGGGTGGAGATCCTCGCCTCCCAGGCGCAGGCCGCCCTGGGCCGCGTACCGCACGAGGCGGTCGAGGACATGCGCCGCGCCCGCGTCCCGGACCCCGAGCGGGTCGCCGAGATCGAACGGGAACGCGACCACGAGGTGCTCTCCTTCCTCGCCGCCTACTGCGAGGACATCCCCGCCTCCTCCGCGTGCTGGGTGCACCACGGCATGACCAGCTACGACCTCGTCGACACCGCCCTGGGCCACACCCTGGCCCGCGCCACCGACCTGCTCACCGGCGCCACCCGGCGGCTGCGCCGGGTGCTGACCGAACGGGCCCTGGAGCACTGGGACACCGTCATGGTGGGCCGCACCCACGGCGTGCACGCCGAGCCCACCACCTTCGGGCACAAACTCGCCGGCCACGCCTTCGCCGTGGACCGCTCGCTCGGCCGGCTCGCCGCCGCCCGCGAGGCCGTCGCCGTCGGCACCGTCTCCGGCTCCGTCGGCACCTACGCGCTGATCGACCCGCGCGTCGAGGAGCACGTCCTGGCCGCCCTGGGCCTGGCCGCCGAGCCCGCGCCCAGCCAGGTCGTCGCCCGGGACCGGCACGCCCAGCTCCTGCAGGCCGTGGCCACACTGGGCGCCTGCGTGGAACAGATCGCCCTGGAACTGCGGCTGCTGCAGCGCACCGAGGTCCGCGAGGTCGAGGAACGGCGCACCGGCGCCTACCAGGGCTCCAGCGCCATGCCCCACAAACGCAACCCCACCACGAGCGAACGCCTGTGCGGGCTGGCCCGCCTGCTGCGCGGCTACGCCGACACCGCGGTGGAGAACGTGGCGCTCTGGCACGAACGCGACCTCGCCCACCAGTGCGTGGAGCGGGTGATCCTGCCCGACAGCCTCTGCGCCGGCCACTTCCAGGTCACCAGGGCCGCCGACCTGGTGGCCTCGCTCACCGTCGACGCCGACCGGATGCGCGCACACATCGACCAGACCGACGGCCTCGTCCACAGCTCCGCGGTCCTCGCCGACCTCCTCGGCGAGGGCATGGAGCGCGAACACGCCTACCGCAGCGTGCAGGCCGCGGCCGGCCACACCCTGGCGACGGGCGAGCACTTCGGCGCGGCCCTGGCCAAGGAGGGCATCGGCCCGGCCCCCCTCGGTGCCGAGCGCTTCCTCGTCCACCACGATGTGATCCGCACCCGTCTGGAGAAACTGCATGAACTGGAAGACTGACCGCGTCGAGGGGGCCGCCCTCGACCCGGCCGAAGTCCTCGCCGTCTACCACGCCTCCGGCCTCGCCGAGCGGCGCCCGGTCGAGGACCCAGAACGGTTCGCCGCCATGGTCGCGAACGCCAACCTCGTCCTGGCCGCCCGCGACGAGGAGGGCACGCTCCTGGGCATCGTGCGCGCCATGTCCGACTTCTCCTACGTCACCTACGTCTGCGACATCGCCGTCGTACGGGAGCGCCAGCGCTCCGGCATCGGCCGCGCCCTGATCGACGCCACGCGGGAGGCGGCACCGGCCGCCAAACTGGTCCTCCTGTCCGCGCCCGCGGCCGTCGACTACTACCCGCACATCGGGTTCACGCGCCACGCGTCGGCCTGGGTCCTCAACCCGTAGCACCCGGCTCCCACCGGGTCAGCGGGGCTGTACCGGGGCTCGACCGCGCCCTTTTAGATTCACGGTCGGGGCGGGCCCCGTGCCCGCGGCGCCACGGGCGGCCCGCACCCCGTGCCGCCCGCCGCCGCACACGCCCCGCGCACCGCACCGGACCCCGGGGGAGGCATGACCCACACATCGGCACAGGCGCTGCTCGACACCCGCCCGCCCGCCGGCCCCGCCCCGGCCCTCCCACGGCCCGCGCAGGAGCACGAGCCGGCCGCCACCGGCCCCGGCGCGGCCGTATCGATGCCCTCCGGGCGGCGCGTCCTCGTCGTCGACGCCGACACCGCCTGCGCCGACTCCCTGGTCACCCAGTTGCGCCGGCACGGCCACGAGGCCCTCGGCGTCCGGCGCGGCCAGGACGTGCTGCGCGCCCACGAGGACGCCGACCTGGTCCTCCTCGACCTCGAGCTGCCCGACCTGGACGGCCTGGAGGTCTGCCGCGCCCTGCGCGCCGTCAGCCGGGTGCCGGTCATCATCGTCACCGCCCGCGCCTCCGAACTGGACTGCGTCCTCGGCCTGCAGGCGGGCGCCGACGACTACGTCGCCAAGCCGTACGGCCTGCGCGAGCTGATGGCCCGGATCGAGGCGGTGATGCGGCGGGCCGCATGGCAGCCCGCCGCCGCCCGCGAGCTGCGGCACGGCCGGCTGCACATCGACGTGGGCTCCCGCGAGGTCCTGGTCGGCGGCGAGGAGGTCGCCCTGACCCGCAAGGAGTTCGACCTCCTGTGCCTGCTCGCCTCGCACCCGGACACAGTCATCCCGCGCAAGCAGCTCCTCCAGCGGGTCTGGGGCGACTCGTGGTCCCGCCGCACCGTCGACACCCACGTCAGCAGCCTCCGCGGCAAGCTGGGCGACAGCGGCTGGATCGTGACGGTGCGCGGTGTGGGCTTCATGCTGGGCAAGCCCTGACGGCCCTCCGCACAGGACGTTCGAGCGTTTCTCGAGCCGGTCTCATGCGCTCCGGCCGACTCTGGGTGAGGCGTGATCACCTGAACGCGCCGTTCCGCTTACCCGATGGGGAGACGAACATGCAGATCCGCTCGCGTCTGACCAAGTCCGGCCTGCTGGGCGCCGCCGCCGTGGCCGCCCTCGCCTTCTCGGCAGCCCCGGCCTCCGCGGCGCCGGCGGTGACCGCCTCGCCCGGCAGCGGCCTGTCCGACGGCCAGTCCGTGACCGTGACCGGCACCGGCTTCCCGGCGGGCGCCGAGGTCGCCGTGGCGCAGTGCCGGGAGAACACCACGTGCACCGACACGCTGACGAGGGCCACCGTCGGCGCCGACGGCGGCTTCACCGCCCCCTACACGGTGCGCGAGCAGTTCACGGCCACCGACTGGAGCACCGGCACCGGCACCCCCGTGACCGTGGACTGCGGCACGCAGCAGTGCCAGTTGGTCGCCTACCAGGAGAGCACCGGTCCGGTCGGCACCGGCATCTCCTTCGGCTGAGCCGGCCCGCCGGGCCCGAGCCCACCGCGCGGTGCCCGCGACCGGCACCGCGCGGTGGGCTCGCTCGTGTCCCGCCGCGCCGGCACGGGGCGCCGCGGATCCCGGCGAGGACACGTCCCGCCTAGGCGGACGCGGACGTCACCGGCGCGGGCTCCCAGGCGAACCCGTCCGGGTCGGTGAAGGCCCCGGTGGTGCCGCCGAGCACGATCCGGTGCGAGCCGCTGCCGTCCTCGGTCACGCCGACGTCCTTGGCCAGGCCCCGGCGCTTGTACAGTGCCAGCTTGACGGGGCTGGAGTCCTCGGAGGCGAACTCGACGTACTTGCCGCCGAAGCTCTTCGCCACGGTGAGCCCCTGCTCGACGTAGAACTGCTTGCTCGCCTTGACGTCCTCGGCGCCCAGCAGGAGCACGAGGTCGTCGACCTTCCGGGTGGCGGGGCCGGTGTTCTTCTTCGACGAGGTCGCCACCTTCCAGATCGTGCCGTCCGGGGCCTGCACGACGCCGCCGTAGCCCCACAGGGACTTCGCGGCCGGCTTCAGCGTCGTGGCGCCGGCCTCGAGGGCGGAGCCGAGGAAGCTGTCGACGTCGGCCGGCTGGGACACCGTGATCGACATCGTGAACCCGCGAAAGCCCGTCGTCGGCGCGTCGCCGGCCCGCAGACGCACCCGCGGCCCCAGGGCGAAGGCGGCGGTGTAGAAGTGGTCGGCGGCCGTGAGGTCGGCCACCTCGAGGGTGACGCAGGTGAGGGAAGTCATGACAGTCACGCTAGCCGCGGAGCACCCGCCGGGCTTCTTCATTCCTGCTCGATGACGCCCCCGGCGCCGTCACCCGCCACGGCAGCCCCGCGCCGCCGGCCGCCGCGCGGCGCCGGTAGACACCGGGCGGCATGCCGGCCAGCTCCGTGAAGCGGGTGACGAGCGCGGCCGTCGACGGGCAGCCGACCGCGAGGCGGAGCTCGCCCGGAGCGTGGTCGCCGTGCCGCAGCAGCACCATCGCGTGCTCGACGCGGCGCGCCGTCAGATAGGCGTACGGCGACTGGCCGTAGGCCTCCCGGAACTGCCGGGCGAGCTGCCCGGGCGGCATGCCCGCGTCGCGGGCGAGCGCCTCGACGTCCAGCGGCCGCGCGAACTCCCGGTCGATCCGGTCGCGGACGCGGCGCAGGCGCGCGAGATCGAGCAGACGCTGCGCGGCGATCAGCGCCTGCCTCCATGCGGGGTGGCACACGGCAAAGCCCCTCTCAGCCGAGGTCGCGGCGCAGTTCCCGGATGCGGACCAGGTTGCCCGCGGGGTCACGGAACGCGCAGTCGCGCACGCCGTACGGCTGGAGGACCGGCTCCTGGACGACCTCGGCGTCGGCCGCCTGCACCTTTTCGAACGTGGCGTCGAGGTCCCCGGTGGCGAGCATGACCCAGCCGTAGGTGCCCTTGGCCATCATCTCCAGGACGGTGCCGCGTTCCGACTCGGTGACCGAGGGGTCGGCGGCCACCGGCGCCAGCAGGAGGGCGGTGTCCGGCCGGCCGGCGGGGCCGACCGTGATCCAGCGCGTCCTGCCGTGCCCCACGTCGCTGCGGACTTCGAAGCCGAGGACGTCGCGGTAGAAGGCCAGGGCGGCGTCCGGGTCGTCGTGCGGCAGGGAACTCGTATGAAGGGTGAGGTCCATGGACGCACGCTAGCCGCGGGCCGGTGCCGGGAGCTTCTCCGTTCCTGATCCCTTCCGGGCGGCGCCCTGGACCGGGACCCGAGCGGGACCCGATCGGGACCCGAGCGGGGCCCGAGCGGGGCCCGAGCGGGACTTGAGCGGGGCCCGAGCGGGACTTGAGCGGACCGCGATGGCCGCGCGCCACGCTGTCGAGTGGACCGACACGTGGTGAGGTGGCTATGGACGCGGCAGTGGAAAGGGCGGTCGAGTACATTCGCGAGCGGTTCGGCGATCCGCTGACCGTCGCGGACATCGCGGAAAGGGCCCGGCTCGGCCTTTTCCCTTTCTCGCGCCTGTTCAAGGAGGAGACCGGGGCGAGTCCCGGAAGGTTTCTCGCCGCGGTACGTATCCACGAGGCCAAGCGGCTGATCGACCGTTTCTCCATGAGCATGGCCGAGATCTCCGCCGCGGTCGGATACGGCAGCCTGGAATCGTTCACCGAGTCCTTCACGGCCGGTGTCGGGCTGCCTCCCGCCGGCTTCCGCCGGCTGTGCCGCGGCGCGGGGCAGGCACCGCCGGAGCCCCGGCCGGGCCCGCGGCCGGCAGCCGGCGCGGTCGCGGGCACGATCACGCTGCCGGAGGGGCACGGGAACGCGCGCGTGTACCTGGGTGCCTTCGCCACACCCCTCGTCCAGTACCCGGCCGTCGCCGCGGCCCTCGTCGACGTGCCGGGCGACCGTCCGTCCTGCTACCGCCTGCCCGGCGTTCCCGAGGGGAGCTGGCACCTGCTCGCGGTGGCGGTGGCCGCCGGCACCGGCCACGATCCGCACGCCGGGCGGAGCACGCTCGTCGGGGGCCACCGCGCCGGGGCCGTGACGGTGAACGCCGCCACCGTCACCAGCGCGGCGGTGCGGCTGCGCCCGCAACGCCCCGCCGATCCACCGGTCCTGCTCGCCCTGCCCGAACTGCGGCCCGCGCGCACCGTCGTGGCGCACCCCGGGTGCGCCGCCGCCCCGGGCCCGCGCCCCGCCGGCCGGCCGCGGACGGTGCCCGCCGCGCCGGAGCCGTCAGGGGCCTGAGGGCGGCGGATTGCGGCACAGCTCCTGCCGGGCCTTCAGCCGTTCGGCCAGCAGGCACCACTCCCTGCCGATGTGCTCGGCCATCGGGGCGATGACGCCCAGCCAGTGCGGCGGCACGGCGTCGACGAGCCGCCGCGAGTCCTCACCGGGCGCGAGGGCGTGCGACTGCATCCAGCGCAGGAGCTCCCGGCCGTCCGCGGTGTAGCGGATGGCGGGGTCGGCGGCCATCTTGGCCGCCACCACCGCCCACGTGGGCGGGGTGTCGGTGTGGTTCCTGCGCTGCGGCGGCGCGGCGTCGACGCTCCCGGCCACCCGCAGCGGCGCCCGGCGGGCGCCGTCGGCGACCGTCCCGGCCGGCTGGGCCGGCTCGCCGGGCGGCGCCGCGCACGGCACGGGCCGCACGTGCTGCGGGCGTACGGCATGCGGCTGGCGCCCGTTGCGTTCGGGCCCCTCGCCGCGCCGGAGCCGCGCGCTGACGTCGTGCACCGTGCCCAGCGACACGTCGGCCGCCCGGGCGACCTGGCGCAGCGGGGCGTCCGGGTGGGCGGCGATGTACTCGGCGGCCCGCCGCCTGCCCTCGCCCGCGTCCACCGGCCGCCGCCTGCCGTCCTGCCCCATGCGCTTGCCGCCCAGCGGCGTCGCGATCGCCGACCGGCCGCGCAGCGACGCGACGGTCTTCGCGCTCAGCCCGGTGACGCCGGCGACGGCGCGGTCGGACCAGTCGGGGTGGGAGGCCAGGACCCGCTGGGCACCGGCGACGCGGTCGGCCTTCGACAGCGGCAGGCCGTGCGAGCCGTTGGCCTGCATGGCGATGACGAGCGCCTCGGAGTTGGAGCAGTCCAAGAACCGCGCCCTGATGCTGTCGTCGCCCATGAGCCGGGCGGCCTCGAGCCGGTGCAGCCCGTCGATGACACGGCAGCCGTCCACCTGAACGAGAATGGGGGGGAGTTCCGCGGATTCCGCCGCGTCGAGGAGAACGCGGACATGAGCGGCGTCCGTTCCGCCCTGGCGCAGGGAGAATCCGGGGGCCAGCGCGGTGACGGGGACTTCGCGCGCCGGGAGCTGCTCGAAGTTTTGCAGGTCGAATTCGGTGTGCGCCGACGATCCGACGCTCTCCATCCGGACGGGACTGAATGCACTCGTTATCGAGACGGCGTGCGCGTTGCTCTGAGCCATTCCTGTAACTCCCTCTCTGCTGCCGCTGGCGAAGAGGGTCGCAGGAGGGTCTCCAGCCGTAGTGGAGAGCAGGTCGACGTTGCCTGGAAACACGGCACCGCGGGTGTCCGCCGCCCGGCGGACACCCGCGGTGCGTCAGGCGTCCCGGCGCCGGAGCTGCACCGCCGCGACGGCCATCAGGACGGCCGTCCAGAGCGCGAGCACCCCCAGTCCCGCCCACGGCCCCAGCAGGTCGCCCGCCCGGGAGTGCTGCTGGGTGATCAGGAAACCGGCCTCCGTCGGGAGGTAGGCGTGGACGCGCTCGCCGACGCTCCCGGGCAGCATGCCCGCCATCGGGGTGATCACCAGGACGAAGCCGGTGACGACGGTGATGCTCGCCGCCGTGTGCCGGATGATCGCGCCGACGGCGAGGGCGAACAGGCCGAGCAGGGCGAGGTAGAGACCGCAGCCGAGGACGGCCCGCAGGACGCCCGGGTCACCGATCGCGACCGGCGCCTTGCCGTCGAGGATCGGTGCGCCGACGAAGAAGGAGCCGAACGCGGTCACTTCGCCCACCGCCAGGACCAGCAGCCCGAACACCGCGCTCTTGGCCGCCAGCACGGGCACCCGGCCGGGCACTGCGAGCAGGCTGGCACGGATCATGCCGGTGGAGTACTCGGAGGCGATCGCCATCACGCCCAGCACGCAGACCGCGAGCTGGCTGAGCAGGATGCCGCTGCCCAGGATGGTGCCCGTCGGGTCGCTCCTCATCTCCGCCTGCTGGGACGCGTCGGTCTTGTCCCAGTTCGCGATGCCCATCTGCATGAACAGCGCGGTGAACACCAGGGTCAGCACGACCAGGACGGCCAGCGACCAGACGGTGGAGCGCACGGAACGGATCTTGGTCCATTCCGAGAGCATCAGACTCGCGAAGCCCGGCCCGCGCTCCCGGGCGGCCGACGCGGACGGGTGGGTGGGCGCGGTCGTGGTGGTCACTTCACACCTCCGGCGGCGGGCACGCCGGCGTCGTACTCGACGGCGTCCTTGGTCAGTTCCATGAAGGCCTCCTCCAGGGAGCCGCGCCGGGTCGACAGCTCGTGCAGCACCAGGCCGTCGGCGGCGGCGAGTTCGGCGATGCGCGCGGCCTCCAGCCCGGTGACGTCCAGGTCCCCCTCGTCGGTGGTGGTGACGGTGGCTCCCTTGCCCGTCAGCAGCTCGGCGAGCTGTGTTCCGTCGGGCGTTTTGACCAGCACGGACCGCTCCGTGCTCTGCTCGATGAACTCCTCGGTGGAGCAGTCGGCGACCAGCCGGCCGCGGCCGATGACGACGAGGTGGTCGGCGGTGACGGCCATCTCGTTCATCAGGTGGCTGGAGACGAAGACGGCGCGGCCCTCCGCAGCGAGCGACTTCATCAGGTTCCGGATCCACAGGATGCCCTCGGGGTCGAGACCGTTGACCGGCTCGTCCAGGACCAGCGCCGCGGGATCGCCGAGCAGCGCGGCGGCGATGCCGAGCCGCTGGCCCATGCCGAGCGAGAAGCCGCCCGCCCGCTTGCGGGTCACCGGTGCCAGCCCGACCTGCTCGATGACCTCCCCGACCCGGCGCCTGCCGATGCCCTGGGTCTGTGCGAGGCAGAGCAGGTGGTCGTAGGCGCTGCGGCCGGTGTGGACGGCGCGCGCCTCCAGCAGCGCCCCGACCACCCGCAGCGGCCGGGCCAGGTCGCGGTAGGGCACGCCGTTGACGGTGGCCTCGCCGGCGTCGGGCCTGTCGAGCCCCAGCAGCAGTCGCATCGTCGTGGACTTGCCTGCGCCGTTGGGGCCCAGGAAGCCGGTGACCCGGCCGGGCTCGACCGTGAACGACAGGTCGTTCACGGCACTCTTGTCGCCGTAGCGTTTCGTGAGGTTCTTGGCCTCGATCATGGTCACCTCGGTTGAATGGCCTGCGAGAGTTTCGCTGGGGCAGAAAAATCCCCGGCCACCTGTGATAGCAGGATCGCTATCTGTTCAGTAGTCGCGCCCTGGAGCGGCCGTGAACGATGGCCCCCACATCGGGGCACGGATATTTTGGCAGCGCCTACTGTCCGAGGAAGCCCGTGTTTCATCTGCCGACTTTCCTCAGTTGAACCCGTGGACCCGTGAGGGTGGTCATGAATTCAGTCACGAACGGTCCGGCGCACACCGGCCGGCGGCCGGTGGTCGGGATCTGCGCGCGCACCGCGCCGGTCACCCTCCAGGGCAGCGATCTGGTCGTCTCCCTGGCGCTGCAGTCGCACGTGGCCTTCCTGGCCGAGGCGGGCTGCACGCCCCTGCTGCTGCCGCTGCTGCCGGGGGCCGAGGACCTGGCCGGCCGGCTCGACGCACTGCTGGTCGCGGGCGGCCCCGACCTGGACCCGGCGCTGTACGGTCAGGACGCCCACCCGGCGACCCGGCCGATGAGCCCGGACGCCGACCGCGTCGAACTGGCGCTGGTCGCCAGGGCACTCGACGCGGCCCTCCCCGTACTGGCGATCTGCCGCGGCATGCAACTGCTCAACGTGCTGCACGGAGGCACCCTCCACCAGCACCTGCCGGACGTCACCGGCCACGACGGCCACCGTCCTCGCACCCCGTCCTTCACCCTGGGCCGCCGCCCGCTGAAACTGCTGCCCGGCAGCCGGATCGCCGGCATCCTCGACGAGGACGAACCCGAGACGGCCTGCCACCACCACCAGGCGGTGGACCGGCTCGGCGAGGGCCTCACCGCCACCGGATGGGCCGAGGACGGGACCGTCGAGGCAGTCGAAGTCACGGGCCATCCCTTTGCGGTCGGCGTGCAATGGGAATCCGGGCACACGGCCGACAAACGACTTCATCAAGCCCTCGCGCAAGCAGCCGCACGCGTTTGAAGAACAGGTCGCCGCAATTTTCGAAAAATTGAGAACAGGCGGCCTCGAGGGAAAACTGTTTTCCGATCCCCATGCGAAGGAGAATCATGTCGCCGCGGATGCCCAACCCCTCGTTGGTGGTGCCCGACGTTCTTCCGCCCATGCGCGCGCTGGTCAAGGCCGTCAACAGCGTCGGTGTGCCGCTGCAGACGCTCGTGCTCGTCCACCTGCGGGTGAGCCAGATCAACGGC
The DNA here is from genome assembly GCF_002005225.1 of Streptomyces pactum. Taxonomy (NCBI): domain Bacteria; kingdom Bacillati; phylum Actinomycetota; class Actinomycetes; order Kitasatosporales; family Streptomycetaceae; genus Streptomyces; species Streptomyces pactum. The sequence continues at coordinate 8,355,564 of NZ_CP019724.1, forward strand.
CGCCTGGTGCAGCTACCCGTCAAGCAGTGGGAGTTCGAGGAGGCGGGGGAGGAGGACCACCGTCTGCCGCTGGTGGAGACCTGGCGGGAGCAGACCTGCTTCACCGACGCCGAGCGCTCCGTGCTGGCGCTGGCCGAGGCCGCCACGCGCATCAACGACCGCGCGGACCCGGTGTCGGACGAGGTCTGGGAAGAGGCCGCCAAGCACTGGACCGAGGTGCAGCTCGCCGCCGTGGTCCTGCACATCGGCCTGGTCAACCTCTGGAACCGGGTCAACGTCGCCACCAAGCAGGAACCGGTGGACTGGCGTGTCAACCCCAAGAAGTGGACCCCGATGACCAGCCGGCTCACCGCGGCGCAGTAACCCCCGCACGCACCGGCCCTGTCCGGCGGCTCACCGCCGGACAGGGCCGGTGTCGTTGCGGGCGCGGCCCCGGCTCAGCGGGCGCCGCGGCCCGGAGCGACCGTACCCAGGACCGCCAGCAGCGTCCTGGCCTGCACGTTGACGTAGCGGCTGTGCCCGGCGAGCCAGTTCAACTGGCCCGGCGTGACCCAGTGGTACCCGGGCGGCGGCTCGGTGGGCGTCGTGGCCTCGTCGGTCTCCACGATCAGATAGCGGCTCTCGGCGTTGAGGAACCGGCCGCCCTCCTCGGAGTGGACCGTCGAGTAGCGCACACGGTCGCCGGACGCGTTCAGCAGCGCGTCGAGGAACGGCGGGCGGTGCGCCGCCGGCAGCGGGGCGTAGTTCGACGGAGCACACTGCACGGTGGGCGCGAGCTCGACGGTGTCGAGGAAGCCGCCCTCGACCCGCGCGTGCGCCAGAACGTGCGGGACCCCGTCGAACACCCGGTAGGCGAACCCCACGACCCCGCTCTCCACCGGCTCGATGATCGGCTGCGTCCAGCCGGCGACCTCACGGCCGGCGCCCTCGACCGACACCGCCACCACACGGAAGAACCTGCCGTCGGCACGGCTGACGCAGGACGCGTCGGTCCGCCATCCGGCCACCTCGCGCAGGGGCATGCGACGGACCCGGACGTCGTGCCGGGCCCGTTCCCCCGTGAACCAGGTCAGCAGGCCGGAGTCGGACGACAGCGCCCTCGTCTCGGCCGGGACCGCCGGAGCGCTCGCCAGCACGGTGCGCGCGTCCATGTTCACGACGTTGTCCAGCCGCAGCAGCTCGAGGATCTGACCGAGGGTCAGCCAGCGGAACGCCTCGTCGGCCGGTACGTCGCCGTCCACCTCGACGATCATGTTGCGGTTGCGTTTGCGGTAGAACCAGGCGCCGTGCTCGGACTGCAGCACGTCCGTGAGCACCCGCTCCCGCTGCGGGGCGAGGAAGTGCTCCAGGTACTTCACCTCCGTCCCGCCGTGGGCCTTGGTGTAGTTGCTGCGGGTGGCCTGCACGGTGGGGGAGAGCTGCACCAGGTTGGGGTTGCCGGGCTCCATCTTGGCCTGCATGAGGAAGTGCAGGACCCCGTCGAACTCCTTGGCCAGGATGCCCAGGATGCCGATCTCCGGCTGCACGATGATCGGCTGCTGCCACTGGGCCCCGGGCCGCGCGACGTGCAGTCCCTCGATGGTGAAGAACCGTCCGCTGCGGTGCCGCAGGTCGCCGGTGTCCGCGGCGAACGACCAGTGGCCGAGTTCGGCGAACGGGATCCGCCGGATCACCGCCCCACCGGACCGGCGGCGCTCCTCCAGCCAGCCCGGCACCTCGCAGGTCGCGGTGTGCGTCCCTTCGGCCGTCGCGGCGGACAGCGCCAGCCGCTCGGCGGTCCCCGCCCCCGAGCGCGCGACCAGCGTGGCCGGCGCGCTCACGGCCGGCCACCGCTCTCCTTGACCGGCTTCCACCACCGGGGGTTGTCCCGGTACCACGCCACGGTCTCGGCCAGCCCCGTGCCGAACGCGGTCAGCGGCCGGTGGCCGAGCGACCGCTCGATCTTGCCCTGGTCCAGGGCGTAGCGCCGGTCGTGGCCCTTGCGGTCGGTGACGTGCCGGACCATGTCCGGCTCCGCTCCGCACAGTTCGGCGATCCGGTGGGCCAGCGTGAGGTTCGCCACCGCCGTGCCGGCACCGATGTTGTAGACCTCGCCCGCCCTGCCCCCGGTCAGCACCCGGTGCACCGCCCGGCAGTGGTCGTCCACGTGCAGCCACTCGCGGACCTGCCCGCCGTCCCCGTAGACCGGAACGGGGCGTCCCTCGAGCAGGTTGGTGACGGCGAGCGGGATGAACTTCTCCGGGTGCTGGTAGGGGCCGTAGTTGTTCGAGCAGCGGGTGACCGAGAGGTTCAGCCGGTGCGTGCGCACGTACGCCAGGGCCACCAGGTCGGAGGCCGCCTTGGACGCGGCGTAGGGCGAGTTGGGAAGCAGGGGGGACTCCTCGGTCCACACCCCCTCCTCGATGGAGCCGTACACCTCGTCCGTCGAGATGTGCACCACGCGCTCGACACCGGCCGCCAGGCAGGCCTCGAGCAGCGCCTGGGTCCCCTCCACGTTGGTGCGCACGAAGACCGCGCCGCCGGCGATCGAACGGTCGACATGGCTCTCGGCCGCGAAGTGCACCACCGCGTCCTGACCGTCGAGCACGGCAGGCAGCAGGTCGCGGTCGAGGATGCTCCCGCGCACGAAGGTCAGCCGCGGGTGCGTGGCGGGGAGGTTGTCACGGTTTCCCGCGTAGGTCAGTTCGTCCAGGACCGTGACGTGCGCGTCCTCGAAATCCGGAAAACCACCGTCGAGCATCGTCCGTACGTAGTGCGAACCGATGAATCCGGCACCGCCGGTGACGAGGATTCTCATGAGACCACATCGCAGTCGGAATTCCACGCTCGAAGCATGACCTTCTCCCTTTCCGGTGAACAGACGGACGGTGTTCCGCGGTCCTGCCGGCCGATGCGGGCGGGGTGCCGGACGGCGCGGGCGGCGGGCGCGGACGCCGAGAGCCCGCCCGCGGCGGGCTCTCGGCGTCCCCGGGGAGGCGACGCCCTCGCCCGCCCCCTGTCCGGTGAGGCTGAACGGCCGCCCTCGAAGGCGTCTCGAGACGGACTCGAAGGCCTTCGAGGGCGGCCGGCCGGGGGGCGTCGTCGTCAGCCGTCCTGCAGCAGCCCCAGAACGTTGCCGTCCAGGTCGGTGACGGTGGCCACGCGACGACCGCCGCCGACGTCCTTGGCGGGGTCGCGCACCGTGGCGCCCGCGGCGGTCACCTCGGCGAGCTTCGCCTCGATGTCCGCCACGTGCCAGTAGGCGACCTGCGAGTCCTGCGCCCCCGCCGGCACCAGCCCGACGTGCTGCCCCGCGACGTCGAAACCGACGTAGTACTCCGAGTCGGTCTGCGGCTCGATGCCGAACAGGACGGCGTACAGCTTCTTGGCCGCTGCCACGTCCGCCACGGGATGCAGCACGGTCTTGATTCCCTTAATGGCCGAGTCAGCCATTCTCACTCCCGGGGGTTGGAATTGCGTCGCTACATGCTAGGGAAATCCGCGAAGCCGACGCATCTTCACGCATGCCGCCTCGAGCGGGTTTCCAGACGTCCTCGAGCAAAAGCCGACAGGGCGATGCCACGCTGCCAGCGCGCTGAATTCAGGAGGGGAATCACGTGAGAAGGCTTGCGTTGGTCACAACAGCGATGGCGGTCGGTCTGCTGGGCTCGGCCGTCGTCCCGGTCACGGCGGCGGAGGAGGCGGCGGCGCCGGCCGCCGGCAGCGTCGACTGGATACCGTGTCCGGGCGGCGACCCGGTCCTCGGCGACATGCTCGAGGGCCTGGAGTGCGGCTCGCTACAGGTGCCGCTCGACTACGACGAACCCGACGGCAGGAAGATCAGCCTGGCGCTGACCCGGGCCAAGCACACCGTCCCCGACAGCGAGTACCAGGGCGTCGTCGTGCTCAACCGCGGCCAGTGGCCCGGCGGCATCGGCCGCGACCTGCCCACCCGCTACGCCCAGGGCACGACCGGGCTGGCGAAGGACGTCGGCGACGCCTACGACTGGATCGGCTTCGACCCGCGCGGCGTGGGCGCCAGCGAGCCGGCCGTCGTCTGCGACAGCGACTACCTCGACCCCGGGCACGCCCAGCCGGACCCGGTGCCGCCCACGCCCGCCGCCGAGCGGGAGTGGACGCAGCGGGCCCGCGCGTACGCCGAGAGCTGCGGCGACAAGTACGGCGACGTGCTCAGGCACCTGAGCACCCAGGAGGCGGCGCGCGACCTGGACCGGATGCGCGCCGCGCTCGGCCAGCAGAAGATCACCTACTTCGGCACCGACTGGGGCACCTACCTCGGCTCGGTCTACGCCTCGATGTTCCCGCACCGGGTGCAGCGCATGGTCCTGGACAGCGTGGTGCGTCCCAGCGGCGTGGGGTACCGCGACAGCCTCCGCAAGAACGTGACGTCCCAGCGCAACGCCGAGATCTTCTTCGCCTGGGTCGCCCGGTACGACGACGTCTACCACCTGGGCACCACCGCGGCCGAGGTCGAGGCGAACTACTACGAGGGACAGGACGCGCTCCGCACGGCGCCCGTCGACGGCAGGATCGGCCCCTCCGAGTGGGCCGACGTCTTCGAACCGGTCGTCTACCGGAGCTGGACCTGGCTCTCCCGCGCGCAGATGCTCTCCGACTGGGTGGTGCGCAAGGACCCGGCGTCGCTGCGGGCCGGCTACTCACCGCCGGGCTTCCCGCACCAGAACCGGCACGCGATGACCAACGCGGTCAACTGCCTCGACGGCCCCTGGCCGCGCGACTGGAGCCGGTGGCACCGCGACCACACCCGCCAGTACGACGCCGGCAACCGGTTCTTGACCTGGACCAACGCCTGGTACAACGCGCCGTGCGCCTTCTGGCCGGAGCCCGCCAGGAGCGAGCCGCTCGAGGTCGGCGACCGCACGGTGGACGTCCTGCTGGTGCAGCCCCAGTTCGACACCGCGCACGGTGTGGCCGGCGCCGCCGAGACGCACAGGCTGTTCCCGAACTCCCGGCTGGTCCTGGAGAGGGGCGGTCACAACGTCGGCGCCGCGCTGTCGGCGAACAACAACGTCTGCCTCAACGAGTACGTCGGCGACTTCCTCAGGGACGGCACCCGTCCGGCCTCCCGGCGGGGGGCCGACGCCACCTGCAAGGCGTCACCGGACCCGGTCCCGGCGTCCTGATCCGTCACCGGACGGGCCCCGCACGAGCGTCGTGCGGGGCCCGTCCGGCCGGACGGCCAACTCAGCGCGGGGCGAGTGCCGCACCGCCCCGGTGGGCGGCGACCACCTCCCGCAGCGTGTGCGCCAGGTCGTTGGGCGCGGGCATGGCCAGCACCTCCTCGCCCAGGCGCCGGGCGTTCGCGCGCAGGGCCGCGTCCCCGAGCAGACGGACCAGTGCGGCACGGACCGCGGGCCCGTCCGCCTGGGCGGGTGTCATGGCCATCCCCGCGCCCGCACGGTCGAGGCAGCCGGACTTCAGCGGAGCGTCGAACGCCCGGCCGATCAGCAACTGGGGAACGCCGTGGCGCAGAGCGCACCCGAACGACCAGGTGCCGCCGTGGTGCACCACGGCCGAGCAGGTCGGCAGCACCTCGGACAGCGGAACGGACTCCACCAGGCGGGTGTTGCCCGGCACCTCGCCCAGGGCCCGCCGCGCGTCCGGCGGCAGGGCCAGGACCAGCTCCATCTCCAGGCCGGCCACCGAGCCCAGGATCTCCCGGACCCGCTCGAGGGGCAGCGGCAGCCGTACCGGCCCGTCGTCGGCGACGTCGCCGAAGGTCATCAGGACCCGCGGCACCCGCGGCGGTCCGGCGAGCCATCCGGGCACGACGGCCGGGCCGTTGTAGGGGACGAACTGCACGGGAAGCGTCGTCGGCCGCGCGTCGGGCCGGAACGCCTCGGGGAACGGGGCGATGGTGAACTGCCCGTTGACCAGGTCCTCGCAGAACTCCACGCCGTACCTCGCGGCCCAGCCCGCCAGCCAGTCGCGCATGGCGTCGGCGCGCCGATGCGGCGGCTGCCGGGCTTTGGCGTGCAGGAAGTCCTCCCGCAGGCGCGTGTAGACGTCGACGGAGTACAGCACCCGGGCGTGGGCCGCGCCCACCGCGGCGGCGGCCACCGCGCCCGCGAACGCCTTCGCGCCCCAGAGCACCAGGTCCGGCCGCCAGGCGCGGGCGACGGCGACCAGGTCCTCCATCATCGGGTCGTTGGACCGCCGTGCCTGCGGCAGCACCAGGTCGTCGAAGACCCCGCAGGCCTGCTCCCAGCTCAGCCGCGCACGGTCGGGCCGTAGGTCGAACAGCGGCTCCAGCCCCTGCCGCGGGGCCCTTCTCGCGGCGGCGGCACGGTCCGACGTCTGACGCCGGTCGCGCTGCCTGCGGACCGTCGGTGTCTCGCCGGGCCCGACGCCCAGGCCCGTCAGCCCCGCCCCGGCGACGGCGTCCAGCAGGTCGGGCCAGCCGGCCACCCGCACCTCGTGCCCGGCCGTCCGCAGCGACCACGCCAGCGGCACCAGGTTGTACAGATGAGTCTTCCAGGGAAACGGCACGACGAGAACTCGCACGACGTACTCCTTTTGGAACGTGGGAGGTGGAATGCACCCAGGAAAGTGCCATCTGAACCCGCCGTTCAACCGCTGAAACGCCGCGGTTGAACAAACGGGCCGGCACGGTCGGCAACACGGAAAACTCGTGAACTTGACAGAGCCGAGTACTCAACGGGACCGTCGGCGTACTCGGTTGCCGATACAGCCGAAGGAGGTGAAACAGATGAAGACGCTTCGTCAGTGGAATGCTCTGCGTTCGCAGCGCAAGGGCGGTGTCCGCCCGGCCGGTACGCACTTCAAGTGGGCGGCCTGATCAGGTCGATCTCTGAGTCTGTGGAGGGTCGTACGACCCTCCACAGACTGGCTTTCGGACCTCGGAAATCTCTGACCCTGGCAATCGAGGTGGGACCAGTGCACCGATGGAGTTACGAGCTTTTTGCCGTCGAACGGAAAACCTTGGACGGGCTGGTGGACCGTTTCCTGGCCCACGAGCCATGGCAGAAATCGCGCGATCCGCTGACCGAGGCGGAACGCGCGGAACTGCGTGAGACGATCGCGGGACTCCGGCATCCCAGGGTCGTCGAAGAACTCTGCGCGCTGGCGGCGACCCACCCGCGTGCGGATGTCCGCCTGTCGGTGCTCGAGGGTGTCGAGCCGTTCCTGGCCACCCATCCCGCGGCGCGGGAGTTCCTGGTCTGGCTGCTCGGCGACGACGAGGACTTCATCGTGTTCTCCGCCGCGCGGATCGCCGGCCGGCACCGCGTCGGCGAGGCCTACGAGGAGCTGGTGCACATCACCGGACCGGCCGAGGCCGGCCTGTTGCGCAGCACCAAACCGGTGGGCATCGGCGCCGCCGTCGTGGCCAAGGCGATGGACCGGATACTGGGGGCCGAGGACCGGGCGGCCCGGCTGGGGCTCGAGCGGGAGCACGCCCGCACCGGGCAGTTGCCGCCGGGCACCGCACTGGACGAACACTGGGACTACGACCCGCACCACCTGCCACGCCCCGCCCCCGACGGCATGGTGCTCATCCCGGCGTCGGACTTCGTCGTCGGAATCGGCATGGACGACGTCGTCCATCCGCTGTACGACGTGGACGACGCGGTCCCCAGGCAGACCCGCCACCTGCCCGACTTCCTCATCGACCGCTACCCGGTGACCAACCGGCAGTACGACCAGTGGGCGCAGGGCCCGCTGGCCGCCGAGCACGCGCTCTGCCACCCCGACGAGCCCGAGGGCAAGGACCACCGCCGCGGGATCGCCGGCGACACCCGGTTCGGCCCCGACCACCCCGCGACCGGCGTCGACTGGTTCGACGCCTACGCCTACCTCGCACACCTCGGAAAGCGGCTGCCGACCGAGCTGGAGTGGGAGAAGGCCGCACGCGGCGACAGCGGAGCCCGCTATCCGTGGGGCGACGACTTCGACCCGGACGCCCTGCGCTGGTTCGGCGCGTCCTACGCAGCGGTGCAGAACCTGGAGCAGTGGCGCGACGCCCTGAGCACCTTCGACGAGAAGAGCCCCGAGGTCACCACCGTCCCGGTCGGCTCCCACCCCAAGAACGTCAGCGGCTACGGGGTCGCGGACCTGGTCGGGAACTGCTGGGAATGGACGGACACCAACTTCTTCACCCGCGACCGGATGAAACCGATGATCTCCGGCAGGCCCCGCACCGAATGGGCGACGGCCGAGGAGACCTCGGTGGTCATCCGGGGCGGCGCGTGGACCTCCATGCGGGAGCAGGTCACGACGTACTTCCGCGGCAAGGACCTCTTCACGGACCGGCACAACGAGATCGGATTCCGAGGAGTGATCCGGTGAGCCCGCCGCAGCGCATCCCGCGGTTTCGGTACGACGGCACGGTGACGGCGGACCAACGCGCCTTCTACGAGCAGTACGGATTCGTGATCTACCGCGGCGTGTTCGACGCACAGGACGTGGAGGTCATCCAACGCGATGCCGAACGCCTGGAACGCGACACCCTCGAGGGGAAAGTACCGGCCGAGCACCGCGACCGGGTGATCAAACCGTCGTACGACGAGGACGGCCGGGCGACCCTGCACCGGCTGCCCTATTTCACCCTGCACTGCGCGAACACCCGAGAACTCATCGAGCGACGGCACCTGGACGCGCTCGGCCCCGGCCTGCTGGGACGGCCGACATGGCGGTTCGAGGACGCCATCGACGGAGCCGTGTGGCAGATGAAACGCGGCAGGCGAAGCTCGTACAGCGCGCTGGACTGGCACCTCGACTTCCCGCACGATCTCCCGGTGACCCCGCTGGTGAACGTGGGCATCTACCTGGACTCCGCCACCATCCGCAACGGCTGCCTGGTCCTCGTGCCCGGATCCCACCGGTATCCGCCGCGGCGGCTGGAGGCCGTGGGACTTCCCCTCGAAGCCGAGGCGGGCGACGTCATCTGCCACACCTACAACATCCTCCACCATTCCGGGCCGGTGCTGGACGACACCAGCCGGGCGACGCTGTACGTGTACTACTCCGCGGGCGAGAAGCCCTCGGCGGGCACGGAGTACAGCCACCGGGCGGGCGAGGACTTCGCCAAAATGATCACCGGAGCGGAGGCCGGCACGCGATGACCACCACCGAGCAGTTCTCCCCCGAGCCTTGCCTGCCCGAAGTCCCCGCCGAGGTCCTGCGGATCGCCGCCTCGACCGACGGGACGGCGGCGGAACACGACGCCCTGCTCGGCGGCTACCTGCGCACACTGGAACGGCTCACCGACCCGCGACTGCTCGGGGAATGCCTGGCGGTCGGCCTGCTGCACGACACGCCCCGGATCCGCCGGCTCGCCCTGGCAGCCGCCGTACGGCTCGCCCCGGAACTGGCGGCCGAGGCCGTCGGGTGGGCGCTGGCCGACCCGGACGAGACCGTGCGGGGACCCGCGCTCGCCTCCCTGGCCTCGACATCCGCCCTGCGGTTGGCGGGCGGCCCGTCGGCGCTCCACGCCCTGCTGGCCGTCCTGGGCCGATCCCCCGAACAGATCACCGCGGGCGTCGGCAACTACGTGACGGCGGCGGACGCGCACGCACTCGCCTCGGCCCGGACGCTGCTGGCCGACCCGGACCTGGCCGACACGGTCCTGGCCGAGCTGCCCGTCCCGCTGTCGGCCGACCGGCTGCCCAGCCGGCTCTCCCTGGACGGAATGCGGCACGTCCCGGCCGGACGGCTGCGCCGCGGGACGCGCCCCGGACAGGAACGCTCCTGGGGCGACCCGGCCGAGGCGGCGGTGGACGAGGTCGAGGTGGCGGGGTTCCACCTGGACACCGTGCCGGTCACCAACGACGCGTACGACGCGTTCGTCGCCGACGTCGCCGGCCACGGCCACCTGTGGTGCCATCCGGACGAGCCGCGCGACACCGATCACACCCGCTCCACCGCCGACGATCCCCGCTTCGCCGGCGACCACCCCGTGACCGGGGTCAGTTGGTACGACGCGGCGGCCTACGCCGACTGGTGCGGCAAGCGGCTGCCCACCGAGGACGAATGGGAGCGGGCCGCGCGGGGCGACGACCACCGCCGCCACCCGTGGGGCGCCACCTTCCGGCCCGACCTGGTACGGGGCCTGCACACGGTACTCGCGGGGGACGCTGCCACCGGCCCGGACCGCCAGACGTGGCTGCGCCGGCTCGCGGACCTCCGCATCACCGAACCGTCCGCGCTGACCGGCCCGGTGAACGACCTGCCGGGCAACGAGTCTCCCTTCGGAATCCGGGACATGTGCGGCAACGTGTGGGAGTGGACGTCCACCCGCTTCCTGGACGGCCTCCCGCTCCGGCCGCGCTTCGGCACGATGGACCCGGGCGACCTGTGGGGCGAGTGGTCGGCCGAGGTCAGCGTGCGCGGCGGGGCGTGGAGCTCACCCCCCGCGCTGCTCACCGCGGTGAGCCGGGCGGGAAAGCCCCTGGTGACCAGGAGCCCGGAGATCGGGTTCCGCTGCGCGGTGAGCGAATCCGAGGCGCCACGGTGACCACCGGAACACGGCGAGTGCGGCGGGTGCTGCCCGAGGGCTACAGCCGCTGCCTCGCCAACCCCGACTTCCGCCGGCTCCAGCCCGGCTTCCTGGTCTCCTTCCTGGGCGACGGCATGAGCTTCGTCGCAGTGGCGTGGCTGGCCGTCGAACTGGCCGGCCCGGCCGACCGGGCCCTCGTGGTGGGGCTGGCCGTCGCCGCCTACAGCCTGCCCGCCGCGATCGGCTCCCTGACGCTGGGACGCTGGCTGAGCGGGCGCAACGCCAAAAGCCTGATCCTGCTGAACTCGCTCCTGCGCGCGGCCGTGTTCACCCTGCTGCCGGCGTTGTCCTGGCTGGACCTGCTGGACGTCACGACCTACATCGCCCTGCTCGCCCTCTCCTCGGTCCTGCACGCCTGGGGGATCGCCGGCCGGCAGACCTTCGTCGCCGAGACCCTGCCCGACGAGGACCGGCTGGCCGGCCACTCGCTGGTGGGCAGCCAGGAGCAGTTGTCCTTCATCATCGGACCGCCGCTGGCCGGCCTGGTGGCGGCCGCGCTCGGGCCGGCCGCGGTGCTCGCCGGCGACGCGGCCAGCTACCTGTACCTGGCCGTCGTGGCGGCCCGGGTACGCGGCGACAGCAAGGTCGGCCGCCGTCCAGCGGTCCCGTTGCGGCGCAGCGGCCAGACCCTCGCCCGCCACCCGGAGCTGATGGGCCTGCTCGCGCTCACGTTCGTGTTCTACCTCCTGTACGGGCCGATCGAGGTGGCGCTCCCGGTCTTCGTGGCCGAGGAGATGGGCGCGGACCCCACCGCGCTGGGGTGGATCTGGGGCGCCTTCGGCGTCGGCGCGGTCATCGGGGCCCTGGTCGCGGGAACGCTGCGGCGGCTCCCGCTGTGGCCGACCGCGCTGGCCATCGTGGCCGGCTGGGGACTGGCCATCCTCCCCTTCGCGCAGTTCGGCACCCTCACCGCGGGCATCGTGGGCTTCGGCCTCGGCGGGCTGATCTACGCGCCCTACGGACCTGTGACGATCACCCTGCTGCAACAGAAGGCCCCCCTGGAGGAGTTGGTGAGCCTCAGCGCCTTCCGCAGCGCGATCCTGGTGATCGCGACGCCCCTGGGCGCGGCACTCGGCGGGCCCCTGGTCGGCGCGTTCGGGGCGGCGGGCACGATCCGGCTGTCCGGCCTGACCACCGTCGGCCTCGCCGTCCTGGGCGCACTGCTGATCTGGCTGGTACGGCCGCGCCCGGACCGCGGGAAGCCGCAGCCGGTCTCCGGCAGGCGGCACGCCGATCGGACCTGAGCAGCCCGCGACGGGCCGCCCGGCCCCGCGCGGGCAGCGCACCGGCGCCGGGACCCCGACGCCGTCATGCTCGGCGCCGCGGACCTGCCCGGCGCCAGGGACAAGGAGCGGTGATGAAACTCGGACAGGACGAGATGCGAAGCCGGTTCGAGCGGGAGCGGTCCGTCCGGCTGGCCACGGTCGACGAACGCGGCGGCGCCCATGTGGTGCCCGTCATCTTCGTGGTCGACGGCGACATCCTCTACTCACCGACCGACAGGCCGAAGAACGGCGCGCCGCGGCCCAAGCGGCTGCGCAACCTGGACCACGACCAGCGGGTCACGGTCCTGGCCGACCTCTACGACGACGACTGGCTGAAGGCGTGGTGGGTACGGCTGCGCGGCACCGGCCGGGTGGTCGGCGAGAGCCCGGAGCGCACGCGTGCGCTGGGCCTGCTGGACCGGAAGTACGGGCAGTTCGACGGCCCCCGCTACCTCAGGGACGGCGGACCGGTGCTGGCGGTGGACATCAAGGACTGGCTCGGCTGGGCGTTCAGCGACCGCCCCGCGCAAACGGACCGGCCGCGGCCGTGGCACGAGCGGTTGCGGCGGCGCCCCCGGTGACCGGCCTGTGGCCGGTTCCACCCGTCCTTGACCGGGGTTGGAGACGTCCTTGCCATGCTGCCAGCACTACCCAGCCCGGCACACACGGCAGTCCCCGTCATCCCGGTACGCGACCTGGGCGCGGGTCTGTCTGCCACCTTCCGAAAGGACGAACATGGGATCAGTCGAGGTTCCGGTTCTGATCGTGGGCGGTGGCGGATGCGGTCTGTCCGCCTCCGTCTTCCTGTCCGACCAGGGCGTCGACCACCTGCTGGTGGAACGGCACCCGGACACGTCGAGGGTCCCCAAGGCGCACTACCTCAACCAGCGCACGATGGAGATCTTCCGCCAGCACTCGGTCGCCGACGACGTGCTCGCCGAGGCGGCGCCGCTGGAGAAGTTCGGCAAGGTGCGCTGGCAGACCACGCTCGCCGGCGACGGGCCGCTGGACCGGCGCCTGATCCACGAGATGGACGCCTTCGGCGGCGGTGAACTGCGCGAGACCTACGCGGCGGCCGGGCCCGTCCTGCCCGCCAAACTGCCGCAGATGTGGCTGGAGCCGATCCTGCGCCGGCACGCGCAGGACCGCAATCCCGGACGGATCCTCTTCCACCACGAGGTCACCTCCTTCTCCGACGAGGGCGACCACGTCGTCGCCGAGGTACGCGACCTCGACACCGGAGAGATCACCACGGTCACGTCGCAGTACCTCATCGGGGCGGACGGCGGCCGCACGGTCGGAGCCGCGGTCGGCATCGAGATGCAGGGCCCGCCCGGGCTGGTCAACACCACCACCGCGTACTTCTCCGCCGATCTGTCCCCGTGGTGGGAGGAGGGCACGCTCATCACGCACTTCCTCAGCCCGCAGGACCCCGACCTGTCCAGCAACCTCATCGAGATGGGACCGAGCTGGGGCAAGGAGTGCGAGCAGTGGGGCCTGCACTTCGCCCCCGGCCCGCCCGGACGCTGGGACACCGAGACGGTCGTCCCCAGGATCCGTGAGCTGCTGCGCATCCCGGACCTGGAGGTGACGGTGCACAAGGTGACGGACTGGATCGTGCACGCCCACCTCGCCGACCGCTACCGGGTCGGCCGCGTGCTGATCGCCGGCGACGCCGCCCACCGCCAGCCCCCCGCCGTCGGTCTCGGCCTCAACACCGGCATCCAGGACGCGCACAACCTCGCCTGGAAGCTGGCCGCGGTACTCGGCGGCCGGGCCACCGACAACCTGATCGACACCTACGAGAGCGAACGCCGGCCCGTGGGCCGGGAGAACGTGGACTGGGCGGTGTCCGCCGCCGTCCACCACCAGGCGGTCATCGACGCCGTCGGCGTCGGTCACCACATCCCCGCCGGGCGCCGCGGGCAGCGTCTCGAGGCGTACTTCGACCCCTCACCGCTCGGCGACACCGTGCGGGCGCGCGCCCTGGAGATCTTCCACACCCACCGCGGGGGCTGCCAGTCCCTCGACATGGAGGTCGGCTTCCACTACGAGGACGGTGCGCTGGTCCCGGACGGCAGCCAGGCGCCGGCCCGCGTCCCCATGCGCGACGAGCACCGGCCGACGTCCCGCCCCGGGCACCGGCTGCCGCACGCCTGGATCACCCGCGAGGGCCGGCGCCTGTCCACGCTGGACACCACCGGCAGCACCGACTTCACGCTGATCACGGGCGCGCGGGGGACGCCGTGGCGCGAGGCGGCCGCGCGGGTGGCGCAGAAGTACTCGGTGCGGCTCCACACGGTGTGCATCGGCGCCGGCGGCGAGTACGCCGACGTGGACGGCGGCTGGCAGGCCGTCCGGGAGATCACCGACGCCGGCGCCCTCCTGGTCCGCCCCGACCAGCACGTCGCCTGGCGCAGCACGGGCGGCAGCGAGGACCCCGAGCAGGCCCTGGCGCAGGCGTTCGCCGCGGTCCTGGAGCGCTGAGACCACGACGGCACACGGAAGCGGCCGTGCCCCGAGACTTCGGGCACGGCCGCTTCCGCGTCGGCCGGGCGGCTCAGGCCCCGACCGCGACCGGGCCGGCCGCGTTCTGCTTCACCCAGGTCATGACCTGCTCGGCGGCCTGGCGCGCGGAGGCCATGCACACCCCGACGCCCACACCGTCGTACAGGGCGCCGCACACCGCGAGGCCGGGCTGGGCGGCCACCGTCTCCCGGATGCGCCGCACCCGCTCGAAGTGGCCGACGGTGTACTGCGGCAGGGCGTCCTGCCAGCGGCTGACCCGGGCCGCCACCGGGGCGCCCCGCACGCCGGTGGCCTCGGCCAGCTCGGCCGTCGCCAGCGCCACCAGGCCGGTGTCGTCGCGCTGCAGCAGGCCCTCCTCGCCGAACCGCCCGATCGAGCAGCGGACGATCTCCACCTCGCCGGCCAGGTGCGGCCACTTCACGGTGGTGAACGTGACCTCCTTGACCGCCCTGCCCTCCACCGCGGGCACCCGGTAGCCGGCGTAACCGCGGCCCGGCAGCCCGCCGGGGAACGCCGTGCGGGGGTAGGCGAGCGTGACCACCGCCACGCTCGAGTACGGCACCTGTCCGAACGCCGAGACGGCCGCGGAGGTGCCGGGGACGGTGGCGAGCAGCCTGCCCGCGGGGCCGGCCGGAACGGCGACGACGACGGCGTCGGCGTCGAGGTGCTCCGGGCCGGTGTCCGAGTCCACGGTCACCCGCCAGCCGTCCGCGCGGCGGGTGAGTTCCCGCACGGGGGAGTCGGTGCGCACGGACGCGTCCGGCGCGGCCGCCAGCACCTGGCGCACGAGCACGGGGGGCAGCGAGCCGAACCCGCCGTCCAGGGTCGCCACCCGCACCGGCGGCGGCTTCTGCCCCTGGGCGAGCACGGGCGTCAGCGAGCCCGCCGCGTCCGCGAGCGAGACGTGCGCGCGGGCCGCCTTGGCCAGCGGCGTCAGCGTGGCCTCGAACGACAGGTCCGCGGCGCGGCCGGAGAACACACCGGCGAGGAACGGTTCGACGAGGCGGTCCACGACCTCCTGGCCGAAGCGCCCGCCGACGTAGTCCGCGACCGAGACGTCGCCGTCCCGGTCGAAGGACGGCAGCACGAGGTCCTGCCGGGCCCGGTCGACGCCCTGCGCGGAGACGACGCCGGACCTGGCGAGGTCGTCCATGTCGCAGGGCACGCCCATGAACTGACGGTCCGGCTGCCGCCGGATCTCGCCCCGGGTCCAGATCGCCGACGCGGTCTCGCCCGCCGGCATGATGGTCTCGCCGAGCCCGGCGTCCTGGATCAGCCCGGTGGTCCGGCGCCGGTTGGCGTACAGGGACTCGGCGCCCTCGTCGACCGCGACGCCCGCCACCTCGGAGACCGAGAGTTTCCCCCCGAGCCGGGACGACGCCTCCAGGACCGTCACCCGGACCGGCTCGTTACGGAGCCGGAACGCCGCCGCCAGTCCCGCGATACCACCCCCGATGACGACGACATGGGGCTTTCCACTCACCTGATCCTGTTCGGTGCCAGCCATTCCACCAGATCCTTCGCGGTTAGTGTCGTAGAGGCCGTCCCGGCGCCGGGACGGGTGCCTGGCAGTCTGACCGGAGGGACCGGCCCCCCGGTCGAGAGCGCCTAGAGGGCCCTGCGGGCGGAGCCGAACCAGCGCTCGAGGGCCTGGCCGAGGTCGTCGGTGGTGCCCGGTGAGGTCCAGGCGACGTAGCCGTCGGGGCGGACCAGGACGGCGTCGGGTGCGGTGCCGGGGGTGGTGCCGGGGGTGGTGGTCCAGGTTCCGGTGACGGTGTCGACGCGGCCGGTGTGGTGCCGGGCGGCGCGTGCGGCGGCGCCGTCACAGGTCACCAGCAGGCCGCGTCCGGTGCGCAGGAGTTCGCCGACGCGGGTGCGGGTGCCGTCGGGCAGGGTCAGCGCCCGGTCGGGCGGCATGCGCCGGCCCAGCAGCGGATGGTCGCCCTTGGCCAGGTCGTAGCGGATACCGAGGTTGCTCAGCATGCCGGCCGCGTACTCGGCGGCGTCCCGGTGGGCCAGCAGCTCGCCCACGACCTCACGGACCGGGTCCATGTCCTGGCCGGTGAGCCGCAGCTCGATCGCCGCGCGGGCGTTGCGCGCCAACTGCTCGCCGACCGGGTGGCGTTCGGCGTGATAGGTGTCCAGCAGGCCCTCGGGCGCCCACCCGCCGACCGCCGCCGCCAGCTTCCAGCCCAGGTTCACCGCGTCCTGGACGCCCACGCTCAGCCCCTGCGCCATGGCCGGGGGCTGCACGTGCGCCGCGTCGCCCGCCAGGAACACCCGCCCGCGCCGGTACTCGGCGGCGGCCCGCGAGGCGTCGGTGAAGCAGCTCATCCAGCGGCACCGGCCGTGGTGGAGGGACTCGCCGGTGAGCCGCTGCCAGGCGTCGGCGAGGTCGGAGAAGGACAGCGAGTCGCGGTCGTGCGGCGGCGGCGTACCGGCCTCGTGGACGACGACCCGGGTGACGCCGTCCTCCAGGTCCATCGCCATCACCATGCTGCCGCCCGGCAGGTTCTCGCCGATGCGCCGCTTGCGGGTGTCCACACCGGTGACGTCGGCCGTGAGGAAGCCGCGCCGGCCGTCGGTGCCGGGGAAGCCGATCCCGGCCAGTTTGCGGACGGTGCTGCGTCCGCCGTCGCAGCCCACCAGGTAGGCGGCGCTCTCCCCGGCCGGCCCGTCGGGCCCGTCCACGGCCACCACGACACCGTCGTCGCTCTGCCGCACACCGGTCACCTCCCGGCCGCGCAGGACCGGTACGCCGAGTTCGCCCACCCAGTCCTCCAGCATCCGCTCGGTGCGGAACTGGGAGACCCCCCGGTGCCCGTAGTGGTCCTGCGCCAGCACGCCGAGGTCGATCGGGATCCCGCCGAAGTGGCTGTCGGCGGGCTCGGTGCCGCCGAGACGGCCGAGCAGGCCCCGCTGGTCGAAGCACTCGGCGGTGCGCTTGGTGAAGCTCGCCCCGCGCGACTGGCGCGTCGGGGCGGTCAGCCGCTCGTAGACGACGACGTCCGCGCCGCCGAGCCTGAGTTCGCCCGCCGTCATCAGCCCGACCGGGCCGGCCCCGACGACGATGACATCCCTGGCCATGTGTTCGCTCCTCTTCGATGGGTGGCGCCGGGCGCTCACCGGCCGGCGTACTGCGGGACGCCGCCGCCGAACCAGCGCTCGAGGGCCTGGCCGAGGTCGTCGGTGGTGCCCGGTGAGGTCCAGGCGACGTAGCCGTCGGGGCGGACCAGGACGGCGTCGGGTGCGGTGCCGGGGGTGGTGGTCCAGGTTCCGGTGACGGTGTCGACGCGGCCGGTGTGGTGCCGGGCGGCGCGTGCGGCGGCGCCGTCACGGGTCACCAGCAGGCCGCGTCCGGTGCGCAGGAGTTCGCCGACGCGGGTGCGGGTGCCGTCGGGCAGGGTCAGCGCCCGGTCGGGCGGCATGCGCCGGCCCAGCAGCGGATGGTCGCCCTTGGCCAGGTCGTAGCGGATGCCGAGACCGCTCACGATGCCGGCGACCCGCTCGGCGGCGTCCCGGTGGGCCAGCAGCTCGCCCACGACCTCGCGGACCGGGTCCATGGTCTCGTCACCGAGGTAGAGCTTCGACGCCGCGCGGGCGTCGCGGATCAACTGCTCGCCGACCGGGTGGCGTTCGGCGTGATAGGTGTCCAGCAGACCCTCGGGCGCCCACCCGCCGACCGCCGCCGCCAGCTTCCAGCCGAGGTTCGCCGCGTCCTGCAGCCCGGCGCTCAGTCCCCACGCGGCCAGCGGCGGGATCTCGTGCGCCGCGTCGCCCGCCAGGAACACCCGCCCGCGCCGGTACTGCCCGGCCAGCGCGGCCGAGTTGCCGCACGCCCACAGCCAGTGGCAGTCCGCGTCGTCGATCGACTCGCCGGTCAGCCGCCGCCACGCGTCGGCGACCTCGGCGAACCTCAGCGCGCCCGGCTCCGGACGGGCGGGCAGATCCGGGTCGTGGACGACCACACGGCAGCGGCCCCCGCCCAGCGGAGTGCACACCACCATGCGGCCGCCGGGAAGGCGCTCGCCGATCGGCCGGGGGCGCGGGGCGGCACCGCTGATCTCCGCGGTGTACATGCCCCGGGTGGGCTCCCAGTCCCGCACCGGGATGCCGGCCAGCGCGCGCACGGTACTGCCCGCCCCGTCGCAGCCGGCCACGTACCCGGCCTGCTCCTGGCCGGGCCCGTCGGGACCGGTGAAGGACACCACCACACCCTCGGGCGTCTCCCGCAGACCGCTCACCTCGCAGCCGCGGCGCACCGGCACGCCGAGGTCGGCCAGCCAGCCGCCCAGCGCCCTCTCGGTCGTGGCCTGGGACAGGCCCAGCACGCCGCTGTGGTCCTCGTCGAGCATGCCGAGGTCGAAACGGACCCCGCCGAAGTGCCCCATCGGGCCCCACCGGAACTCGCCCAGCCGGCTCAGCAGCCCGCGCTGCCCCAGCGACTCGGCGGCCCGCCGGTTGAAGCCGAGGGCCCGGGACTGTCCGGCCGGGACGGGCAGCCTGTCGTAGACGGCCACGTCCGCTCCGCCCAGGCGCAGCTCTCCGGCCAGCAGCAGGCCGGCCGGCCCCGCGCCGACCACTATGACGTCAGTCTTCTTCATTTCGTGAGGCCCTTTGCGCTGTGGCAATAGTTGGCCGTTGTGAAGCTACTCAGGGCGGTGTCCGGCCGCAACGATTCCTAATTCAGCGGGCGCCGGCGAGGGCGTTCGGCCGCGCAGCCGGCGCTATTGAACGCGGCGGTGAACGCTTGAACGTGGAGAGTGCACCGCAGCAATATCGTCGGGTGCCTCCGGATTTTGTTTCTTCCCACGGTGCATGCGCGCATTACCGGCCACAGAAAGGAAACTGACGTGACGGTCGAGAAGATCGCCCTCGTCACGGGTGCCAACAAGGGCATCGGTTTCGCCGCCGCGCGGCAACTCGGTGAGCGGGGGATCGCCGTCCTCGTCGGCGCGCGGGACGAGGTGCTCGGCAAGCAGGCCGCCGACGCGCTGGCCGCCGACGGCATCACCGCGGCGCCGCTCCGGCTCGACGTGAGGGACCCGGCCTGCGTGGCCGACGCCGCCCGCGAGATCGAACGGCGCCACGGACGCCTGGACATCCTGGTGAACAACGCCGGCACCGCCGGCTCCTTCACCGGCGCACCGAGCGAGGCGACCGCGGCCGACCTGCGGGAGGTCTACGAGACCAACGTCCTGGGCGTGGTCACCGTGACCCACGCGATGCTGCCGCTGCTGCGCCGCTCACCGGCCGGCCGCGTCGTCAACCTCTCCAGCCACGTGGGGTCGCTGACCCTGAACGCGGACCCCGGCTCCCCGCTCGCGAACGTCAACATGATCGCCTACCAGTCCTCGAAGACCGCGCTGAACGCGGTCACGCTCGCGTACGCGAAAGAGCTGCGGGAGACCCCGGTCAAGGTCAACGCCGCCCTGCCCGGAGTGGTGGCCACGGACATCAACCACCACCGCGGCCGCCGCACGCCCGCCGAAGGGGCCGCGATCGTGGTCCGGCTCGCCCTGCTGGACGACAACGGCCCGTCGGGCACGTGCCTGGCGGACGAGGGACCCGTCCCCTGGTGACGCGCGGCCCCCACGCACGGCTGCCGCCCCGCGGCCGCCGCACCCGACCGCACCGCCGGGCCAGACCCGGCGGGCACGAGACTTGGAGAAGACAGTGGCGCTTGACGCAACGATCCTGGTGCTGGGCGGGACCGGCCGGCAGGGCGGGGCCGTGGCCCGCGAACTGCTGCGGCGCGGGCACACCGTGCGCGCCCTGGTCCGCGACCCGGCCAAGGAACAGGCCAGGCAGCTACGGGAGGCGGGCGCGGTCCTGGTCCGCGGCGACATGGACGACGAGGCGTCGCTGACGGCGGCGATGCGGGACGTCCACGGGGTGTTCAGCGTCCAGACCTTCCGCGGCCCCGGCGGCGTCGAGGCCGAGGAGCGGCAGGGCAGGGCGGTGGCCGACGCCGCGGTACGGGCCGGGGTGCGGCACTTCGTCTACAGCTCGGTCGGCGGCGCGGACCGCGACACCCGGGTCCCGCACTTCGAGAGCAAGCACCGGGTCGAGCAGTACCTGCGGACGCTCGACCTGCCGACGACGGTGCTGCGGCCGGTCATGTTCCACGACATCCTGCTCGACATCGCCCCGCGCCCGGCCGAGGGCGGACTCGTGCTCGCCATGTGGCTGGACCCCCGGACCCCGGTACAGCTCATCGCGACCAGCGACATCGGCGTGTTCGCGGCGGACGCCTTCGAGGACCCGGACGCCTGGCTGGGCCGGGTGGTCGAGATCGCCGGCGACTGCCTGACCGGACCGCAGATGGCCGCGGCGTTCGAGGCGGTCGCCGGCGTCCCGACCCGCTACCGGCGGCTGCCGATCGAGCCGCTGCGCTCGGCCCGCCCCGACCTCGCCAACATGTTCGACTGGTTCGAGCGGGACGGCTACCGCGCCGACCTCGACGGACTCCGCCGCAACCGGCCCGGCCTCGTCTCCCTGGAGACCTGGCTGGCCGGCAACTGGACGGCCCCCGTGGCCGCGGCGGGCCGCTGACAGGCCTCAGGTGAAGACCGGCTTCCCGGTGCGGGTGCGCTTGAGCTCGAAGAACCCGTCGGTCGCCGCCACGGCGAGCACGCCGTCCCACAGCCGCGTCGCCGCTTCACCGCGCGGGGCCGGGGACACCACCGGGCCGAAGAACGCGACGCCCCCCACCGCGACGACGGGCGTGCCCACATCGGTCCCGACCCGGCCCACGGCGTCGTGGTGCGAGGCGCGCACCGCGTCGTCGTAGGCGCCGCAGACGGCCGTGCCGGCGAGCCCGGGATCCAGACCCGCCCCGGCCAGGGCCGCCGCGTAGGTGGCCCGCTCCCTGGGCGCCCCCTCCAGGTGGAACCGGGTACCGAGTTCGGTGTAGAGCGGCCCCAGCGCCCCGGGGCCGTACCTCCGCTCGGCCGCGGCGCACACCCGCACCGGCTCCAGCCGCACGGCCAGGTCCCGGTGCCAGCGCTCGGGCAGGTCGGCGCGCCCCTCGTTGAGCACCGTCAGGCTCATCAGGTGCCAGCGCAGTTCCAGGGGCCGCTGCCGGGCGACCTCCAGGACCCAGCGGGAGGTCAGCCACGCCCAGGGACAGGTCGGGTCGAACCAGAAATCCACCGTGGTCGGGGTGTCGTGCCGCAACGGGGCCTCCTCGAATAGCCGGGCCGCAATAATTTGGCAAGCCGGGCCGGAATTTCACTGGAGCGACGCTGGACACCGCCTGTTCAACCGCTCAAATTCCCCGGTTGAACGCCCTGCAGGCAATTGCGTGAATGCCGAGGTTGCGGTTTTCCAAAGCGCCGACCTATCGTCTGGAATCCGCGAGAAGAGGCGCTCCGAAAGGAAAGGCATGTCCGTGCTGCCCGAGGTTCGTGACCAGTCCGACTCGTACTCACTGCTCCATCTCATCCAGGGCGCGGTGATCACCCAGGCGATCTCCGTCGCGGCCAGGCTCGGCATCGCGGACGTGCTGGCCGACGGCCCGCTGTCCGCCGGGGACATCGCGGCACGGGTCGGCTCCGACCCCGGCGCGACCCACCGCGTCCTGCGCGCGCTCGCCGGCCACAAGGTGTTCGCCGTCCGTGCGGACGGCCGCTACGAGCACACCCCGCTGTCCGACAAGCTCCGCGAGGACGCACCGGACTCGATGCGCGGCTTCGCCCTGCTGATGAACCACCCCACACTGTGGGAGGAATGGGGCCACCTGTCCGCCACCGTGGAGACCGGCGAGGCCAACCTGCCCAAGCTGCGCGGCACCGGCGCGCTGGACTTCTTCCACGCCAACCCCGGCTACGCGCGGGTGTTCTTCCAGGCGTTCGGCGAACTCTCGGCCTCGGAGACCGACCCGATCCTGGCCGCCTACGACTTCTCCCGGTTCGGCACCGTCGTGGACGTCATCGCCGGCCGCGGCAACCTCCTGGCGGGCATCCTCAAGCAGGCGCCGGACGTCAAGGGCGTGCTGTACGACTCCGAGGTCGCCACCGTGGACTCGCCGGCGCTCTTCGAGGCGGCCGGAGTCGCGGACCGGCTCACCATCGCCCACGGCGGCTACCTCGGCCAACTGCCCGCGGGCGCCGACGCCTACGTGTTCAAGCACATCATCCACGACTTCCACGAGGCCGACGCCGTCACGGCCCTGCGCAACGCGCGCGAGGCGATCGCCCCGGGCGGCAGGCTGCTCGTCGTCGAGTACGTGCTCCCGGAGAACAACGAGAAGCACCTCGGCCACACCATCGACCTCTGGCTGATGCTGATGCTCGGTGCCCGGGAGCGCACCCGCGCCGAGTACGCCGAACTGTTCGCCAAGGCCGGCTTCGAACTGACCGGGGTCGTTGCCACCAGCGCGCCGGTCTCGGTCATCGAGGGCATCCCGGTCTGAGGCCGCCCCACGCAACCGACTCATCCACGCATACCGCACAGGAGAAGACCCGATGACTCCACGGATGGACAACCCCTCCCTGGTCGTTCCCGGCGCCCTGCAGCCCCTGCTCGACCTGACCGAGGTCATCGGCAAGGTGGGCGTACCGCAGACCACCCTCGACCTCGTCCGGCTGCGCGTCAGCGAGATCAACGGCCGCGCGTACACCTTCCCGGACGACCCCGGGGAGGCGGCCAAGGCGGACGCCCGCCTGCCGCGGGTGGCCGGCTGGCGCGGCGAGAGCTGCTTCGACGACGCCGAGCGCGCCGCGCTGGAGATGGCCGAGGCCGTCACGCTGATGACCGACCCGCAGGACATGGCGTCGGACGAGATCTGGGAGAAGTCCGCCGAGTACTACACCGCCGAGCAGCTCGGCGCGCTGGTCATGCACATCGGCCTGGTCAACTTCTGGAACCGGGTGAACGTCGCCACCCGCCAGGAAGCCGCGGCCTGGCGCTGAGGAAGGGAGACGGCACTGTGCTGAAGCTCATCAACGCCGGACTGGGCAGGACCGGCACGACCTCACTGAAGGCGGCCCTGGACCGGCTCGGTCTCGGCCCCTGCTTCCACATGTTCGATATCGTCGGCGACACGGCACGGCTGAAGCGGTGGGAGGGGATCGTCTGCGACGGCCACAGCCCCGACTGGGGGGCCGTCTTCGACGGCTACCACTGCGCCGTGGACGGCCCCTGCGCCGTGTACTACCGGCAGATCGGCGAGGCGTTCCCCGACGCCAAGGTGATCCTGACGGTGCGTGACGCCGAGAGCTGGTACCGCAGTACGCACGACACGCTGTACCAGTTCGCCCTGCGCAGCATGGCGCACCCGCCCGAGCCCGGCAGCCCGCAGGCCAGGCTGTTCCGGATCACCAACACCATGATCTGGGACGGCCTGTTCGGCGGCCGGTTCCGCGACAAGGACCACGCCATCGAGGTCTACCACCGGCACAACGAGGAGGTGGTGCGCACCCTGGGCGCGGACAACGTCCTCGTCTACGACGTGCGGCAGGGCTGGGAGCCGCTGTGCGACTTCCTGGGGGCCGACGCCCCGCGGGAGGAGTTCCCGCGGACCAACGACACCGCGTCCATGCGGCAGCGGGTCGCCAGGGCGGCCCAAGCCGCCGCGGCGGCCACCGGCTGAGCCGGCGAGGAGCCTTCGGTGCTGATAACGGAAATGACGGTCCCCGGCGCGTACCGCGTCGAACCCGAGCCGCTGAGCGACCGGCGCGGCCACTTCTTCGAATCCGTGCGGGCCGGCTCCCTGCTGGCCCACAGCGGCTGGGAGTTCACCGTCCGCCAGGTCAACTACTCGGTGTCCCGGCGCAACACCCTGCGCGGTGTCCACGGCACGACCCTCCCGCCCGGCCAGGCGAAGTTCGTCACCTGCGTGCGGGGCGCCGCCCTCGACATCGCCGTCGACCTGCGGGTGGGGTCGCCGACGTTCGGCCACTACGACGTCACCCACCAGAGCCCGCGGACGGGGACGGCCGTGTACCTGCCCGACGGCGTCGGGCACGCCTTTCTCGCCCTCACCGACGACACGTGCATGAGCTACCTGTGCTCGCAGGAGTACGTGCCGGGGACGATGATCGACGTCGACGCCCTCGACCCGGCTCTCGCCCTGCCCTGGGACCTGAAGGAGCCGCCGATCCGCTCGGACAAGGACGCCGCGGCGCCCACCCTCGCCGAGGCGGCGGCCGCGGGCCTGCTGCCCACCTACGACCAGTGCCCCCCGCGTCGGCTCACGGCACGGACCGGACGATAGCCCGTGAGCTGCGGCGGCCCGCGCCCACGGGCGCCGGCCGCCGCCGCTCACTGTCCCGGCGGCCCGCGAGGCCTCGACCCCCGCTCACCGGGGCTCCTCACCGAGGGCGTGCGCGCGGATGCGGGCCATCAGCCCCGCCTGCCGCACCAGGTCGCGGTGGTGCCCCGCCCGCGCCGCCGGATCGCGCACGGCGTCGTGGAACGCGGTGAACACGCCGAGGAACTGGTCCGACGCCGGAGCGACGATCCGCGTCTCACGGTCCTTCTGCTGCAGGCGCAGCACCGGACGGGCGCTGTGCGAGGGCGTGAACGCCCATTCCAGAACCAGCCGCCCCTCGCTTCCCCACAGGTCGTACGTCGACCGGTAGCCGTGGGACAGACCGAAGGAGCAGTGGGCGGTGACGCCGCCGTCGTCGCCCAGCAGCGCCACCCCGGAGACGTCCACGCCGAGGTCCGGGTCGAACTTCAGGCCGGCCCCCAGGACCCGCGCCGACGGCCCGAGGTACTCCTGGGCGGCGCGCACCGGATAGCAGCCGACCTCCCACAGCGCCCCGCCGCCGAGGTCCGCCTGGTACTTGATCCCGCGCGGGTCGGTCGGCGGAATGCCGAACGCGCCGTTGTAGGCCCGCAGTTCCCCGATCGCCCCGTCGGCCACCAGGGACTGCGCCTGCTCGTGCTGGGGGTGCCGGAGGAACGCGAAGTTCTCCATGACGACCAGTGCGCGCTCCTCGGCGAGCGCGACGAGATCCCGGGCACTGTCCTCGGCGGGCACCGCGGGCTTCTCCAGCAGGACGTGCTTGCCCGCCTCCAGCGCCCGCCGCGCCCACGTGGCGTGCTCGCTGTTCGGCAGCGGGATGTAGACCGCGTCGACGCCGGGCAGTTCCAGCAGCCGCTCGTAACCCTCGACGGCCGCGCAGCCGGCGGTGGCCGCGACGTCCTCGGCCTTCTTTCGGGACCGGCTCGCGACCGCCACCAGCCGAAACGGTGACCGGTGGACCGCGGGCAGGGCCCGCCGCACGGCGATGTCGGCGCACCCGATGATGCCGATACCGGCCCTCTGCTCGGATTCGAGAACGGGCGTCAGATCTTCGATTTCCACAGGTCCACCTAAACGACGACAGTAAATGCGCATGCCTGAACCGGTATGCCGCCAGCCTGAGTAAGCAGACCCGCTCCTGTCAACAGGAACGCAATTCAGGTGGCCGCGGGAAAACTTTCGGGCGGGAGCCGGCCACCGATAAAGTGCGGGCACGCCCAATTGGCACGAAGTTACTGAGGAGGCGCCACGGTGAAGGGCATCATCCTGGCCGGCGGCAATGGCACGAGGCTCCATCCGATCACTCTCGGAGTCTCGAAGCAAATGCTCCCGGTCTACGACAAGCCGATGATTTACTACCCGCTGTCGGCCCTGATGCTGGCGGGGGTCACCGAAATAGAGATCATCACCACGCCCGAGGACTCGGAGATGTTCCGGCGACTGCTGGGCGACGGCTCCTGGCTGGGCATCACCCTGACCTACGCGGAGCAGGACAAGCCCCGCGGGCTCGCCGACGCGTTCCTGGTCTGCGCGGACCACATCGGGGACGACTCCGTCGCCCTGGTGCTGGGCGACAACATCTTCCACGGGTACGAGTTCGGGCCCATGATCCAAAGGGCCGCGCAGGACATCGAGGGCTGCGTCCTGTTCGGCTACCCGGTGCGCGACCCGGAGCGCTACGGCG
Source organism: Streptomyces pactum (assembly GCF_002005225.1). Taxonomy (NCBI): domain Bacteria; kingdom Bacillati; phylum Actinomycetota; class Actinomycetes; order Kitasatosporales; family Streptomycetaceae; genus Streptomyces; species Streptomyces pactum. The sequence continues at coordinate 8,381,834 of NZ_CP019724.1, forward strand.
TCGGCACCCTCGACGAGCAGGGCAGGCTCGTCGCCCTCGAGGAGAAGCCCGCCAACCCGCAGACCAACATGGCGATCACCGGGCTGTACCTCTACGACAACCAGGTCGTGGACATCGCCCGGAAACTGCGGCCCTCGGAACGCGGCGAGCTGGAGATCACCGACCTCAACCGCGTCTACCTGGAACGCGGCGAGGCCAGGCTGGTCCCGCTCGGCCGCGGATTCGTCTGGCTGGACACCGGAACCCACGACGCGCTCATGGAGGCCGGGGACTACGTCCAGGTCCTGGAACACCGCCAGGGCGTGCGCATCGCCTGCCTCGAGGAGATCGCCTGGCGCATGGGCTACATCGACCAGGAGTCCTGCTACCGGCTCGGCAGCCGCCTCGCGAACTCCTCCTACGGCCGCTACGTCATGGAAATGGCCCAGGCCGGCTGATCCCGCGCCGCATCCGCGCGGTCCCCGCATCCCCCAACGGAAGAAGTGCGACAGCCATGAAAATACTGTTCACCGTCGGCGGCAGCCAGGCGGCCGTCTTCGGCGTCGCCCCCCTCGCCGCCGCCGCCCGCAACGCCGGCCACGAGATCCTGCTGGCCGCCGACGAACCGCTGATGCGGGCCGCGCAGTCCGTCGGGCTTCCCGCGGTCTGCATCACCCCCGAGCGCATGCGCCACGGCCAGGACGCCACGACGGCCGCCGTCCGGATCGACGCCCTGCTGGACCTGACCCGGCAGTGGAGCCCCGACCTGGTCGTCGGCGGCCTGTCCCACGTCCCCCGGGTGCTCGCCGCCCGGCTCAAGGTCCCCTACGTCCGCCACATCTGGCACATCGCCCCGATGGCACGCCGCGACCGCACGGCGGTGGCGGAACTCCGGCCGCAGCTCGAGCGCCTCGGGCTGACCGAACTGCCGGCGCCCGACCTCTTCATCGACCTGTGCCCGCCGTCCCTGCGCCCGCCCGGCACCCCCGCCGGACGGGCGATGCGCTGGGTCCCCCGGGTGAGCCAGCGCCGGATCGAGCCGTGGATGTACACCCGCCCCGAGGGCCGCCGCCGGGTACTGATCACCGCGGGCACCCGCAACCTGATGCTCGAGACCCCCGGCAGTTCGCTGCGCAGGCTGGTGGACGGGCTGACCGGGGCGGGAGCCGAGGTGCTGATCGCGGCGCTGCCCGAGGCCGCCGAGCGCTACGGCGCGGACCTGGGCGACGTACGCATCGGCTGGATCCCCCTGGACGTCGTCGCCCCTACCTGTGACCTGGCGGTCCACCACGGCGGTGCCACCACGGCCATGACCCTGGTCAACGCGGGCGTGCCCCAGTTGATCCTCCCCGACAACGGCTACGGCAAGGCCGTCGCGGAGGCCGTCAGCGGCTTCGGCGCCGCCGTGACGGTGGACCGGCACCGGCCGCAGGAGGGACAGGACCCGGACGAGGTGATCGTCGCGGCCTGCCGGGAGATCCTCGCCGACCCGCGGTACGCCGAGCGCACCCGCGCCCTCGCCGCCGAGACCGCCGCGCTGCCGACCCCGGACCAGGTGCTGCGCGAGATCGAGGCCCTCGCCGCCCGCTGACCGGCCGCGCCGGACCCGGCCCGGCGGCAGCGCGAGTCGCCCTGAGACCGGCGGAGAGGTGCTCCGTGGTCCCAGGGCGACTCGCGCTGCCCCCCGGGGGAGAGGGGGAGAGGGCGCCGCGCCGGCCGTCAGGCCAGCGCCTCCAGCTTGGGCACGATCTCGGCGGGGGCGGGAAGCGTCGCGATCTCCTTGGCGAGGAACTGCGTCCGCTCGGTGTAGCTCGGGTTCTCCAGCAGTTCCCGGCAGGCCTCGGCGATCACTTCGCCCGGAGCCCTGTCGGGCTCCTGCGCCTGCGGCCACAGCGTCTTGCCGGCACCGAAGCCGGTGATGGCCTTGGCGATGGCCTCCCGGTGGTAGTTCGGCGGGAACTCCGGCGGGTTCTCCGGGATGACCAACTGCGGCACGCCGTTGGCCATGAGGGTCGTCGCGGTGGTCGCCCCGCCGTGGTGGACCGCCAGGTCACAGGTGGCGGCGGTGACGTCGATCGGGATCCAGCCGACGCGCGCGTCGCCCAGCTCGGAGCCGAACCGCTCGACGGCGCCGGGGTTCGACGCGATCAGCGTCTCGGCGCCCAGCTTGTCCAGCTCCCTGACCAGCAGCGGCATGGACCAGCCCGGGTCCCGGAACATCAGGCTGCGGAAACCGGAGGTGATCACCACCCGCCGGCGCCCCTCGGGGCGGGTGTACATCCAGCGCTCCAGCCGGCGCTGCGGGTTGCTGGGGATCCAGCGCATCGGCTGCGCGGCCGGGTCGTGGGACGGCCGCAGCGACGGCGGCGTCGAGTCCAGGAGCAGGTCGGGCTTGAGGAGCCCGTCCACGCCCAGCCGCTCCATCTCGGGGCGCAGCTCCTGCTCGGCGCCCGGGTCGATGCCGGTGAGCGGAATGCCCAGGTACTCGATGTGGCGCACGTACGGGACCTTCAGGTGGGCGGCGAGCAGCATCGCGGCGTAACTCTGCGAGCTGCCCACGACCACGTCCGGGGTCCAGTCCCTGGCCAGCTCCAGCAGGGACCGGACCCCGGCCAGGCCCATCCTCGCGAAGCCGCGGCCCTGTCCGAGCATCTCCTCGTCGCCCAGCTCCCGGGGGAACCGCAGGCCCTTGCCCGGGTTGGTGATCCGCATGAAGTGCCGGATCGGGTCGACGGTGAAGCAGAACGTGGGAAGGCCGATGGCCTCCGCGGTCTCCACCCACGGTTCGTGGGCGGCCAGCACGACGTGGTGGCCCGCGTTGCGCGCGGCCGTCGCCAGCGGGGCAGCGGCATAGTAGGTGGCCTGGCTGCCCGTGGTTATGAACAGGATTTTCATGGCACTCCGGATGCTTTTCGTGGGACGCGGCCTACAGCATTAGCGGACAGTACCGATGGTCCTCAGTGCCGCCTTTTTCTGTCAAACACCAGCAATTGACAAGCCTGTTCAATCGCGGATTTCCCGCAGTTGAACAGGGTATTCGCCCGATCTCGTTGCGCAGCCCTCGGACGCTGACCATCATGAGACCGGTACGTGTGGCCAGGAAGCCTCAGAAAAATCGGATCCCGAAAGTCGGTGGCACGCATGAACAACCTGATCTACAAAGCCCGTATGGCCCTGCGTGACGTCATGGAAGTGAACATCTACAGCCAGGGAAACGACAAGGTCTACCTGACCGTTTTCCCGGAGCTGGTCTGGGAGGGCACCGAGAAGACGCAGCCGGAAAAGGTCGTCCGGAACGTCATCGGCCGCCTCCACGACATGGACCTGGACGTCGACGGCGGGGAGTCGGCCGTCCGGACCCTGCTGGACTCCGGCGCCGTCGAGATCGTCCGCAAGGCCGCCTGACCGCGCCGCCGGTACCCGCACACCGGCTTTCGCCGCGCACGACCCCGCCCGGACACCCCCGGGCCGCCCCCTCGAGTGCCCGCGCCGACCACCGCCGCGGGCACTCGCCGCGTCAGTGGTGACCGCCGCCCGCGGGCCGGTGGGCGGCCGGGCCGACCACGAGCGGGCGCACCATGTGCTGCTCGTGCTCCAGCATGTGACAGTGGTGGACCCCCCTGCCGACGACGGGGAAACGGACCGCCACGGTGACCAGCTCGCCCGGGGTGCCGTTCGGACCGGGGATGATCTGGCCGGCCGTACCCACCCTGACGGTGTCCTTCTCCCCGAGCTCGTGCGGTTCCAGCTCCGCCGCCCCCAGGAACGCGACCGGCCTGGCGGAGCCGCGCACGACCCGGTCGAAGCCGGTCACGTCGTAGTTCTCGCGGGACAGCACCTGGAAGTGGGCCAGGTGGATGTGCATGGGGTGCGGAGCGGCGGCGAGGTTGAGGTACTTCCAGATCTCCACACCCCGGTGCGCCACGGTGAACGCGTTGCCGTCGTCGTAGCGCATGGCCGTCCGGCGCAGCGTCGTGACCGTGCCCTCGGCGTCCTCGACCTGGACGACCCCGGCGGACGGGAACGCGATCCCCTCCGCGTCGGCCCGCTCCACCTCCTCCATCTCCCACAGTTCGGGCACGTTGGCCGAGCCCGGCCCGACCAGCACCACCCACCGGGGCCGGCCGCCGTGCGGCAGGTCGTGGTGCGTGGACCGTCTGAAGGCGGGCGAGAGTCTCCCGGGCGGCGTGAACCGGCCGGCGGATCCGCGGCCGGCCACGCGGAACTGCATCACGTCGGGCTCCAGCAGGTCGTGCCGGGTGCTGGAGCCGCCGGGCACAACGCCCTCCATCGTGTTGACCAGCTTGACGGACCGGCCGCGGAACGCACTGAAGTCGACCAGCACGTCGGCGCGCTCACCGGGGGAGAGGTTGAGCGCCCCCTCGACCGGCAGCGGCCTGTCGATCAGCCCCTGGTCGCTGCCGATCACCTGGAAGGCCCCGGGGACGGGCCGGCCGTCGGCCAGCAGCATCAGCCGGTAGATCCGGGAGTTGGCCGTGTTGACGATCCGGAACCGGTACCAGCGCGGCTGGACCTCCAGGTAGGGCCAGACCACACCGTTGACCAGGGTGTAGGGGGCCGCGTGCGCACGCATGAGCTTCGCGTTGACCATCTCCACCTTGTGGACCAGGCGTCCGGTGAGGGCCCCCGATCCGTCCAGCGCGAAGTTGCGGTCACTGAGGACCAGCGGCACCTCGTGGCCGCCCCGGGGCAGGCCCAGCGCACGCTCCTGCGCGTCGCGGCAGACGAACAGGCCCGCCAGACCGGCGTACACGCTGAAGCGGCTGACGTGGTGGGTGTGGTCGTGGTACCAGAGCATGGTCGCGGCCTGGTCGTTCGGGTACGCCGACAGTTGCTCCTCGCCCGGACCGACGAGGTTCTCCATCCAGCCGTCGTTGCCGCCGCCGGTCAGCATGCCGTGCAGGTGCACCGCCGCCCACGGCCCCAGGTCCGCCACCCCGGGCACCTCCCGGCAGCCCTCGGTGCCGGGATAGTTGGACAGCGGGTCGGGCATGGGACCGCCGGGCCGGCCGAACTCGACGGCGGTGACCGGCATGTTCCCCGTCAGGTGGTTCTCCCAGACGACCCGCAGCCGGCGGCCGCGGACCGTCTCGATCGTCGGCCCGGGGTAGCTGCCCTCGTACGTCCACATCCGCACCGGCGCCAGCTCCGAGTGCACGGTGACGTCGGCGGTGCGCAGGCGCACGGTCAGTTCGTCGTGCCCGCCGCGCCCACGCGGACGCAGCACCGGCGGCGTACGCAGCGGATCCCTGAACTTGGTCAGCAGCAGCCCGTCCGCCGACGGCTCGGCACCTTCGGACGCCGCCCCGCCCGGGACGGCGAAGACGGAGGACGACGGCACGAGCGCGCCCAGGCCGGCCACGGCACCGCCCCGCAGCAGGGTGCGCCGGTTGATCCCGGGCGAGCTGGGTATTTCGGCAGACGCAGTCTCCATGCGCCGGATCGTAGGCAATGACCCCTCCAGATCCGCTCGAAGACCGCTGCACGGCACGGCCGTTCACCGGCCGCCCCGGCCGCCCCGGCGGGCCGCGCGGCCCGCCGCCTACACGGCCGCCATCTCGGTGTCCCGGCGCACCAGCGTGGCGTAGTGGCCGCCGAGGGCGAGCAGCTCGTCGTGCGTGCCCCGCTCGGCGACGCGCCCCTGCTCCAGGACGAGGATCTCGTCGGCGTTGCGGACGGTCGACAGCCGGTGTGCGACCGTGATGGTGGTGCGGCCCGCGCTCGCCGCGTCGATGGCCTTCTGGACGGACCGCTCGGTCTGGGTGTCCAGCGCGCTGGTGGCCTCGTCGAGCACCAGCACGGGCGGGTCGCGCAGGATGGCGCGGGCGATGGCCAGCCGCTGCTTCTCCCCGCCGGAGAACCGGTATCCGCGCTCGCCGACCACCGTGTCGTAGCCGTCGGGCAGCGACATCAGGTAGTCGTGGATGTGCGCCACCCGCGCCGCCGCGACCAGCTCCTCGTCACTCGCGTCGGGCTTGGCGAACCTCAGGTTGTCGGCGACCGACGCGTGGAAGAGGTAGGTCTCCTGGGAGACGACACCGACGGCGGCGGCGAGCGTGTCGAACGACAGGTCGCGCACGTCGACGCCGTCGATCGTCACGGTGCCGGACGTCGCGTCGTACAGACGCGGTATGAGATAGCTCAGCGTGGTCTTGCCCGACCCGGTCTCCCCGACGACGGCGAGGCTGTGCCCGGCGGGAACGGTCACCTCGACACCGTCCAGCGTCGGCCGCTGGGCGCCCGCGTAGCGGAACCCGACCCCGCGCAGCCGCACCTCGCCCCGCAGACTCGCCGGAACCACCGGCCGCTCCGGCTCGGCCACGTCGACGGGCAGGTCGAGGTACTCGAAGATACGCCCGAACAACTCCAGTGAACTCTGGATGTCCAGACCGATGGTCAGCAGCCGCTGCGCCGGCCGGAACAGGATCTGCTGGAGGGTGGCGAAGGCGACCAGCGCGCCGATGGAGATGGACATCCGGCCGCCGCTGCCGGTCAGCCCCGCCACCCAGTAGATCACCGCGGGCATGGCCGCCATGACGACCCAGATCGTGGACTGGTACCACAGGCCCGCCGTACTCGCGCGCACCTCGATGTCGGTGAGCTTGCGGGACTGACCGGCGAACGCGTCGCTCAGCGAACGCGAACGGCCCATGGTGTGACCGAGCATGATGCCGCTGACCGACAGCGACTCCTGCACGTTCGACGACAGGTCGGCGAACTGGCGCTGCCGCGCCCGGGTGAGCACGCGCAGTTCGTCCCCGACGTGGCGGCTCACCCAGACGAAGCCCGGCAGGACGACCAGCGACGCCAGCGTGAGCCGCCAGTCGAGCAGGGCCATGGCGGTGACCGTGGTGATGACGGTGGTCACGTCCGACACCAGCGCCGTCGCGGTGGTCGTCACGGTCACCTGCATCCCGCCGATGTCGTTGGCGATCCGCGACTGGACCTCACCGGTACGCGTCCGGGTGAAGAAGGCCAGCGACATCCGCTGCAGATGGGAGTAGACGGCGGTGCGCAGATCGTGCATGACGAGCTGGCCGACCCTGGCGGACAGATACGTCTGCCACACGTTGAACGCGCTGTTCGAGACCGCGACGACGACCATGCCCAGGGCGAGCAGGGACAGCAGTCCGGTCCTGCCCTGCGGCAGCGCCACATCGATGATCTCGCGGATCAGGAACGGGTTGACCAGGGAGACCAGGGAGGACGCCGCGACCAGGAACCCGACGGACAGCAGGCTCCTGCGGTACGGAACGAACAGCTTGAGGATGCGCCGCTTGTGCACGGGAACACGCGCAGTGGCCGACCCGGTGGTGGTCACCCTGTTCTCCTTGTCCTCGGTGGTGAACGGTCGGTTGCCGCGGGCCGCGGTCACCTCTCACAGGTGCTTGACCGGTCTCACAGGTGCTTGACCGGAGCCGTCCACCGGACGAACTCCTCCTCCGACAGCGGCGGCAGGCACGGCTGCTCGGCAGGCGGGATCGCGTACCCGCTCCAGGGGTGCGGCGGGTGCGTGCCGTACCACCCGAACCCCATCCATGTGAGGCCCACGCCGAGGCTCCTGCCGATGGCCCTCGTGGCGGATGCGCGCCGTGCCCGCATGACGGTCTCCGTTTCGCCGGTCAACCATTCACCGCCACCTTGGTGGACGCCTCTCAAGGATCAGCGGGTGATCCGTCGAGTCCCGCTGGAGGCAGCGCCGAGCCGGCGAGCGCCTGCGGCCGTGGGCGATGACGGGCAGGGCAGGGCGGAGCGGACCGGACGGTGCAGCACGGGACGGTTCAGCTCCTCACCAGCAGGCCGCGGCTGCGCAGGACCCATCGCTCCAGGGGGCTGAAGACGAGGAGGTCGATGGCGATGCCGACGGTCAGGATCAGCAGGATGGCTTCGAAGACCATGGCCATGTCGCTGGCGTTGCGGCCGTTCTCGAGGAGCTGGCCGAGTCCGACGCCGAGGTCGGGGAAGGAGGCGATGATCTCGGCGGCCATCAGGGAGCGCCAGGAGAACGCCCAGCCCTGCTTGAGGCCGGCGACGTAGCCGGGCAGCGCGGCCGGCAGGACGATGTGCCAGGTGCCCTTCAGTCCCGTGGCGCCCAGTGTGCGGCCCGCGCGCAGGAAGACGGGGGAGATCTGGTCGACGCCGGAAACCAGGCCGTTGGCGATGGAGGGTACGGCGCCGAGGAGGATGACGGCGTACATCATCGAGTTGTTCAGGCCGAGCCAGATCACGGCGGGCGGAACCCAGGCCACGGAGGGCAGTGACTGGAGGCCGGAGAGGATCGGGCCGATCGCCGCGCGGACGAACCTGACCCGTGCCACGAGCAGCCCCAGTGGTGTGCCGATCACGAGGGCCAGCAGGAAGCCGGACAGGCCGCGCGAGACGCTGGTCCAGATGTAGCCGAGCAGTTCGCCCTCGAGCCATGCCTGGTGCAGGACGTGCCACACGTCGGACGGGGCGGGCAGTTTGGTCGGGTCGTCGACGATCTCGAAGGTGACGAGCCCCTGCCATACCGCGAGGACCAGGAGTACGGCCGCGGCGGGCGGCAGGATCTTCTCCACGAGGGTCTGCCGGAAGGGCTTGCGGCCCTGCTGCACCGTCTCCAGTGCGTCCAGGCCCGCCTCGAGGCCGGCGAGGTCGCCGCCGTCCCCGGCGCCCGGGCCCTTGGCGGGACGCGTCGTGTCAGTGCTGGCCATGGCGGCGGATCTCCCCACGCAGTTCTTCGGTGATCTCGAGGGACAGTTCCGCCACGGCGGTGTCCTCGATGCGGCGCGGATGCGGGATGCCGACGGTCCACTGGCGGGCGATGCGTCCGGGACGTGAGGAGAGCAGCACCACGCGCTCCGCGAGCCGGACGGCCTCGCGGACGTTGTGCGTGACGAACAGGACGGACAGCTTCGTCTCGCGCCAGATCCGGGTCAGTTCGTCGTGCAGCACGTCTCGCGTGATGGCGTCCAGCGCCGCGAACGGCTCGTCCATCAGCAGCACCCTGCTCTCCTGGGCGAGTGCCCGGGCCATCGCGACCCGCTGGCGCATGCCGCCCGACAGCTCGTGCACCCGCTTGCCGTGCGCGCCCTTCAGCCGGACGAGTTCGAGCAGCTCCTCCGCCTTGTCGCGGCGCTCGGACTTGGGCACGCCGCGCAGCTTCAGGGCGAGTTCGATGTTCTTGCCCGCGGTCAGCCACGGGAACAGGGCGTGCTCCTGGAACATCAGGGCCGGCCGCCCGTCCGTGGTGATCGCGCCGGCGCTCGGCTTGTCCAGGCCCGCCACCAGGTTCAGCAGGGTGGACTTGCCGCAGCCGGAGGCGCCCAGGAGGGTGACGAACTCGCCGGGTGCGACGTCGAGGGTGATGTCGTCCAGGACGAGCTGTTGTCCGGCCGGGCCCGGGAACGACTTGGAGACGTGCTCGATCCGGGCGGCGTGCGTGGCCGCCGCGGTGTCCTCGCCGGCCTTGGCGAGAGTCGTGGTCGTGGCCGTGGCGGCGTCGACGGTCTCGGCGTCCTCGATGGCGTCGGCGGCCGTGGCGAGGGGCGCGGTCGTGGCCATGGTCGTCACCTCCTGGTCCCTGGTCGTGGTCCGGGCTCACTGCCGACCGCCGAGCCCGGCGTCGTCGACCGCGGGCAGGTCCTCGGCCTTGAGGACCTTGTTGAGCAGCGTGAGGTCGTAGATGCCGTCGAGGCCGGGCTGCTCCAGCAGGCCCGCCTCCACGGCGTGGTCCGCCTGGGCCGCGAGGGTGGCGGCCAGCGGGTCGTCGGTCACCTGGAACGACTCCCACGCCGGGCCGAGCACGTCGGCGGGCAGCGCCTTGCCGACGTCGCTCCGGATCTGCTCGTTGGCGGCGTCCTTGGCTTCTTCCGGATGGGCCGCGATCCACCGGTTGGACTCCACGGACGCCCTCAGCACCGCCTCGACGGCCCTGGGGTGCTCCTCGAGGAACTCCTGGCGCACGACGATGTTGGTGGTGACGAACTCCTCGTCCGGCCACAGCGTCGACTCGTCCAGCAGCACTGTGCCGCCCTGGGCGACCAGCCGGGACGCGGTCGGCTCCGGTACCCAGGCGCCGTCGACGGACCCGGACTCGTATGCGCCCGGGGTCACCTTGTTGTCGCTGCGGACGACCGTCACGTCGCCCTTGCCGCTCTGCGCGTCGACCTTCCAGCCCTGCTCGGCGATCCAGTTGAGGAACGCGACGTCCTGCGTGTTGCCGAGCTGAGGGGTGGCGATGCGCTTGCCCTTGACGTCCTTCAGGGACTTGATCTCGTCCGGGTTCACCACCAGCTTCACCCCGCCGGAGGCCGACCCGCCGATGATCCGCAGGTTCCTGCCCTCGGACCGGGCATAGCCGTTGACCGCGGGGGAGGGGCCGATCCAGCCGATGTCGATCGAGCCGGAGTTCAGCGCCTCGATCGCGGACGGGCCCGCGTTGAAGACCGCGTACCTGGCCTCGGTGGCGCCCAGTTCCTTCTGGAAGAAGCCCTTCTGGTTGCCGACCAGCGCGGTGGCGTGCGTGACGTTGCCCAAGTAGCCGATCCGGACGGAGTCCAGACCGTCGGTCTTCTCGGCCCCGGCGGCGATCCGGACACCTCCGTCGTCCTTGGCCTGCGAGCCGTATCCGCAGCCGGCGAGGACCAGCAGCGGCAGGGCGGCAAGGAGCGCCAGGGCGCGGCGCGGGGCGGTGGTGGCAGGCACGGGAGGTGTTCCTCTCGTCGGCCCGGCGGCCGCGGTCGGCCGAGTCGTGGGATGCGTCGCTCACGCCGTGGCCGGGCCGTCCGCGCAGACAAGCCGGGGGAGCCCAGGGGGCCCATGCTTAGAAGTCCCACCCGTCGTCGGTCTCGTGCTTGACGGGCTCCGGGGTGGCGAACGACTCGCCGGCCATGCCGGCGGTGAGGGTGGTGCCGTCGCTGGGGTCGATCAGGATGAACGAGCCGGTGCGGCGGGAGTCGGCGTAGGAGTCGGCGGGCAGCGGTTCGGCGGTGCGGATCTTGACGCGGCCGATGTCGTTGGCGACGAGCTGCCCGGGGTGCGGGTGCAGGGACAGGTCGTCCAGCGTGAGCCGGGCCGGGATGTCCTTGACGATCGCCTTGACGGTGCGGGTGCCGTGCTTGAGGAGCACCCGGTGGCCCACGGTGAGGGGGGCGTCGGCGACGTGGCAGACGGTGGCCTCGACGTCCTGGCTGGTGGCCGGGGCGTCCTTGCTGGGCACGATCAGGTCGCCGCGCGAGATGTCGATGTCGTCCGCGAGCAGCAGGGTGACCGACTGCGGTGTCCAGGCGGCGTCGACGGGCTCGCCGAGCAGGTCGATGCCGGACACCGTCGAGGTGCGGCCCGAGGGCAGGACGGTGACCTCGTCGCCGATGCGGAAGGTGCCGGCGGCGATCTGTCCGGCGTAGCCGCGGTAGTCGGGGTGCTCGGCGGTGCGCGGGCGGATCACGTACTGCACGGGCAGCCGGGCGTGGCAGTGCGCCAGGTCGTGGCTGACCGGGACGGTCTCCAGGTGCTCCAGGACGGTCGGGCCGCCGTACCAGTCCATGACCGCGGACGGCTCCACCACGTTGTCCCCGGCGAGGGCCGAGATCGGGATGGCGGTGACCTCCGGGACGCCCAGCTCGAGGGCGTAGGCCGTGAACTCCTCGGCGATGGCGGCGAACACGGGCTCTTGGTAGTCGACCAGGTCCATCTTGTTGACGGCGAGGACGACGTGCGGCACGCGCAGCAGGGCGGCGATCGCGGCGTGCCGGCGGGTCTGCTCGACGACGCCGTTGCGGGCGTCGACCAGGATGACCGTCAGCTCGGCCGTGGAGGCGCCGGTGACCATGTTCCGGGTGTACTGCACGTGCCCGGGGGTGTCGGCCAGGATGAAGCGCCGGCGGGGGGTGGCGAAGTAGCGGTAGGCCACGTCGATGGTGATGCCCTGCTCGCGTTCGGCCCGCAGGCCGTCGGTGAGCAGCGCGAGGTCCGGGGCGTCCTGGCCGCGGCCGGCGGAGGCGCGCTCCACGGCCTCCAACTGGTCGGTGAGGACCGACTTGGAGTCGTGCAGCAGGCGCCCGACCAGGGTGGACTTGCCGTCGTCGACGGAGCCGGCGGTGGCGAACCGCAGCAGGGTCGTCTCCGACAACTGCCAGACCGAAAACGCCTCGGCGGCCTCGGCAGGCTCGGCGGGCTCGATGGGCTCGGCGGGTTCGGTGGGTTCGGTGGGCTCGATGGGCTCGGTGGGTTCGGTGGTGCTGGTCATGGTTAGAAGTACCCCTCGCGCTTGCGGTCTTCCATCGCGGCCTCGGACATCTTGTCGTCGGCACGCGTCGCGCCGCGCTCGGTGAGCCGGGAGACGGCGATCTCCGCGATCACCTTCTCGATGCTGTCGGCGTCCGAGTCGACGGCGCCGGTGCAGGACATGTCACCGACCGTGCGGTAGCGCACCCGCCGCTTGACGACCCTCTCGCCGTCCTTCGGCCCGCCCCACTCACCCGCGGTCAGCCACATCCCCGCACGGGCGAAGACCTCGCGCTCGTGGGCGTAGTAGATCGCCGGCAGCTCGATGCCCTCACGCGCGATGTACTGCCACACGTCCAGCTCGGTCCAGTTGGACAGCGGGAAGACCCGCACGTGCTCGCCGGGGGCGTGCCGGCCGTTGTACAGGTTCCACAGCTCGGGGCGCTGGCGGCGCGGGTCCCACTGGGAGAACTCGTCCCGCAGCGAGAACACCCGCTCCTTGGCCCGCGCCTTCTCCTCGTCGCGGCGCCCGCCGCCGAAGACCGCGTCGAACCTCTCCGCCTGGATCTTCTCGGTCAGCGGCAGCGTCTGCAGCGGATTGCGGGTACCGTCCGCACGCTCCTTGAGCACACCGCGGTCGATGTAGTCCTGCACGGAGGCCACATGCAGACGCAGACCGTGCTTGTCGACCGTGCGGTCGCGGTAGTCGAGGACCTCGGGGAAGTTGTGCCCGGTGTCCACGTGCAGCAGCGAGAACGGCACCGCCGCGGGCGCGAACGCCTTCAGCGCCAGGTGCAGCATCAGGATCGAGTCCTTGCCGCCGGAGAACAGGATCACCGGCCGCTCGAACTCACCCGCCACCTCACGGAAGATGTGCACCGCCTCGGACTCGAGGCCCTCGAGGTGCGAGACGGTCACGGGCACCTGTGCCAGAGGCCGCTGCGCCAGAGCCGTCATGCCAGGCCCCTCTCGCTCAGGAAGGAGTGCAGTTCGGCGGCGGTGTCGGCCACCGACCTGCCCTGTGTCCTGATCCGCAGCTCCGGCCTCTTCGGCACCTCGTACGGGTCGTCCACCCCGGTGAGCCCCGTCAGCTCACCCGCGGCCTGCTTGGCGTACAGGCCCTTCACGTCCCGCGCCGAGCACACCTCCACCGGCGTCGCCACGTGCACCTCCAGGTACTGTGTGCCGTTCGCCTCGTGCCGCCCGCGCACCGCGTCCCGGCTGTCCGCGTACGGCGCGATGACCGGGACCAGCGCCGTGACGCCGTTGCGGGCGAGCAGTTCGGCCACGAATCCGATGCGCTGCACGTTGGTGTGCCGGTCCGCGCGGCTGAACCCCAGCCCCTGGGACAGGAACCGGCGGATCTCGTCGCCGTCGAGCACCTCGGCCCTGCGGCCCGTGGCGTGCAGCCGCTCGGCGGCGGCCCGGGCGAGGGTGGTCTTGCCCGCGCTCGGCAACCCGGTCAGCCACACGGTGGCGCCGCGCTCACCGGTGGCGGCTGCGACGGGCCGGGCGGTGGCCCCGGCGGCCAGGGTGTGAGCTGTGGTCACGGTGATGCCCTCCTGAGCGTGAGGTGACGTGACAGGGCGGGTGACTCTCAGACGGTGGCGAACTCGGCCGGGGCCCGGCCGAGGGTGAACCCGGCCAGGGTCCGGCCGAGCACGTCCATGTCGATCCGGTGCCAGGAACCGGGCAGCTCCAGCGACCGCCCGTTGGGCAGCGCCGCGGCGGTCGCCCGTGCCGCCGCCCGCAGCCAGTCGCTGGTGCCGGTGCTGTTGAGGACGAGGGTCTGCGTGGCGTACCCGGCGAGCCGGTCGGCCGGGACGTCGCAGTCGCCGCAGATCGCCAGGTCGTAGGCGAGGGTGTGGGCGTTCGCCTCGTTCACCGTCCAGACGGGGCCCTTGCGCCACTGTGCGACCGTATCCGGGGTCAGGCCCAGGAAGCTGCCCAGGTAGTACTCGACCGCTTCCCGGCGACGGTCCTCCTCCATGAGGACCCGGAGGGTCTTGGCGACGTTCCACGGCGGCTTCGGGAACCCGTCGACCCGGTAGAACGGCTCGTGCAGCGCCAGTTTCGAGATCGGGGCACCGGCGAGCGCCGCCTCGATCGCCAGGTTCGCGCCCGACGAGCCGGCGAACACCACCGCCGGCCCGCCGGCCTCCCGGATCACCGCCTCGAGATCCTCGATCTCGCGCTCGACGGCGTACTCGGGGCGGTCGCCGCTCTGGCCGCGTCCGCGGCGGTCGTAGACGTAGGTGGTGCAGTGCGGCGCCAGCTCCGGGACGAGCGCGTCGAAGATGGTGTGGTCGCGGAACGAGCCGTTGAGGAGCACGATCGGCGGGCCGTCACCCGTCTTCTCGTAAGCGATCGTCGTGCCGTCCCGGGAAACGACCTTGCGCATACGTACTCCTCACGCCGAACGGAGGTGCTCTCACCTCCCCGCCTGGCGGCATCCTCGATCGCTTCGCTGGACCACGGGTCGAGGACCGGTCGTGAGTCCCCTGCGCCGTGCTGGGCCGCCGAAGCCGTGCGACCGCTGCCGCCTCGTCCCCGCCGTCCCTCCCGGCCCGCCCGCCCGAGCCGCCCACGAGCCGGGCCACAGCCGGACTCGATGTGCGGGTGCTGTCATGGCGGGGACGAAGTGAGGCGCGGGGGCAGCCGTCAGCGGCGCGTCGGTCTTGTGGCAGCACCGGCGGCGACAGTGGTCCGGGCCCGTCCCGTTCCGTCCTGCCGCCGACCACCGGGAGACCGACATGAGCGACCGGGTCGAACTCGGCCGGGTGCACGCCGCGCTCATGTCGCTGCCCGGTGTGCGGGACGCGGCCGTCCATGTGGCCCAAAACGTCCCGGGCGGCCGGCGGATCGTCGCACACATGGTGACGCGCGCCCCGCTCGCCGAACTGCGTGCCGCCCTGGAGTCGCAGCTTCCCTCCCACCTGGTCCCGGCCCGCTTCCACCGGGTGCCGCACATCCCCCTGCGTCCCGACGGCAGCACCGACCGGCCGGCGTTGGCGGCGCTGACCTCCCCGGAGCCGGACACCACCGCCCCGGCACCGGTGCGGGAGGCGGACGAGCAGGCCGTGCGCCGTGCCGCCGACACGGACCAGGGACCACCGGAGACCGTGCCGGTCACCCCGCAGCAGCACACCCTGCTCCTGGACGCGCTCGCCCACCGCGGCACCGGCCGCCACGTGGAGCAACTGCACTGGCGCTGGCGCGGTCCGCTGGACACCGACCGGTTCACCGCGGCCTGGCAGTCGGTGTCCGACCGGGAGACCGTCCTGCGCGCCGCCTTCGACTGGGAGAGCGGACCGCGCCTGGTGCTGCACGAGCACGCCGGCATCGAAGTCGTCCGGCACCCGGCCGCCGGCGTGGACTTCGAGGAGCTGAGGGAACGTGACCGGCTGCGCGGCTTCGACCTGCGCCGCCCGGGCCTGCTGCGGCTCAACCTCGTCGACGAACCCGAACCGGCCGACGGCGGCCCTGCGTGCGTCCGCGTCCTGCTCACCTTCCACCACGTCATGCTGGACGGCTGGAGCGTGTCGGTCCTGCTCCAGGAGTTCCACCGCGCCTACCTCGCCGGCGGCCGGCTGCCGGGCGGCGACCGGCGCCCCGACATCCGCGACTACGCGCACTGGCTCGCCGCCCAGGACACCACCCCCGCACGCGACTTCTGGTCCTCGGCCATCCCGCCCGGCACCGCCCTGGTGCTGCCCGCGACGCCCGGCCCGGACACCGGCCTGCACGGGACCGGCCGGGCCGAGGCCCGCCTCGGCGCCGCACACGCCGACCGGCTGCGCGCCTGGGCGGCGTCCTGCGCGGCCACCGAGGCCGGCGCGCTGCAGGCCGCGTGGGCGCTGCTGCTGTACCGGGCGGCCCGCACCCCGGGGCCCGCCCTGGTGGGCTTCGGCGTCACCGTTCCCGGCCGCGGCATCGCCCTCGACTCCGTCGAGCGGCTGCCCGGCCTGCTGATGAACGCGCTGCCCATGACCGTCCGGGTCGACCCCGCCGCGGCCGTGACCAGGCTGCTGGCCGAACTGCGCGACCGCGCCCTGGACCTGGCCTCCTACGAGTGGGTGTCGCTCGGGCAGATCCACCAGTGGAGCGGGCGCCGCGCCCAGGACAGCCTCGCGCAGAGCCTCATCGTCTTCGAGAACACCCGGCGCCGCTCTGACGGCCTGCACTCCGCGCTCGCCGCGCAGGGCATCAGCGTCGAACCGCCCCGCGCGGCCGGCGTCCAGGGCCTGTTCCCCGTCTCCCTGCTCGCCCACCGGGACGTGGACGACGGCCTCGTCCTGGCCGCCGTCCACGACCGCGCCCGACTCGCCGACGACGACGCGACCCGACTCGTCGGTCAGTGCGCCCGGCTGCTGCGCGAACTGCCCCGCCTGAAGGGCGGCTCGGCGACCGTGGCCGACGCGCTGGCCGCCCTCGCCGACGAGCCGCGGGTGCGGATGGCCCGGGCACCCGCGGCGACCGCTTCCAGTGAACCGACCTGAGGAGAGCCCGGCCATGACCACCCACCGCCGTCGCGACACCCCGCCCGGCCCCCTCGACGGGCCCGGCCACCGAACGGCTGCGCCCGCGCCGGACCGAAGGACGCGTGATGGACGCGGAGCACCTCCGCATCGGCGTCGTGGGAGCCGGACCGCGCGGCCTGTCCGTGCTGGAACGGATCTGCGCCAACGAACGGTCCCACCCCTCGCCCCGCCGGGCGCCCCGACCACACCGTGATCCGCAGCGCGGCCCCGCTCGGCAGGACCCGCGCGAAAGACCTGCTGACGTGGGCCTCGCTCACCGCCGACCAGCAACAGCGCCCCCTGCTGGACGTACGGGGCACCCTCCCGGACGTCACCGCGCACCACACCGCGAAAGAACGCGAACGACTCCTCGACCCCACCGCCTACGTGGGCGGCGCACCGGCCCTGACCGCGCGTGCGCTCGCCCAGGTCCCGGCGGGAGACACACCACCCCCCCCACCCCCGCGTCGACGCGCACGGGGTGAACCCGGCGGCGCGGCGCGGCGGCGCGGCGCGGCCGGCGCACCGGCGGTCTTTCGGCACCGCGTCCGCACGTGGCCGATTCGAGCCGTGCTCCAGGCACGTCAGCGAGGCTCGGGACAACCGACGCGCTCCCACACGGCGACCGAGGAGGTGCGACACCATGCGGGACGGCTCACCGCTCACGCTCTACTGCTTCGCACACGCCGGCGCCGGCGTGTCCGGATTCGCGCACTGGCGCACCACGGCCGGCCCCGGGGTGACCGTCGCGCCGGTACTGCTGCCCGGACGGGGCGCCCGGCGCCGCGAAGCCCGCGCGACCTCACACGGCCAACTGCTCGACGCACTCCTGGGCCCGCTGGCCGGCCAGGCCGCCGACGGCCGCCCGTACGCACTGTACGGACACAGCCTGGGCGGCATCGTCGCCCACACCCTGGCCCGGGCGCTCATCGACCTCGGGCTGCCCGCCCCCGCCCTCCTCGCCGTCGGCGCGAGCCCCCCACCGCACGCCGCGGCACTGCGCCACGACGACCTCAGCGACGAACGGCTGCTGCGGTTCGCCGGCGACCTCGACGCAGCGCCGGACGGCCCCCTCGCCACTCCCGGCAGCCTCTGGCACCGCACCGTGCTGCCCGTGCTGCGGGACGACCTCCTGCTCGCCGCCGCCCTGCGCACCGCCGCGCTCGCCGACGCGGCGCACCGCCTCCTTCCCGTGCCCGTCCTGGCCGTCGACGGCCGGGACGACCCCGTCGTCGGCGCGGCCGCCCTGGACGGCTGGGCGCGCTGGACCACCGGCCGGTTCGTCCGGCGCACCGTCCCCGGCGACCACTTCTTCGTCCGCGGCCCGCACGCACCCCGCCTGATCGGGCGCGCCTGCCGCGTGGTGCGGCGCACTCGGCGCGTACCTGGGCTCATATCTGGAGGACAACTGTGAGGGACAACCGATGAGACGGGTCGTCATCACCGGCATCGGGGTCGTGGCCCCGGGCGGCGTGGGCACCCGCGCCTTCTGGAGCACGCTGACCGCGGGCCGCACCGCCACGCGCGGCATCACACTCTTCGACGCGAGCACGTTCCGGTCGCGTATCGCCGCCGAGGCGGACTTCGACCCCGCCGCCCACGGATTCGGCCCCGCCGAGGCCGCCCGCCTCGACCGCGCCGCCCAGTTCGCCCTGGTCAGCGCCAAAGAGGCGGTCGAGGACAGCGGACTGACCGCCGCCCTGGACCCGGTGCGCACCGGCGTCACCCTCGGCAGCGCCGTCGGCTGCACCACCGGCCTCGACAACGAGTACGGCGTGGTCAGCGAGAACGGCAGCGCCTGGGAGGTCGACCACACCCGGGCGGTCGCCCATCTCTTCGACTACTTCGTGCCCAGCTCCATGGCCGCCGAGGTGGCCGGCGCGGTCGGCGCCCAGGGCCCGGTCTCGCTGGTCTCCACCGGCTGCACCTCCGGCATCGACTCCGTCTGCCACGCCGTCGACCTCATCCGCGAGGGCAGCGCCGACGTGATGGTGACCGGCGCGACCGAGGCCCCGATCTCACCGATCACCGTGGCCTGCTTCGACGCCATCAAGGCGACCAGCCCGCGCAACGACGAGCCGGAGACCGCCTCACGCCCCTTCGACCGCTCCCGCAACGGCTTCGTCCTGGGCGAGGGCTCGGCCGTACTGGTCCTGGAGGAGTTCGAGCACGCCCGCCGGCGCGGCGCCCACGTGTACGCGGAGATCGCGGGGTTCGCCGGCCGCAGCAACGCCTACCACATGACCGGACTCAAGTCCGACGGCGCGGAGATGGCCGAGGCGATCCGCGCGGCGCTCGACGAGGCCCGCCTGGATCCCACCGCCGTCGACTACGTCAACGCCCACGGCTCCGGCACCAAGCAGAACGACCGGCACGAGACCGCCGCGTTCAAGCGCAGCCTCGGTGAACACGCGCACCGGGTGCCGGTCAGCTCCATCAAGTCCATGATCGGCCACTCGCTCGGCGCGATCGGCTCGCTGGAAGTGGCCGCCAGCGCCCTGGCCATCGAACACAACACCGTGCCGCCGACGGCCAACCTGCACGAGGCCGACCCGGCCTGCGACCTCGACTACACCCCGTTGACCGCGCGCGAGCAGCGCACGGACACCGTACTCAGCGTCGGCAGCGGGTTCGGCGGCTTCCAGAGCGCCATCGTCCTGACCCGGCCGCGACTTCAGGAGGCGGCATGACCACAGCCACACTGGACCGACCCACCGTCCGGCACAACGTCCCCGCCGCCACCGGCTCCGTCGTCACCGGCATCGGCGTCACCGCCCCCAACGGGCTGGGCACCGAGGCCTGGTGGGCGGCGACCCTGCGCGGCGAGAGCGGCATCCGGCCGGTGACCCGCTTCGACGCCTCGCGCTACCCCGTGCGCATCGCCGGCGAGATCCCCGGCTTCGTCGACGAGGAGCACCTGCCCGGCCGGCTGCTGGCGCAGACCGACCGCGTCACCCGGCTGTCCCTGACCGCGGCCAAGGAGGCCCTCGACGACTGCGGCAGCGACCCCTCGGCACTGCCCGAATACGGCGCGGGCGTGGTCACCGCCTCCTCCGCGGGCGGTTTCGAGTTCGGGCAGCGCGAGCTGCAGGCCCTGTGGTCCAAGGGCGGCCAGCACGTCAGCGCCTACCAGTCCTTCGCCTGGTTCTACGCCGTCAACACCGGCCAGATCTCCATCCGGCACGGCCTGCGCGGCTCCAGCGGCGTCGTCGTCGCCGAGCAGGCCGGCGGCCTCGACGCGCTCGCCCACGCCCGGCGCCAGATCCGCAAGGGCGCCCGGCTGATGGTGACCGGCGGCGTCGACTCGGCACTGTGCCCCTGGGGCTGGGCCGCCCACCTCGCCGCCGGCCAACTGAGCCGCGCCACCGACCCCGCCCGCGCCTACCTGCCGTTCGACACGCAGGCCGGCGGCCACGTGGTCGGCGAGGGCGGCGCCCTGTTCGTCCTGGAGAACGCCCCGGCCGCCCGCGAACGCGACGCCCGCGTCTACGGCGCGTTCACCGGATACGCGGCCACCTTCGACGGCCCCGGCACCCCGCGCCTGGCCGACGCCGCCCGCCTGGCCCTCATCGACGCGGGGGTACGCCCCGACGAGATCGACGTGGTGTTCGCCGACGCGGCCGGCGCACGTGCCGCGGACCGCGCCGAGGCGGAGGCGCTCGCCGCCCTGTTCGGCCCGCGGGGCGTGCCCGTCACCGCACCCAAGTCGATGACCGGGCGGCTGCTGGCCGGCGGCGCCGCCCTCGACGCGGCCGCCGCCCTGCTGTCCCTGCGCGACCAGGTGATCCCGCCCACCACCGGCACCACCGAGCCCGCCCCCGACTGCCCCGTCGACCTCGTCACCGCACCCCGCGAGACCGGGGTCCGCCACGCCCTCGTCCTGGCCCGCGGCCGAGGCGGCTTCAACTCGGCGGCCGTCCTGAGCGCGCCCTGACCGGACCGGGCCGCCGGAACGACATCCCCCGCGTTCCGGCGGCCCCCGCCACACCTGCCTGCCTGGGCCGAACGGGCCATGGCGCAGGCGAACGGCACCATCGCACCAGCATGTGCAGCCGGCGGGTGCAGGTCACCGCACGTGTCAGCGCCAGCAGGAGGCTCGACATGCCGCCACCGTGACAGAGCGGCAGGGGCCTGCGTCTCCCCCGTGAGGAGAGACGCTCTCCTCGATCGGGGGATGCCTGCTCCCGTTCCCTCGACCACGCCGAGGCCACGACCGGCGTCGCCGTCGAAGAGTTCACCTCTGCGCGTTCTCGCCGCCGGCAACCGCCTCCCCGCCCGCCGAGTGGGCGAGGTCCTTCCGGACACGGGTGCCACCGCTGTCGCGCACCGCCACATCACCGTTGAGTACTCACCCCCGCTCGCGGTGCCGGGCGGCGGGACGCTCACCGAAACGCAGATCAAATCCGGCCAGTTCAAGCGAGTTCGAAGGTGCTGACAGCAGGACTTACGTTATCGATTGTTAACGTACGACGTCGCTGCAAGGGGAGGAACCCCCCAATTCTGTCCTGAGCGCCGACGTCGAGCACTCAGCGTAAGAAAAGTCGAGCGAATGGTTCCGGACGCGCAGAGAAGATCGCTTGTGTCGCCTAGGGCGTCATGCGAATCTTGAAGAGCGACCCAAATCGCGAACAGGAGTTCGAAGTTGAACGCCCGGGCGTTTGTCCCGTGCCGCACTGGCCCGAAAGCGCATGGCGCCGCTTCTTCTGCCCAGGCGTGAGCGCGCGGCGATCGGCGCACCCCGG
Organism: Streptomyces pactum; assembly: GCF_002005225.1. Lineage (NCBI taxonomy): Bacteria > Bacillati > Actinomycetota > Actinomycetes > Kitasatosporales > Streptomycetaceae > Streptomyces > Streptomyces pactum. The sequence continues at coordinate 8,403,303 of NZ_CP019724.1, forward strand.
TATCGGCCATAGGACTAACGGGGAGACTGCATGTCGCTCGAGACCGGTCGCGTCCGCGGACAATGGTTGCTTCACCGTCCCAGCGCGACTGCGCCCTGCCGGATCTTCTGTTTCCCGTACTCCGGCGTCGGGGCCTCAATGTATGCGCGTTGGCCGTCAAACGTGGGGTCGGCGGAGGTCTGTCCGGTACAGCCGCCAGGTCGGGAGAACCGGCTGAGCGAACCGCATTTCGGAACCTTCGAGAATTATGCCGAGCAGGCAATATCGCAACTTCAACCCTACCTGGACCGCCCGTTCGCCTTCTTCGGACATTGCAGCTCGGCGCTGGCAGCCTTCGCGACAGCTTGTCAGTTGGAGCGAGCTGGTCTGCCGACGCCAAGCCGGTTGTTCGTCTCCTCCCAGGTAGCTCCGCACGAGCCGCCCTACGGCCGGTTCCTTTCCATGGGGGACGACGAGCTGGCTATGGAAGTGACCACGTTGGCCAAGTCGATGGGCAGTCGGCTGACGCCGGAGCTGCTGGATCTAGGGCTCTCGGTGATGAAGGCCGACATTCGCGCCCACAAGGCGTACCAGCTCCCCGCTCCGGTCTCGCTGCCAGGCGGGGTGACCGCGATTGGATGGGACTCCGACGACGAGGTACGGCCCGAGTTGATGGCCGGCTGGCGGGCGTACGGCGACGACGTCCGGTTCATCACCGTGCGCGGCACGCATCACACCTTCCTGAACGCGCCCCTGGCACTCGTGGCAGAGCTGGCGCGGGACATGGAGGGCGTGGCTTGATGGACACGGTCCATGAGCTGTTCAGCGCCCAGGCCGCCGCGACCCCGCACAAGGTGGCACTCCACGGGCATGACGGCGCTCTGACCTACACGCAGTTGGATGCCCGGGCCGACGAGACAGCGCGTCGACTGGCCGCCCGGGGAATAGGCGTGGAGGCGAGAGTGGGCGTGCTGGCCGAGCGGTCCCTCGACCTGGTGGTCACGCTGCTCGGCATCCTCAAGGCCGGCGCCGCGTATGTGCCCGTCGATCCCCGGCAGCCGGACCACTGGCGTGCGAGGGCCCTGCGGTCGGCGAGTGTGAGCTGCCTTCTCGACGCGACCGGGGCCGTGATCGAGCCCTCGACGCCCGCCGGCCCGGCTCCGGCCGGCGATCGGGCGACCCGGGCGGGCGGCGGCAACCTCGCCTATGTCGCGTTCACTTCGGGGTCGACCGGCGCCCCGAAAGGTGTCGCCATACCGCACGAGTCGGTCCTTCGGCTGGTGCGCGACCAGGCCTACGCACCGGTCGAACCCGACGACCGTTTCCTGCAGTTCGCCCCCGTCGCGTTCGACGCCTCCACCTTCGAGATCTGGGCTCCCCTGCTCAACGGCGCCGAGCTGCTGGTCCATCCCCCGGGGGAGCCGTCGCCGGCCGAGCTGGCGCGCTTCGTCAGCGACCACAAGATCACCACGCTGTGGTTGACCGCAGGCCTGTTCCAGCAGGTCGTCGACCACCACCTCGACCTGCTGGCGAACGTGCGGCGCCTCGTCGTCGGCGGAGACGTGGTGTCCCCGCGCCATGCCGAGCTGGTTCTCTCGCGGCTGCCGGGGATCCGGCTCGTCAACGGCTACGGCCCGACCGAGAACACGACGTTCACGTGCTGCCACGACATCACAGCCGGCGACACCGACCCGGTACCGGTCGGGCGGCCGATCACGGGCACCGAGGTGCGCGTCCTCGATGCCCGACTGCGGCCGGCCGAGGTCGGCGAGCTCTACGCCGTGGGCTCCGGGCTCGCCAGGGGATACCTGGGCGAGCCGGGGCAGACCGGTGCGCGGTTCGTCGCCGACCCGTGGAGTTCTCCGCCCGGCGGACGGATGTACCGCACCGGCGATCTGGTCCGCGTGCGGTCCGACGGTGTGCTGGAGTTCCTCGAGCGGTCCGACCGACAGGTCAAGATCAACGGCTTCCGGGTGGAACCAGGCGAGGCGGAGACAGTCCTGGCGCACCTGCCCGGCGTTCGCTCGGCGGCGGTCGTGGCACAGCCCGGCCCCACCGGCGCGCTCAGGCTTGCCGCATTCGTGGCACCCCATCGCGGACAGGTGGTGTCGGTCCTCGGCATGCGGCGTCAGATGGCGCAGGCGCTGCCCGACTACGCGCGGCCGGCGACCTACCGCATCGTCGACGAGCTGCCGCTGACCGCGAACGGCAAGGTCGACCGCTCGGCGCTGGCCGGCACCGTGTCGCGTGAACGTCCGGACCTCTTCTCCGACTTCGTGCCGCCGGCCACCGGGGTGGAGACGCTCATCGCCGAGATCTGGTCCGATCTGCTGGGTGTCGACCGCATCGGGATCGACGACGACTTCATCGCGCTGGGCGGCCACTCGCTGCTCAGTATGCGGATGGCCGAGGACGTTGCCAGGGAGTTCGGCGTGACGATCGCCCCGCGCGACTTCTATCTGCGGCCGACCGTGGCCGGGCTGGCGGCGCTGGTCGAGGAGCGGCGCCGATGAGGATGTCGCCAAACGCTCCGGACGGGCAGGTCGATCTGGACAGCGTCGATCTGTTCGATCCGTTCCTGCACAGCGAGGGTCACCCGCACGCGGTCTGGCGGGCCCTGCGCGCCGAGGCGCCGGTGCACCGGCAACAACTGCCCGACGGGCGGCAGTTCTGGTCGGTGACGCGCTACGCGGACGCCTGCCGGGTGCTGCGCGACCATGAGGACTTCACCTCCGAGCGGGGCACCCTCCTCAGCGCCCTGGACGTCGGGGACCCGGCCGGCGGCAAGATGATGGCGGCGAGCGACCCGCCTCACCACACCATGCTGCGCGAATCGCTGAACCGGGTGCTGTCGGCACGGGCGGTGAACGCACGGCGCAACACCTTGCTCAAGCCCGTCGACCGGCTGGTCGAGCCGCTGTTGAACGGCGAGTCCACCGATCTCGCCGTGCTCGCCGCCGACTTCCCGATGGACTTCATCGGCACCTTCATGGGTCTGCCGGAATCGGACTGGCCGCGTCTGACGAAGCTGACCACCATGGCCGTCGCGCCCCATGACCCGGCCTTCCAGGAGGGCTCGGCCCCACTCACGCTCGTCACCGCGCACCATGAGCTGTTCGAGTACTTCTCGGAACAGCTCGCCGCGCGGGACGGGACCCCGACGGACGACTTGATCGGCCACCTGATGCAAACGCGGATCGACGGGAAGCCGCTGGACCACGAAAGCATCGTCTACAACTGCTACAGCCTCATCCTGGGCGCGAACGTCACCACCCCGCACACCGTCACCGGACTGGTCCAGGCCCTGATGGACCACCCCGACGCCTACCGCGCGGTCGTCGCGGACCCCTCCCTGGTCGCCGGCTGCGTCGAAGAGGGACTGCGCTGGACATCACCGGCCAGCCACTTCATGCGGTACGCCACCCAGGACGTGCGGCTGAGCGACAGTACGGTCAAGGCCGGCTCAGCGCTTGCGGTGTGGCTGGGGTCGGCCAACCGGGACGAGGACGTCTTCGCCGACCCCTACACGTTCGATATCACACGCCGTCCCAACCGGCACATCGCCTTCGGATTCGGGCCCCACTACTGCGTCGGGGCCGCGCTGGCACGGCTGTCGCTGCGCATGCTCCTGGAGCGCGTCTGCGCGCTGGTCGAGCGGATCGAACCGGCCGGGGAGGTGCGGCACCTGGCCTCCAACTTCGTCGCCGGGGTCACGTCCATGCCGGTGCGCGGCGTACCACGGGACGGCGCGCACCCGGCCCGCCTGTCGTGACCGTCGCGGACCATCCGGGAACCGGAGTGGGTGGAGGGTACTCGTGAAACCCCTGGAGTCGTCACACATGCCCGACGGACTGCCGCTCTCGCCGACCCAGCAGGACATCTGGCTGTCGTACCGGATCGACAGCGACGCCCCGGTCTACCGAGCGGCGGAGTGCCTGGAGATCGAGGGCCCGCTCGACCGTAAGCTGTTCGAGCGGGCGTTGCACCGCACGGTCGCCGACGTCGACGCGCTGCGGGCCAGGTTCATCGAGACGCCGCAGGGCCCGCGGCAGATGATCGGCGCCGTCCCGCAGGTCCGGCCGGTCTGGTCGGACCTGCGGGACCACCCGGACCCCCGGGCTGGCGCCGATGCGTGGATCGACGCAGACCTCGCCCGGACCGTCGACCTGGCCGACGACCCGCTGTTCACCTTCGCGGTCTTCCGGATCGCCGACCAGCGTTACCTCTGGTACCAGGGCTACCACCACATCGTCATCGACGGCGTCAGTTTCGCTCTGCTCAACGAGCGGTTCACCGAGGTGTACAACGCCCTGGCCGACGGACTGCCGGTGCCCAAGTCCCGCATCGGATCGGTCCGCGCCCTCGTCGAGGACCACCACGGGTACACGCAGTCGGCGCGGTTCGCCGAGGACCGGCACTACTGGGGTGAGCGGTTCGCCGACCTGCCGGAGCCCGGCCGGCTGGCGGGGGAGCCACCGACGGGCTGGGCCACACCCTTGCGACGCCGGGTGTCACTGCCCGAGCACGCCCTGAGCGCGCTGCGTCTGGCGGGCCAACGACACGGGGTGCGCACCTCCCGGCTGCTGTTCACGGCTGCCGCCGTGCTGGTGCACCGTCACTCCGCCCGCCCCGACGCCGTGTTGAGCCTCCCGGTGACCGCCCGGGTCACCGAGACGGCCAAGCGCGCGGCCGGCCCGATGGTGAACGTGCTCCCGCTGCGCCTGTCGGTGCATCCGCGAACTACCGTGCGCGAACTGACCGACCAGGTCGCCGCCGAGGTCGAGGCCGCACTGGCGCACCAGCGGTACCCCGGCGAATTGCTGCGCCAGGAACTCATGGCGCGCGGGCTGCGCCGCTCCGTGCTCGGCCCGGCCGTCAACGTCATCCCGTTCCACTACGGCGGACAACTGGGCGCGGCGCGGGTAGTGAGTTCCCGCAACGTGTCGGTACGGCGCATCCACGACATGAACGTGAGCGCCTACCGGCGGCCCGGCGGCGGGTTCGACATCGACCTGGAGGCGGATCCGCGGCTGTACACCGAGGACGAGGCGGCCGGGCACCACGAGGCGTTCACCGAACTGCTCGTAGCGGTCGCCGAGGGACTGGACCGTCCGGGCCGGACGGTCGCCGCGCTGGCCGCCGTGAGCCCGAGGCGTCGGCGCACGGTGCTCGGCTGGGGAAGCACTCCGGCCGCGCCGACGACGCCGAGCACCTTCCCCGAACTCTTCCGGGAGGTCGTGTCGCGCCGCGGGACGGCGCCCGCGCTCCTGGTCGGCGACCGGCGTGTGGGGTACGCGGAGCTGCACGGCCGGGCCAACGCGCTCGCCCGGCTGCTCATGGCCCGCGGCGTGGGGCCGGAGTCGGTCGTGGCCGTCGCGCTGCCCCGATCCGTCGATCTCGTGGTGGCGGTGCTGGCGGTGCTGCAGGCCGGCGGAGCCTACCTGCCGCTCGATCCGGCTCATCCACCGGAGCGGATCGCCTACCAGCTCGCGGACTCGGCGCCGCAGTGCGTGCTCACCGTCGGCTCGCTGACGGGCGCGATCGACACGGTGCAGGCCCCGGTGCTCCTGCTGGACGCGCCCGTGACCGTCGACCAGTTGGCCGACACCGACCGCGGCGACGTCACGGACGCCGAGCGCGCCGGGCGACTGAAGACGACGAACGCGGCCTACATCATCTACACCTCCGGATCCACCGGGCGTCCCAAGGGCGTGGTGGTGAGCCACCGCGGCGTGGCGGCGCTGGCCCGGGCCCAGCAGCGCCGTCTGGACGTCGACGACCGGGCACGGGTGCTCCAGTTCGCGTCGGCCACCTTCGACGCCGCGTTCTGGGAACTGGTCATGGCTCTGCTGTCCGGCGGCAGCCTGGTGCTTCCATCCATACCCGAGGAGCTGATGCCGCCCGCCCTCGGCGACTTCGTCGCACGGCAGGGCATCACCCATCTCACCGTGCCGCCCGCGGTCCTCGCGGCGGTGCCCAAGGACACGATCCCGCAGCGGACCACGCTCGTCGTGGCCGGCGAGTCCTGCCCGCCGCAACTGGCGGCCGCATGGGCGCCCGGCCGCACCATGGTCAACGCCTACGGGCCCACCGAGACCACGGTGTGCTGCACCGCCAGCGATCCGCTGGCCGGCCCGTTCGGCGACCAGGTGGTCATCGGCACACCCTTCGCGGACTCCGGCGTCATGGTGCTCGACCCGGCCCTGCAACCGGTCCAGCCCGGTGTCACCGGCGAGTTGTACGTGACGGGTCCGGGGTTGGCCCGGGGCTATCTCGGCCGTCCCGGCATGACCGCCGGACGCTTCGTCGCCGACCCGTTCTCGGACAACGGCGGGCTCATGTACCGCACCGGCGACCTGGCACGCTGGCGGGACGACGGCCGGCTGGAGTTCCTCGGCCGCGGCGACCAGCAGGTGAAGATTCGCGGCTTCCGGGTCGAACCGGGCGAGATCGAGTCCGTGCTGCTGGCGTCGGACGGCGTGCGGCAGGCCGTCGTCGTGCCGCGTTCCGACGACGGCGACCGGCAGCCGGCGCAGATCGCGGCGTACGTGGTGCCCGCGGCCGGAGACACGGTCGACGTCGACGCGCTCCGCGAGCGGTTGGGCGCCGTGCTGCCTGAGCACATGCGGCCGCACGCGATCGTCGTGCTGCCGAGCCTGCCGGTCACCTCGCACGGCAAGGTGGACCGCGACGCGCTGCCCGCACCGCACCGCGCGGTGGGCCGTGGCCGGGCGCCGCGCGACCGGGCCGAGAAGCAGGTGTGCGCTCTGTTCTCCGAGGCGCTCGGCGTACCCGCGGTCGGCATGGACGACGACTTCTTCGCGCTCGGCGGGCATTCGCTGTCCGCGTCGACACTGGCGGCGCGCGTCCGCGAGGAGACCGGCATCGCCGTCGGCGTCCGCGCCGTCTTCGACGCTCCCACCCCAGCCGGCCTCGCCGCGCTGCTCGCCACCGCCGCCGAACCCGCGGCACCACCGCGGATCACCGCAACCACCGAGGACGCTCCGCTGTCGTACGCGCAACGGCGGCTGTGGTTCCTCGACCGGCTGACCGGCGCCGACGCCAGCTACCACATCCCGCTCGTTGTCCGGCTGTCCGGACGGCTGGACCAGGACGCCCTCGGGCAGGCGATCGCCGACGTGGTGGCCCGGCACGCTCCCCTGCGCACGACCGTGGAGGACCGCGACGGCGAGCCATGGCCGGTGCCCGCCGGATCGCCCCCCGAGATGGAGGTGGTGGCCCTCGCGGAGGGGGAACTGGACGCGCGGCTGCGAGCCGAGATCCACCGTGGCTTCGACCTGGCCGCCGAACCGCCGCTGCGGGTGCGGCTCTATGCCCTGGCCGCCGACGAGCACGTACTCCTGTTGCTCCTGCACCACATCGCTGCGGACATGCTCTCGCTGCGTCCGCTCTCCCGCGATCTCGCCACGGCCTACCGGGCACGGACGACGGGCTCGCGACCCGGTTTGCCCGTCCTGGAGGTCGGTTACCCGGACTACGCGGTCTGGCAGCGGCGGACACTCGGCGAACTCGGCGATCAGGACGGGGTGCTGCACGGTCAGCTCGCGTACTGGCTGGACCGTCTCGCCGGGGCGCCCGAGGAGATCCCGCTCCCCACCGACCGGCCGCGGTCTCCCGCGGACGGTTCGGCGGGCGGCGCGGTGCCGATCGAACTGTCGGCGCAGACGCACGCCTCGATCGAGCGAGTCGCCCGCGAGCACGGCGCGAGCACGTTCATGGTGCTGCACGCGGCACTGGCCGTGCTGCTGCACCGACTCGGCGCCGGCCGCGACATTGTGCTGGGCACTCCGGTGGCGGGCCGCGGGTCACCCGCGCTGGAGGACGTGGTCGGCTTCTTCGTCAACACCCTTGTGCTCCGCACAACGGTGACGGGTACGGACGGCTTCGCCGACGTGCTGGCGCGGGTACGCGCCGGTGACCTCGAAGCCTTCGGCAACCAGGACGTCCCGTTCGACCTGTTGGTGGAGGAGCTGAATCCGGAGCGGTCGACGGCTCGACACCCGCTGTTCCAGGTGATGATCGCGCACAGCGCCGAGCCGGAGCCGACGCTCGACCTGCCCGGTCTGCGCACCGGTCTGGACACCGTCCGCCCGGACACCGCCAAGTTCGACCTCACCTTCAACTTCCGGGAGCGGCGTGCCGACGGCGCCGGTCCGGCCGGTGTCGGCGGCGTCGTGGAGTTCCGCAGCGATCTCTTCGACCGGCAGACCGTCGAGGCGCTCGTCCGCAGGCTCGGTACCGTCCTGGAGCAGGGGCTCTCCGACGTGGAACGCGCGGTCGGCCGGATCGACGTACGACTGCCGGAGGAAGTGCCCGCCCCGGTCGGCCCGTCGGCTCAGGTCGCCCCAAACCGAGCACGCTGTCTGCACGAGGTGTTCCAGGAACACGCAGCGCGGACCCCCGACCGCCCCGCCGTGGTCTTCGGCGACACGACACTGAGCTACGGGGAACTCGACGCCCGAGCCGACCGGTTGGCACGTCGGCTGGCGAGGCTCGGCGCGCGGCCCGAGACGTCCGTGGCGCTCGTGCTGCCCCGTTCCCCCGAGCTGATCGTCGCGATCCTCGCCGTGCTCAAGACCGGCGCGGCGTACGTCCCGATCGATCCGGCCTATCCGAAGGGCCGGATCGACTCGATCATCGCCGGCGTCCGCCCCGTCCATGTCCTGCGGGACCTCCCGTCAGCCGACGACCCCGCGGACAGCGTGCCGCCGGGTCCGCCGGTGGGCGCGGCGCGGGTCGATCCGGCGGGCGCCGCCTATGTCATCCACACCTCGGGGTCGACCGGTCGGCCCAAGGGGGTGGTGGTGCCGCACACGAACGTCCTGCGACTGTTCCAGGCCACCGAGAAGTGGTTCGACTTCGGACCGCAGGACACCTGGCTGCTGTTCCACTCGGCGTCCTTCGACTTCTCGGTCTGGGAGATCTGGGGCGCGCTGCTGCACGGCGGCAGGCTCGTCGTGCTCACCCATGAGGAGAGCCGGTCGCCGCGGGACGTGCTGCTCACCGCCGCGCGGACCGGCGCGACCGTGCTCTGCCAGACCCCTTCCGCGTTCGCCCAGCTAAGCGCCGCCGCCGCACTGGGCGACACGCTGCCCCCGACCGCCCTCCGATGGGTCATCTTCGGAGGCGAGCGACTGGACTTCGCGTTGCTCCGGCCGTGGTACGAGCGGCACGGCGACCGAGGTCCGGTCCTGGTCAACATGTACGGGATCACCGAGACGACCGTGCACACCACCTTCCAGCGGCTCGACGCCGAGCTGGTGCGGCACGCACGGGCGAGCGGCATCGGCGTGCCGCTGCCGGACCTCACGGTCCGGCTGCTCGACGACATGCTGTGCCCGGTGCCGCCCGGCGTCGTCGGCGAGATGTACGTCTCCGGTCCCGGACTCGCGCGGGGTTATCTGGGGGCCCCCGGCCTGACGGCCGAGCGGTTCGTGGCGGACCCGTCCGGCAGCGGCGGGCGCATGTACCGGACCGGTGACCTGGCCAAGCGGCGGGTCGGCGGCGGTCTGGAGTTCGTCGGCCGCGCGGACGACCAGGTCAAGATCCGGGGCTTTCGGATCGAGCTGGGCGAGGTCGAGTCGGTGGTCGGCCGGTGCCCGGGCGTCGGCCGTGCCGTGGCCACCGTGGCGGACGGGCGGCTCGCGGTCTATGTGAGACCCGTCCCGGGGGCAGCGCCGGATGCCCGGCAGGTTCGCGAGTTCGCCGCGGCACTGCTGCCGGACTACATGGTTCCGTCGGATGTGCTGGTGGTCGACGAGTTCGCGCTGACGACCAGCGGCAAGGTGGATCGCCGCGCCCTGCCCGCGATCGTCCGGGAAGGCGGTGGCGAGGCGCCGAGGGGCGCCGTGCAGGAAGTGCTGTGCGGCCTGTTCGGCGAAGTGCTGGGCGTCGTCGGAGTCGGTGCGGACCAGGGCTTCTTCGAGCTGGGCGGCCATTCGCTGCTCGTGATGCGGCTGGTGAACCGGGTCCGTCAGGTCCTCGGACGTGAACTGGCCGTGCGCTCGGTGTTCGAGCATCCCACGGTGGCGGGATTGGCCGGGGTACTGGCGGACACCGGCCCGGCCCGGCCGGCACTGGCGCCCGGCACCCGCCCGCAACGGGTGCCGCTCTCGCCGGGGCAGCAGCGGCTGTGGTTCCTGCAGACCCTCGAACCCGGTTCGGCCGCTTACCACTTGCCGGTGGTTCTCGACGTCCACGGGCCGGTCGACGCCGATGCCCTGGGCGCCGCCCTGAACGACGTGGTCCGGCGGCACGAGGTGCTTCGCACGTACTACCCCGTTGATGAACAAGGCCCCTACCAGCAGATTCTGGCCGACATCGAGATCTGCGTGGAGACGGGTGGATCGCAAGCCGCGCCCGGTCGGCCGGTGGCCGATCCGGTCGGGGAGTACGTCACACGTCCCTTCGACCTGTCGGCCGAACCGCCCCTGCGGGCAGCCTTGTGGCCAGCGCCGGACAGCGACGCCCGCACCCTCGTGCTGGTGCTGCACCACATCGCGGTGGACGGCTGGTCCCTCGGTGTGCTGCTGCGCGACCTGGACGCCGCCTACGGGGCCCGTCTCGGGGGGCGGGTCCCGGGCTGGCGACCGCTGCCCGCGCAGTACGCCGATGTCGCGCTGTGGCAGCGTGCGCTGCTGGGCGACGTCGAGGACCGGGACAGCCTGTCCGCCCGGCAGCTGGAGTTCTGGAAGGAGACGCTGGCCGGTGTCCCGGAGGAGGTGACGCTGCCGGTGGACCGGCCGCGCGTCGCCGTGCCGAGCCGCTCCGGCGACGTGGTGCCCTTCACACTGGCCGGCGAGGCGTGGCAAGGGCTGCTCGATCTCGCACGCCGCCACGGGGTGAGCGTGTTCATGGTCCTGCACGCCGCGGTGACCGCGCTGCTCTCCCGGCTCGGTGCCGGGGACGACGTGCCGGTGGGCACCGCGGTCGCCGGCCGTGACGAGCAGGCGCTCGACGATCTGGTCGGCTTCTTCGTCAACACGCTGGTCCTGCGGGTCTCGACAGCGGATGATCCCTCGTTCGCCGACCTGCTGGAACGGACCCGGGCCGTCGACCTCGCGGCCTACGCCCACCAGGACGTGCCGTTCGAGCACGTGGTGGAGGCACTCAACCCGGAGCGCTCGCCGACCCGGCACCCGTTGTTCCAGGTGATGCTGACCCTGCAGCACACCCAGGACATACCGGACGACCTGGGCGGCCACAGCGTCAGCCGACGCCTCGTCGGTCTGGGCCAGGCCAAGTTCGACCTGTCCTTCCTCCTCACCCAGCACGCCGACGGGCTGACCGGCGCAGTGGAGTACGCCGCGGGTCTGTTCGAACGCGCCACGGTGGAGCGGGTGGTGACGATGCTGCGACGGCTGCTCGACGCGGTCGTCGCCGATCCCGCGGTCCGGCTCGCCGACATCGACCTGCTCGGCGCCGCCGATCGTGAACTGCTCCTGCACCACTGGAACGACACCCGCCACGAGGTCCCGTACCCGACCGTGATCGACGGCTTCCGTCAGCAGGCGGCACGGACGCCCGACGCCATCGCCGTGAGCGGAGACGGTACCCGGCTCAGCTATCGCGAACTCGACGCACGGTCCGACCGCGTCGCCGGCGCCCTGCTCGCCCGGGGCGCCGGTCCCGAACATCTGGTGGCGATTGCCCTGCCGCGAGGTGTGGACCAGGTCGCGGCCGTGCTGGCGGTCCTGAAGTCCGGTGCCGCCTACCTGCCACTCGATCCCGACGACCCGGCCGATCGGCTCGCCCGTGTCATCGAGGACGCGGCGCCTCTCCTGGCGGTGACCCATTCCGGGCTCGCCGGTCGCACGCCGCTGCCCGCCGTCCTCCTCGACGAGGACATCCCCGCGGCGCCCACGACCCCGAGCGGACTGCCGCCCGTCCACCGCGCGTACCCCGCCTACGTGATCTACACGTCCGGTTCCACCGGGCGGCCCAAGGGCGTCGTCGTCGAGCACCGCGCCCTGGCCGACTACGTCGCCTGGGCGGCGCACGCGTACCCGGGAGTGCGCACCGGTGCCCTGCTGCACTCGCCCGTCACCTTCGACATGCCCGTCACGGTGCTCTTCGCGCCGCTCGTGTCCGGCGGCCGGATCGAGGTCGGCGAGCTGACGGCCGACCGGGCCGCCGAAGGCGGATACGGCCTGGTGAAGATGACACCCAGTCACTTGGCCGCGCTCGGCGACCAGCCGTCGGTGTTCCCTCCCGGCTGCGACCTGGTGGTCGGCGGCGAACAGATGCCCGCCGAGCTGACCGGCGCCTGGCTGGACCGGATCCCGGGGACGACGGTCCACAACGAGTACGGCCCGACCGAGGCCACCGTCGGATGCGTGCTGTTCTCCGCGACGTCCGCGACACCACTGCCGGACGGCGACACCCCGATCGGGCGGCCCGCGTGGAACACCGCCGCCTACGTTCTGGACGCCCGGCTCAACCCGGTGCCCGTGGGCGTGAAGGGCGAACTGTACGTGTCGGGGACGGGGCTGGCCCGCGGATACCTCAGGGCGCCGGGCGCGACCGCGGAGCGTTTCGTGGCCGATCCCTGGTCTCCGGGCGCACGGATGTACCGCACCGGCGACATCGCCCAGTGGACGGCCGAGGGACACTTGCGGCTGCACGGCCGGGTGGACGACCAGGTGAAGATTCGCGGCTTCCGGGTGGAACCGGGCGAGGTCGAGTCGGTGATCGGCCGGCATCCGGCGGTCTCACACGTGGTGGTGGTGGCCCGGGAGCACGAGCTCGCGGCCTTTCTCACCACGTCGTCCCCGGTGACCGCGGCCGAGCTGCGCGCCTGGGCCGAGCGGAAGCTGCCGGGCTACCTGGTGCCCTCGCACTTCGTGACACTGGACGAACTGCCGATGACCGCCAGCGGAAAGGCGGACCGCCGTGCCCTGCCGCAACTGCAGGCGCGCGGCAGCGGCAGCGCCCCGCACGGTGCGGTCGAGGAGATCATCTGCGGCCTGTTCGGCGCGGTGCTGGGCGCCGAGGACGTCGGGCCCGACGACGGCTTCTTCGACCTCGGCGGCCACTCACTGTCGGTGATGCGGCTGGTCAACGCGATCCGGTCGGCGCTCGGCCGGGAGGTGCCGGTCCGGTCGGTCTTCGAGCACCCGACGGCCCGACGGCTGGCGCGACTGCTGGACGGCTACGGCCGCGGCACCCGCCCGGCGCTGCGCCCGAGCGAGCACCCCGCCCGGGTGCCGCTGTCGCCGGCGCAGCGCCGACTGTGGTTCCTCAGCCGGATGAACCCCGACGACCACACCTACAACGTCCCGCTGCTGCTCTGTCTGGAGGGAGACGTGCAGGTCCCGGCGCTGAGGGCGGCGCTGGCCGACCTGGTCGAGCGCCATGAGCCGCTGCGCACCGTCCTGCCCGGCGACAACGGCGAACCGTGGCTGCACGTGCTGCCGCCGTCCCCGCGGCTGCCACCGACGGTGGTCGACGAGACCGGGGCGGGGGCCGACGAGCTGGCCGCGGCGATCGAACAGGCCCAGCGGCACGTCTTCGACCTGACGGCCCAACCCCCGCTGCGGGTGTGGCTGCTGCGGGGCATGCCCCAAAGCTGGCACCTGCTGCTGGTGCTGCATCACGTCGCTGTGGACGGTCTGTCGTTCGGCCCGCTGCTGCGCGACCTGGATCTGGCCTACCGAGCGCGGTGCCGGGGGCAGGCCCCGCACTGGCGACCGCTGCCGGTGCGCTACGCCGACTACGCGCTGTGGCAGCGGGAACTGCTCGACACCGGTGCCGCCGACCGGGGCGTGGAGTTCTGGACGTCCGCGCTGGCCGGCCTGCCCGACGAGGTGGCGCTCCCGGTGGACCGGCCGCGTCCGGCGGTACCGAGCATGGTCGCCGCAGTGGTGCCGTTCGAGCTGGACGCCGAGGTGTGGGACGGGGTCACGGCACTGGCCCGCCGGTGCGGGGTCAGCACCTTCATGGTCGTGCAGGCCGCGGTGACGGCCCTGTTGACCCGGCTGGGCGCCGGGGACGACGTGCCGATCGGTACGCCCGTCGCCGGCCGGGACGACGAGGCCCTGGAGGACCTGGTCGGCTTCTTCGTCAACACCGTGGTACTGCGGGTGTCCACGGCGGGAGCCCCTTCGTTCGCCGAACTGTTGCGGCGGACCCGGGCGGCCGACCTGGCCGCGTTCAGTCACCAGGACGTGCCGTTCGAGCACGTCGTCGAGGCGCTCAACCCGGCGCGGTCGTTGGCCCGCCACCCGCTGTTCCAGGTGATGGTGACGGTGGAGCACACGCCGGACAGCCGGCCGGATCTCGGCGACCTCGCCGTGACCCGGACGCTTCCCGACGCCACCGCCGCCAAGGTGGACCTCGCGTTCGGGTTCGTGGCCGAAGCGCACGCCGCGGGCTGCCGGGGCGCCCTGCAGTACGCGACCGACCTCTTCGACCGCGGCACGGCCGAGCGGCTCGTCGCCATGGTGCGGCGGCTGCTGCGCGCCGTGGTCGCCGAGCCCGAGACCTCCGTGGCCGACGTCGAGCTGCTCGGCCCGGACGACCGGGAGCTGGTCCTTCGCCGGTGGAACGACACCCGGCACGATCTCCCGGCCGAAGCCGTCACCGACGCCTTCGCGGCGCGGCTCGCCGGTGCCCCCGAAGCACCGGCCGTGGTCGACGGCGACATCACGCTGACCTACCGCGAGCTGGACGAGCGCGCCGAGCGGCTCGCGGACCGCCTCGCCGAGCTGGGCGTGACCACCGAATCCCGCGTGCTGCTGCTGCTGGGCCACTGTCTGGACCTGCCGGTTTCGGCACTGGCCGTGCTGAAGGCGGGCGGCGCGTACGTTCCGGTCGACCCCGGCGACTCGCCCGCCCGGATGCGTGCGGTGGCCGGGCAGACCGAAGCACTCGTGGTGCTGACCCGGTCCCGGCTGCGTGACCACGCCGCCCTGGACGCACTGGGGCTGCCGGTGGTGTTCGCCGACGACCACCAGCCGGCCGGCGCCCCGCGACGGCGCCGGCCGCGCCACCCGGCGCAACTCGCCTACGTCATGCACACCTCCGGCTCCACGGGCACGCCGAAGGGCGTGGCGATCAGTGACGCGTCGGTGGTCGGGCTGGCCCGCGACCGGTGGTGGTCCACCGGGACGGCAGCACGGACGCTGTTGCACACCTCCATCGCGTTCGACCCCTCCACTTTCGAGCTGTGGGCGCCGTTGCTCACCGGGGGAACCACCGTGGTCGCCCCGTGGACGCGCCATCCCCAGCCGCACCTGCTGGCCGAGGCGGTCGCCCGGCACGCCGTCACCGGAGTGGCGCTGTCCGCCGCCGTCTACCAAGCCCTGGCCGCCGCCGACCCGGACTGCTTCCGGGGGCTGAAGGAGGTGTGGACCGGCGGCGAGAGCATGTCGCCCGAGCCGACCGCCCGGGTGCTGGCCGCCGCGCCCGGTACCGCCGTGACCAACAGCTACGGTCCGACGGAGACGACGTTCGCCGTGACGCAGCACGCCGTGACAGGAACCGGGCCGGACGGCCGCGTCCCCATCGGCCGGCCGCTCGACAACACCCGGTGCTACGTGCTCGATGGACGGCTGCGGCCGGTCCCCGTGGGCGTGGTCGGCGAGCTGTACGTCGCCGGAACCGGGCTCGCCCGCGGATACCTGGGGAGCCCCGGTCTGTCGGCGGCGCAGTTCGTGGCGTCCCCCTTCGGCCCGGCCGGCGAGCGGATGTACCGCACGGGCGACCTGGTCAGACACCGTCCGGACGGCGCACTGGAGTTCCTCGGCCGCGCCGACCAGCAGATGAAGGTCCGCGGCCACCGGGTCGAGGCCGGCGAGATCGAGGCCGCGCTGGCGAGCTGCCCCGG
The DNA here is from genome assembly GCF_002005225.1 of Streptomyces pactum. Lineage (NCBI taxonomy): Bacteria > Bacillati > Actinomycetota > Actinomycetes > Kitasatosporales > Streptomycetaceae > Streptomyces > Streptomyces pactum. The sequence continues at coordinate 8,419,129 of NZ_CP019724.1, forward strand.
TGTCGCGCGATCCGCGGTGGCGCAACGCGAGACCAGACCCGGAAAGTCCGTGCTCGTCGGCTACCTGGTCCCGGAATCCGAGGGACCGGCGCTGTCCCTCGACGTGGTTCGGTCGCGACTGGCCGAGCTGCTGCCGCCGTACATGGTGCCCGCCGCGTTCGTGGAGTTGGCGGATCTCCCCCTGACCCGCAACGGCAAGGTCGACCACGGCGCGCTTCCCGCGCCCGCCCCGGTCACCGGCGTCGGTGGCTCGCGTCCGCCGCACGACGAGCGTGAGGAACTGCTGTGCCGGGTGGTCGCCGAGCTGCTCGGCCTTCAAGAAGTCGGCGTCGACGACAACTTCTTCGACCTCGGCGGGGACAGCATCCTGTTCATCCAACTGGTGAGCCAGGTGCGGGCCGCCGGGCTGCTGCTCAGCGTGCGGGACGTCTTCACCCATCAGACGGTGGCCGAACTGGCCCTGGTCGCCAGACGGGCCACGGAGGACGGCGAGCATCAGGCCGAGCCGGGAGTCGGCACCCTCCCGGCCACCCCGATCATGCACTGGCTACGTGAACTCGGCGGTCCCGTCGCAGCGTTCAATCAATCCGTGACCCTGCGGGTGCCCGCCGGACTCGACCGTGCGAGGCTGGTCGACGCCCTCCAGGCCCTGCTCGACACGCACGACATGCTGCGGGCCCGGCTCCGGCCGGACTGGTCCCTCGAGGTGCCCGAGCCCGGTACCTGCCCGGCCGCCGGGCTGGTGCACCGGGTGGACGTGGCAGGGCTGGACGGGAGGGGAACGGCCGCCGCCGGCGCCGAAGCCGGCGCCGAGGCCGCGCATCGACTCGACCCGTGGGCAGGTGTGATGCTCCGTGCGGTCTGGCTCGACGCGGGCGCGCACCGCCCCGGACGGCTGCTCCTGGTGATCCACCACCTCGTCGTGGACGGAGTGTCCTGGCGCATCCTGCTGCCCGACCTGGCCTCGGCCTACCGGGCCCTGGAAGCCGGGCACGCACCGCGGCTCGCACCGGTGCCGGCGTCGTTCCGCGGCTGGGCCCGGGGCCTGGCGGACGCCGCGGCCGACCCGGCGCTCCGCCGGCAGACGCCTTGGTGGCGCCGCACCGAGAGCACCGCGGTCCTCGGCGATGCCGGGCGGTCTCCGCGACGGCACACCTTCGCCGACCTCGGACAGTTGCGCCGCACAGTGCCCGAGCAGGTGACCGACCGGATCCTGGGGGAGGTCTGCGTGGAGCTGGGGCTGCGTGCGGACGACGTCCTGCTGACCGCGCTGGCGCTCGCGGCCGGACGCTGGCGCAGCGCCCGGCACGGCCCCGGCGACGGCGTGCTGGTGGACGTCGAGAGCCACGGCCGGGACCTGGTGGGTGAACGAGGCGATACCGATCTGTCCCGTACGGTCGGCTGGTTCACGCGCATGCACCCCGTACGGCTGGAACCCGGCAACGTGCCCGCCCAGGACTTCCGGACCGGCGGCGCGAGCGTGGCGCGCGCCGCGCGCCGGGTGAAGCAACAGCTCCGCGAGTGCCCGGACGGCGGCGCAGGGTACGGCCTGCTGCGCTACTGCGCGCAGCCGGACGGTGACGGCGAACCGACAGCGTGGCCCACGGCCGAGATCGGCTTCAACTACCTGGGCCGGTTCACCGTCTCCGGCGAGTCGGACTGGCAGCCGGTTCCCGACCCTGTGGCCGTGCCCGCCGCCGATCCGCGCATGCCGCTGCCGCACCCCCTGGAACTGACGGTCGTCTGCCGCGACCGCGGCAGCGCGGCAGAGTTCACGGTCACGTGGGGGTGGGCACGCGGGCTGCTCACCGAGGCCGAGGTGACGGCCTTGGCCGAGCTGTGGGAGCAGGCGCTGGCCGCGCTGTGCGCCGGCGCCCGCATCGACGGGAACGCCGCCCGCACCCCGTCCGACCTTCCCCTGGTCTCGCTCAGCCAGGACGAACTGGACCTGCTCGAAGAGGATTGGAGTATCTGATGGCTCGTTCCGGGCTGGCCGACGTCCTACCGCTGTCACCGCTGCAAGAGGGGCTGCTGTTCCACTCACTGCTGGACGGCGGGCAGGCCGACCCCTACGTCGTGCAGTTGGTCCTCGGACTCGACGGGGCCGTGCGTCCCGACCGGCTACGCCGCGCCGCGGAGCAGGTGCTGACCCGCCACCCGAATCTTCGGGCCGGCTTCGTCAGCCGACGCGAGGGCACACCCGTCCAGGTCGTGCCGCGCCACGTCACCGTCGACTGGCTGGAGCACGACCTGTCAAGGCTGCCGGAGCCCGACCGGGACGCCGAACTGGACCGGCTGCTGCGGGCGGACCGGGACGCCGGCTTCGACCTGACCGAGCCACCGCTGATCCGTTTCATCCTGGTGCGTCTCGCACCGGACACCCACCGTTTCGTGGTGACCAACCATCACATCCTGCTCGACGGCTGGTCCGGTCCGCTGCTGCTGCGCGAGCTGTTCGCCCTCTACGCCGCCGACGGAGACGGCTCGCAGCTCCCACCGGCCCCGCCCTACCGGGACTACCTTGCGTGGCTGTCCCAGCGGGACCGCGAGGAGGCCCGGCGCGTGTGGCGCGAGGCCCTCACAGGCCTGACAGAGGGGACGCTGGTCCCCACGACCGGCCCCGGACCGCAGCGTGCCGCGGAGCCGGCCCGTCACGAGCATGTCGAGGTCACGCTGCCGGAGCGCTTCACCGCGACCCTGCAGGACACCGCGAAGTCGCTGCGCGTCACGGTCAATACAGCGGTGCAGACCTGCTGGGCCCTGCTGCTGGCCCGGCTGACCGGGCAGCACGACGTGGTGTTCGGCGGAGTGACCTCCGGCCGGCCCCCGGTGCTGCCCGGGATCGAGTCGATGGTGGGCCTGCTGATCAACACCGTGCCGGTGCGCGTCCGGCTCGACCCGGCCGAATCGCTCGGCGACCTCGCCGCCCGCATCCAGCGTGAACAGTCCGCGCTCGCCGATCACCAGTACCTGGGCCTGGCCGAGCTGCAGTCCCTCGCGGGCGTGACCGAACTGTTCGACACCGCTGTGGTGTTCGAGAACTATCCGGTGGACCGGGGCGGCGTCCAGGCAGCCCTGGACGGGCTGCGGATCTCGGTGGAACACGCCGAGGACACCATGCACTACCCGCTGGGTCTGGTGGCGGCGTTGCGCGGCGACCGGTTGCAGTTGCGGCTCCAGTACCGCACCGACACCGTCGGCGCCCAGGAGGCGCAGCGCGTCGTGGGCCGGCTGGTCGCCGCCCTGACCGAGCTGGCCCACCGGCCCGGCCGGCCCGTCGCCGGGACCGATGTGCTCTCCGCGGCCGAGCGGGCCGACGCGCTGGCCCGCGGCCGAGGCGCCGACGTGCCGCTGCCCCCCACCGACCTGGCACGCATGGTCCAGGATCAGGCCGCCCAGAGCCCGGACGCCGTGGCGGTCGTCCACGAGGACGCCACGCTGACCTACGCCCAGCTCGACGACCGGACGAATCGGCTCGCCGCACACCTCGTCGCGAAGGGAGCCGGGCCGGAGCGCACCGTGGCGGTGGCGCTGCCCCGCTCGCTGGAACTCGTGGTGGCCCTGTGTGCGGTGCACCGTACCGGGGCCGCCTATCTGCCGGTCGATCCCGGCTATCCGCCGGACCGGATCGCGGCGATGCTGGCCGAAGCCCGGCCGGTGGCCGTGCTGGACGACCCCGCGTCGGTCCACGTGCCGCAGGCCGACACCGGCACGCTCATGCCGTGCGAGGGCTCACCCCTCCATCCGGCGTACGTCATCTACACCTCGGGGTCCACCGGCAGGCCCAAGGGCGTGATGGTCAGCCACGCCGCGATCGTCAACCGGCTGCGGTGCATGCAGGACGACCTCCGGCTGGGCCCCGGCGACCGGGTGCTGCAGAAGACGCCGTCGAGCTTCGACGTGTCGGTGTGGGAGTTCTTCCTGCCGCTCGTCACCGGAGCCACGCTGGTGCTCGCGCGGCCGGACGGCCACCGGGATCCGCGCTACCTCGCGGAGCTGATCCAGCGCCAGGACATCACCACGGCCCACTTCGTCCCCTCGATGCTCCAGGCGTTCCTCGAGGAGCCGGAGGCGCACGCGTGCACCTCGCTGCGGCGCGTGGTGTGCAGCGGCGAGGCGCTCCCCGCCGAGCTGGCGCAGGAGTTCCGGCGGACACTCGACGCCGACCTGCTCAACTACTACGGCCCGACCGAGGCCGCCGTGGACGTGACGGGCTGGCATGTACGGGACGAGGCCGTACCGATCGGCCGGCCCGGCTGGAACACCCAGGCGTACGTCCTCGACGCCTGGCTGCGTCCGGTGCCCCCCGGCGTGCCGGGCGAGCTGTACCTGGGCGGCGCGCAGCTCGCCCGGGGCTATCTGGACCGGGCCGCACTGACCGCGGAGCGGTTCGTCGCCGATCCGTGGACGCCGGGGGAGCGGCTGTACCGCACCGGCGACCTCGCCCGGCAGGACGGCGACGGCGTACTGGAATTCCTCGGCCGCACCGACGACCAGGTCAAGATCCGGGGCTTTCGGATCGAACTCGGCGAAGTCGAGACGGTGCTGTCGCGGCATCCCGACGTCCGCCGGGCCGTGGTGGTGGCACGCGGCCAGGAGCTGGCCGCCTACCTGCTCGTCGAGGCTCCGGTCGACGGGGCCGAGGTCCGTGCCTCGGCCGCCGCCGTGCTGCCGGACTACATGGTGCCGTCCACCTTCACCACGTTGGCCGAGCTGCCGCTGAGCCCGAGCGGCAAGGTCGACCGCGCCGCGCTTCCCGCACCGCACCGCACCGCGGGCGGCCGGCAGGCCCGTGACCCGCGCGAGGCCATCCTCTGCGGACTCTTCGCCGAGGTGCTGGGGCTCCCCGAGGCCGGTGTGGACGACGACTTCTTCGCCCTCGGCGGACACTCGCTGCTCGCCACCCGCCTCGCCAATCGCATCCGGTCCACCCTCGGTGTCGAGGTCGCCCTGCGGCAGTTGTTCGAGACCTCGACCGTGGCCGGTCTGACGGCCGCGCTGAACAACACCGGAGCAGCCAGACCGCGGATTCGACCGCTGCCGCGGCCCGATCGCATACCGCTCTCCTTCGCCCAGCGCCGGCTGTGGTTCCTCAACCGGCTCGAAGACCGCAGCCCGACCTACAACATCCCCGTCGTGCTGCGGCTGGCCGGACATCTGGACCCCGCCGCGCTGCACGCCGCCCTCGCCGACGTGGTGCGGCGGCACGAGAGCCTGCGCACCGTCTTCCCGGCCACCGACGGCGTGCCGCACCAGCTCGTGCTCGAGCCCGAGGCCGGCGCGCCCCGGCTGGACATCGCCGTGGTGGACCCCGCGGAACTGGACGGCGCGGTCCGCGCGGCCGTGGCGCACGGCTTCGACCTGGAGACCGAACCCCCACTGCGCACCTGGCTGTTCACCCAGGCAGCCGGCACCGCGGGCGGCGAGGAGCACGTGCTGGTCCTGCTGCTGCACCACATAGCCGGTGACGGCTGGTCGCTCAAGCCCTTGCTCGACGATCTCGGTGCGGCCTACGACGCGCGGCGCCGTGGCGCGGAGCCCGGCTGGACGCCGCTGCCCGTGCAGTACGCCGACTACACCCTCTGGCAGTCCCGGCTGCTCGGCGATCAACAGGACGGCACCAGCCTCCTCGCGCAGCAGACGCGGTACTGGACCGCCGCGCTCGACGGCGTCGCAGCGGAGCTGGAATTGCCGACCGACCGGCCGCGCCCCCCGATGGCCAGCTATCGCGGCGACACCGTCGACTTCACGTTCGACGCGGACCTGCACGCCGGTCTCACCACCCTGGCGCGGACCGACGGGGCCACCCTGTTCATGGTGCTGCAGGCCGCCTTCGCCGCTCTGCTGACCCGGCTCGGGGCCGGCACCGACATCCCGCTCGGCACGCCTGTCGCAGGCCGCACCGACGACATCCTCGACCCGCTGGTCGGCTTCTTCGTCAACACGCTGGTACTGCGGACGGACACGTCGGACAACCCCGGCTTCCGGGAACTGCTGGCCCGGGTCCGCACCACCGACCTCGACGCCTACGCCCACCAGGACCTGGCGTTCGAGCACCTGGTCGAGACACTCAACCCCGCACGCTCGCTGTCCGGCAACGCGCTGTTCCAGGTGATGTTCGCGCTCCAGAACGTGGCGGCCGTGACAGCCGACCTGGCCGGGTTGACCGCTACCCCGTACCCCGTGCACGCCCGCAACGCCAAGTTCGACCTGTTCGTCAGCATGGCCGAGCGGCGCACCGCGACGGGGAGCCCCGACGGGGTGTACGGCACGGTCGAGTACGCCACCGACCTGTTCGACCGGGAGACCGTGGAGCGGCTCGTCGCCTGGTACGAAGCCTTCCTGCGCGCCGTGCTGCGCGATCCCGCGACACCCATCGAGCACGTCGACTACCTCGGCCCCGACGAGCGACGCGACCTGCTGACGGCCAGGAACGACACCGCCCGGCCCCTGCCCGACCACTACCTGCACGAGCGGTTCCAGCAGCAGGTCGCCGCCGCCCCCGACGCCCTGGCGGTGCGCTGCGGCACCGAGCAGGCGACGTACGCACAGCTCAACGAGCGCAGCAACCGGCTGGCCCGGGAGCTGATCGCCCGGGGCATCGGCCCGGAGCACGTCGTGGCGCTGGCCGTCCCGCGCTCGGTGGACATGGTCGTGGCGATGCTGGCCGTGCAGAAGGCCGGCGCGGTGTACCTCCCCATGGACCCCGCCCATCCGGCGGAGCGTCTGGCGTTCCTGATCTCGGACGCCCGCCCCGTCGCGCTCATCACCCGTACGGAGATCGCGCCCACCCTGCCGGAGACCGACACCCCGACGATCGTTCTCGGCGATCCCGCGGCAGAGGACGGGCTGTCCGCGCGTGCGAGCACCGATCCCGTCGACACCGACCGCGTATCGCCGATCCGGCCGGACAACGCCGCCTACATCATTTACACCTCCGGCTCCACCGGCCGCCCCAAGGGCGTGCTGATCTCGTACCGGAGCATCATCAACAACCTGACCGGATTCGCCGAGCGGTTCCCGGTCGGTCCGCACGACCGCGTCCTGGCGACGGCGACGATCGCGTTCGACATCGTCGCCGTCGACGTCTACCTGCCGCTGCTGCACGGCGCAAGCGTGCTCATCGCCGAGCCGGAGACCATCCGCAACCCGGTCGCGCTGTCGGGACTCGCCGCGGCGAGCGGGGCCACGGTCCTCCAGGCCACCCCCTCGCTGTACCGCACGATGCTGGCCAACGCCCCCGAAGGCCTGCGCGGTCTGCGGCTGCTCGTCGGCGGTGAGGCGCTGACCAGCAGCGTCGCCGAACAGATGGGCGCGGTGGGCAGCCAGGTGGTCAACCTCTACGGGCCCACCGAGACCACCGTGTGGAGCACCCTGGCGGAGGTCGACCCGTCCCCAACGGCCACCGACGGCCCGCCCCCGGTGGGCAGCCAGACCCAGAACGTCCGGATGTACGTGCTGGACGCCAGCCTCCGCCCGGTGCCGTGCGGGGTCACCGGCGAGCTGTACATCGCCGGCACGGGGCTCGGCCGGGGTTACCTCAACCGCAGGCCGCTGACCGCTGAGCGGTTCGTCGCCGATCCGTTCGACGAACCGGGCGGCCGGATGTACCGCACCGGCGACCTCGTGCGCTGGCGGCGGGGCGGCGGACTCGCCTTCGTCGGCCGGGCCGACGACCAGGTCAAGGTGCGCGGCTTCCGCATCGAACTGGGCGAGATCGAGGCCGCGTTGTCGCGGCAGGAGCACATCGCCGAGGCCACGGTCCTGCTCGGCCGGGCGAGCGACGGCGAACGCCGACTCGTCGGCTATGTCGTTCCCGGCGCCGAGTGGGCAGCCGGCCGGGACGAGCAGGAGGAGGACGAGCAGGTCCGGTTCTGGCGCGAGCTGTACGACTCGCTCTACACCGAGCAGGTCGCGGACGGCGGCTTCTGGGACGACTTCACCGTCTGGCAGAGCAGTTACGACGGCCGGCACATCCCGCTGGAGGACATGGAGCGGTGGCGGTCGGCCGCCGTCGACCAGGTACTGCGCCTCGACCCCCGCCGGGTGCTGGAGATCGGCGTCGGCAATGGGCTGTTGCTGTCCCGGCTCGCCCCGCACTGCGAGGCGTACTGGGGAACCGACTTCTCCCCGTCGGTCATCGCCGCGCTGCAGGAGCAGCTCCGGGCGCGCGGCGAGGACCTGCCGGGAGTGCGGCTGCGCGTACAGGCCGCCGACGACACGGACGGGCTGCCCCGCGACTTCTTCGACACCATCGTCCTCAACTCCGTGGTCCAGTACTTCCCCCACGCCGGCTATCTCGTGGACGTCCTGCGCGCATGCCTGGAGCTGCTGGTGCCAGGCGGCGCGATCGTCCTGGGCGACATCCGGAATCTGCGCCTGCTGCGCTGCCTGCAGAGCGCCGTCGCCGCCCACCGACTCACGGAGGAATCCGACACCTCGTCGGTCCGCGCGGTGGTGGAGCAGAAGGTCGCCACCGAGGAGGAACTGCTCCTGGCGCCCGACTTCTTCGTCGCCCTGGGCCGCTCGCTGCCGGGTATCGGCGGGGTGGACGTCAGGCTCAAGCGGGGCAGGTTCGACAACGAGCTGTCGCGCTACCGCTACGAAGTGGTGATCACCAAAGCGCCCACCGCCGCGCAGCCCGTCGACCGGTTGCCCCGACTGCCCTGGGCGGACCTGGCCCCGGCCGACGCGCCCACCGACGCCGCCATCGACACGCTGGCCGACGCGCTGCGCGACGCGCCGACCGGCCTGCGGGTGACCGAGGTGCCCAACGGCAGGCTGCTGGCCGAGTTCGACGCGATGAGCGAACTCAACCGGGGCGGCGGCGTCGCGCGGGTCCTTTCCGAACTGCACGCCGAAGCCGCCGGGGTCGATCCGGAGGATCTCCACGACCTCGGCGCGCGCTGCGGCTTCCAGGTGGTGACCACCTGGTCCGCGTACGGCCGCGACGAGTGCTTCGACGCGGTCTTCCTGCCGCGCGACGCTTCCGCCGCCGTGGTGCCGGCGTACGAAGGACCTCGGGCCGGGGCCGACCCGCTGGTCCACGCCAACAGCCCGGCCCGCACCCGCAGGCTGCGCGCGTTCAACGACGAACTGCGCACCCGACTGCGCCGGTGGCTGCCGGACTACATGATTCCCGCTGCCTTCGTGGCACTCGATCAACTGCCGCTCACCGTCAACGGCAAGCTGGACCGGCGGGCGCTGCCGAAGCCCGACTTCGGCGCCCTGTCGGCCGGCCGGCCGCCTCGCACGTCGCGCGAGAACGTGCTCTGCGAGCTGTTCGCCGAAGTGCTCGGAGTGCCGAAGGTGACCATCGACGACGACTTCTTCGCCCTCGGCGGCCACTCGCTGCTGGCGACCAGGCTGGTCAGCAGGATCAGGACGGTCACCGGGACCGAGATCCCCATCCGCCGGATCTTCGAGGGCCCCACCGTCGCGGCGCTCAGCGAACGGCTGGAAGCCGAGCAGCCGGCCCGGCCGGCGCTGATGCGGCGGCCCCGGCCGGAGCGGGTGCCGCTGTCGTTCGCCCAGTTGCGCCTGTGGTTCCTCAACCGCTTCGAGACGTCCTCGCCCAGCTACAACCTTCCGCTGGTGCTGCGGTTGCACGGCAGCCTCGACCGAGCCGCGCTGCGGGCCGCGCTCGGCGACCTGGTGGACCGGCACGAGACGCTCCGCACGGTCTTCCCCGAGCAGGACGGCGAACCCTTCCAGCTCGTATCGCCGGCCGAGCAGGCGCGTCCGGCATGCCCCGTGGTGGACGTCGACCCCGCCGCTCTGCCACAGGCCCTGGCCGCGGCGGCGCGGACGCCCTTCGACGTCACGCTGGACCCCCCGTTGCGCGCCACGCTCTTCGCGGTGGCTCCGCGGGAACACGTGCTGTTGCTGGTCCTGCACCACATCGCCGGCGACGGCTGGTCCATCGGCCCGCTCGCCCGCGACCTCACCGCCGCCTACCGGGCCCGCCTGCACGACGAGGAGCCGGCCTGGCCGGAACTCGCCGTGAGCTACGCCGACTACGCCCTGTGGCAACGCGAGGTGCTCGGCAGCACCGCGGACCCCGACAGCGCCGTCTCCCGGCAGCTCGTGTACTGGCGGCGGACGCTCGCTGCGGCACCCCCTGAGATGCCCCTGCCGGTCGACCGGCCGCGGTCCGCGGCCGCCGCACCGGCGGGCGAGCGGCTCGCCTTCGAACTCGACGCCGCACTGCACGCCAAGCTGCTCGACGTCGCGCGGAAGCACCGGGCCAGCCTGTTCATGGTGGTGCAGAGCGCCCTGGCCGCCGTCCTCACCCGGCTCGGCGCGGGCACGGACGTCGTGCTCGGCGGCGCCATCGCCGGCCGGACCGAGGCGGCGGTCGAGAACCTCGTGGGCTTCTTCGTCAACACGTTGGTGCTGCGCCTCGACACCTCCGGCGACCCGTCGTTCGGCGAACTGCTGGACCGGGCCCGGCAGGTCGACCTGGCGGCGTACGACAACCAGGAGCTGCCGTTCGAGTACCTCGTCGAGGCACTCAACCCGCAGCGGTCCCTCGCCCGTCATCCGCTGTTCCAGGTGATGCTGGTGCTGCAGAACGCGCCGCGGACGGACGTCACGCTGCCCGGCGTGCGCATCACCGGCGAGCCACTGGACGTCGGCGCGGTCAACTTCGACCTGGGCTTCAACCTCGCCGAACGGGAACCGGTGGCAGGCCGCCCCGGCGGCGTGGCCGGCATGGTGGAGTACCGGTCGGACCTGTTCGACCGGGACACCGTGGAGCGGATCACCGACCGGTTGCGGCGGCTGTTGACGGCCGTCGCGGCCGACCCGGCACTGCCGATCGGCGCTGTGGACCTGTCCGGGGGAGACGCACTCGACCACCGGCTGCGGCCGGTGCCGGCGGACCGGGAGATTGACCTGGCCCGGATCGAGGAGGTGCTCGCCCAGTTCGACGGCGTACGGGAGGTCGCCGCCGTACTGCGCGACGCCGCACAGCCGTCGGAGCGTTCGGTCGCCGTCCACGTGGTGACCTCGCAGGACGTCGCCTGCGACGCCGACCGGTTGCGCGCCTTCGCCCTGCAGTGGCTGCCCGAGCACCTGGTGCCGGCCTCGTACACCGTCCTCACCGGCACCGACGAGGTCACCGCCGCCGGTGCGGACCCGACGCCGTGGGTCGGTGAGCGGACGCCGCCGGCCACGCCGCGGCAGGAGATCCTGTGCGGGCTCTTCGCCGATGTGCTCGGCAAGCCCGCGGTGGGCGTGCACGACGACTTCTTCGCGCTCGGCGGACACTCCTTGCTGGCCACGCGCCTGGTCAGCCGGGTCCGCGAGACGCTCGGGGTGGAACTCCCCATCCGCCGGCTGTTCGAGGTGCCGACGGTGCACGGGCTCGACGCCGTACTCGACGAACACGGCGCCGGCCGTCCCGCGGTGGTGGCCATGTCCCGGCCCGCACGGATCCCGCTGTCCTTCGCGCAGCTACGGCTGTGGGTGCTCCACCAGGTGGAGGGGCCGTCGGCCACGTACAACATCCCGTTCGCGCTGCGGCTGACCGGCCCGCTGGACGACGCGGCGCTGCGGGACGCGCTGCGGGATGTGGTGGACCGGCACGAGGTGCTGCGCACCACGTTCGGCAGCGAGGCGGGCGTCCCCCACCAGCGGGTCCGGTCCGTCGAGGACGTCCCACCCGGCATGCCGGTGCGCGACGTGCGGACCGAGGAGCTTCCCGCCGAGCTGGCTGCGGCGTCGTCCCACCCGTTCGACCTCGCCACCGAAGCACCGCTGCGGGCGACGCTGTTCCGGCTCGCGCCCGAGGACCACGTGCTGTCGCTCGTGGTGCACCACATCGCCGCCGACGGCGCGTCGCTGGGCCCGCTCGGCGCGGACCTGTCGACCGCCTACGCCGCCCGCAGGCGAGGCACCGCACCTGACTGGGAACCGCTGGCCGTGCAGTACGCGGACCACACGCTGTGGCAGCGCGCCACGCTCGGCGACGAGGACGATCCCGACAGTGTGCTGGCCCAGCAGATCCGTTACTGGACCGGCGCGCTGGACGGGATGCCCGACGAGCTTGCGCTGCCCGCCGACCGCCCGCGCCCCGCGGTCGCCGGGCACGAGGGCGCGGTGGTCGAGTACGCCGTCTCGCCCGAGACCCACCGGTCGCTCGCCGAACTCGCCGAACGCCACGGCGTGACGCTGTTCATGGTGCTGCACGCGGCCCTGGCCGCCGTGCTCACCCGGCACGGCGCCGGCACCGATGTGCCGATCGGCACACCGGTGGCCGGCCGCGGCGACAGTGTGCTGGAACCGCTGATCGGCTTCTTCGCCAACACTCTGGTACTGCGCACCGACACCAGTGGCGATCCGGACTTCGTCACCCTGCTGGACCGGGTCCGGCGCACCGACCTCGCCGCGTACTCCCACCAGGACGTGCCCTTCGAACGGCTCGTCGACGTCCTCGGCGTCGAACGGTCGTTGGCCCGAAACCCCTTGGTGCAGGTGATGCTGGCGTTCGACCAGCACCGTGAGGCCGCGCTGGACCTCGACGGGGTCGGCGTGCGATCCCACCCCACCGGCTACGCCGCGGCCAAGTACGACCTCGCGGTCAACGTCGCCGAGCGCCGCGGACCCGACGGGGAACTCCTGGGCCTCACCGGGGCCTTGGAGATCGCCACGGAGCTGTTCGACCGACGGACAGGAGAGGAGCTCGCCGAACGCCTGGTTCTCTTCCTGGATCAGGTCGCGGCCGATCCCACACTACGGATCGGTGCGGCACGCCTGGAGCCGGCCACCGACCAGTTCCCATGGAACGACACGGACCGCACCGTCCCCGTCGAGCACGCGCTGGCGGCCTTCGAACGGCAGGTCCGACACCACCGCGACCGCGACGCCGTCGTGTGCGGCGAGGACCGGATCAGCTATCAGGAGCTGAACGAGAGGGCCAACCGGCTGGCTCACCGGCTCATCGCGCGGGGGATCGGTGCCGAACAGATCGTCGCGCTCCACCTGCCACAATCCATCGATCTGGTCGTCGCTCTGCTGGCGGTGCTGAAATCCGGCGCAGCGTATCTGCCAGTGGACCCCGACTACCCGCCCGAGCGAGTGCGCCTGCTGTTCGACCGCGCCGCTCCCACACTGGTTCTCGCCAAGGGCGACGTAGGACCGACGACCGCACCCGTCCTGGACCCGGCGCAACACCTGCCGAACCTGCCCACGCACGACCCGACCGACGCCGATCGGCTGGTCCCCTGGACGCCTGACCACCCGGCCTACCTGATCCACACCTCCGGGTCGACCGGCACACCCCGGGGCGTCCTGGTGACCCACCGCGGACTTCCGGGCCTGGCCCGCAGCCTCGCGGATGCCTACCAAGTCACACCAGACAGCCGTGTTCTGGAGTTCGCCTCACCCGGCTTCGACGTGGCGACCGGGGACCTTCTGTTCACGCTGTCATCAGGTGCAGCCGTGGTGCTGCCCGATAGCGACCGGGTCACTGCTGCGGCGAACCTGGCTGAACTGATGGCGCGTCACGGCGTCACGCACACGACGCTGACCCCGACCGTTGCCGCAGCCATCCAGCCCGGTGCCCTGCCGGACGGCTTCGTGCTCGCACTGGGCAGCGAGACGGTGCCCGGTTCGCTCGTCAACCGATGGGCTTCGACCTGCCGAGTCCTGAATGTCTACGGCCCGACTGAATGCACGGTGGCGTCGACCATCACGGGGGCGTTGACCGATGGTGGTACCCCGCCCCTCGGCCGGCCGCTTGCCAACACCAGGGCGTACGTGCTCGACCACGCTCTGCGCCCGGTGCTGCCCGGAATGGTCGGGGAACTCTACCTGTCAGGTCCCGGACTGGCCCGGGGCTATCGAGGGGAACCGGCCGCGACCGCCGGCCGGTTCGTCGCTGATCCGTACGGCGCCCGGGGTGCGCGCATGTACCGCACGGGAGACCTGGTGCGGCGGCGCCGGGACGGCAACCTCGAGTTCATCGGTCGGGCAGACGGGCAGGTGAAGATTCGCGGTCATCGCGTGGAACTGGGCGAGGTCGAGCAGAACCTTCTCGGCCACCCCTGCGTGCGCGCCGCCGCGGCGGCTGCTTTCACCACGCCGACCGGGGAACGGCTGGCTGGTTACGTAGTCGCCGAACCCGGCGGCGTCAACCTCCCCGAGCTGCGCGGGTGGCTTGCCGAGCGGGTCCCCGACCACCTCGTGCCGACCGCGCTGGTCCCGGTGGACAGCCTGCCGTTCACCGCCCACGGCAAGGTGGACCGGACAAGACTGCCTGCTCCCCTCACCCATACGGACAAGGGTGCCGGTCGAGTGTCGGACGCCGCTTCAGGCACCGAGGACGAGCGCATTCTGTGCCGCCTGATCGCAGACCTGCTGGGGCAGCCGGCCCCCCCGGTCGACGGCCACTTCTTCGAACTCGGCGGCGACAGCATCCTGGCCATCCAACTGGTCAGCCGGGCGGGCAGGGAAGGCCTCTCGCTGACCACACGCGACGTATTCGCTCACCCGGTGATCGCGGAACTCGCCGCCGTAGCTCGGTCCGGTCGCCGTACATCGGCGGTGGTGTCCGAGCGGGGGGTGGGGTCCGTCCCGCTGACGCCGATCATGCACTGGCTTCGCGAACTCGGCGACGACGTGGCGGACTTCCAGCAGTCCGTCGTCGTTCCCGTTCCGCCGGGCCTCGGTCAGGAGCAGGTGAGCCTCGCGCTCCAGTCCGTTGTGGACCACCACGACGCGCTGCGGATGCGGCTGTCCCGCGACCACGACACGGAACTGTGGGCGCTGGACATACCCGAGCCGGGGGCCGTCACCGCCCACGACCTGCTGGTCTGCGTGGACGCGTCCACTTTGTCCGGCGAGGATCTGAGCCGGCTGACGGCCCGGTCAGTGGCGGAGGCCCGGGCCCGCCTGGACCCGGACAACGGCGTCATGCTCGAAGCGGCGTGGCTGTCGAGTGGCCCCGGCGCCACCAGCCGGCTGGCCCTCACCGCACATCACCTGGTGATCGACGCGGTGTCCTGGCGCATCCTGGCCGCCGATCTGGCGGCGGCCTTCGCCGACCTGACGGCGGGCCGGCCCATCGAACTGGCGCCCGTCGGCACGTCGTTCAAGCGCTGGGCGCAAGAGCTGGTCGCCTCCTGCGGAAACCGCACCCGGCTGGCCGAAACCCGCTACTGGGCGACGGTGCTGCGCACCCCCGACCCCCTGCTGGGCGAGCGCGCCCTCGATCCCGAAACGGACACGGTCGCCACCGCCCGGTCCCTCCGGCGGACGGCGCCGAACGGGACGACGGCCGCACTGCTCACCGAAGTTCCCGCGGCGTTCCACGGCAGGGTCACCGACGCCCTGCTCACCGCGCTGGCCCTGGCCGTGGACGAGTGGCGGACGCGGCGGGACATCCCGGCCACGAGCGCGGTCCTGGTTGATGTCGAGGGACATGGCCGGGTCGAGCACGATGGCATGGATCTCACCCGGACCGTCGGCTGGTTCACCACGCTGCACCCGGTGGCGCTCGACCCCGGGGCACTGGACTGGGCCGAGGTCCGCCGCGGGGACGACGGCATCGGCGCGGCCGTGAAGCGCGTCAAGGAGCAGTTGCGGTCGGTCCCTGACAGCGGCATCGGATTCGGACTGCTGCGCTACCTCAACCCGCAGACGATGTCCGCACTGGCACGGGCGGGCGCACCGCAGATCTGTGTGAACTACCTCGGCCGGCTGAGTGGTTCACCCGAAACCGACGTCGCGGCCGCCCTGCCCCGGGAGACCGCCACCCGGGCGCTGGCACACGCGGTGGCGCTCGACACCCTCGTCAGAGACACCCCGCAGGGACCGCGGCTGGTCGCCAACTGGACATGGCCGAGCGATCTGCTGGCCGAACGAGACATGGCGGAGCTGGCCGACCTGTGGTTCGAGGCGTTGGCCGGCATCGTCGACCACGCGCGCCGTACGGCCGGCGGCCGCACGCCCTCCGACTTTCCGCTCGTCGACCTGGACCAGAAACAGGTGGACTGGATCGAGCAGACCTGGCCGGCACCGGCCGACGTGCTGCCGCTCGCACCGCTGCAGGAGGGCATGCTCTTCCACGCACTGCTGCGAGGACGCTCGGACTCCGGCGACCCCTACGGGGACGAGCCCGATGGGGACGATCCCTATGTGGTGCAGACCATCCTCGCCGTGCCCGGCAGTCCGAGTCCGAACACGTTGGAGCGTGCGGTGCAGACGGTCCTCGACCGGCACGACGCCCTGCGCGCGGCGTTCGTCCAGCCGCCGGACGGCCCCTGGGTGCAGGTGATTCCAGAGAAGGTCAGAGCGCCGTGGCGGGTGCGCACCGCGGCAGACCAGGCTGAACTGGCCGCGCTCGCCGCGGCGGAACGACGCGAGGGATTCGACCCGTCCGACCCGCCCCTGGCCCGCTTCCTGCTGGTGCAGATGCCCGACGACGGTCACGCGGCGTCCGAGCGATCCGCCGGGCACCGGCTCGTCGTGACCAACCATCACATGCTGCTGGACGGCTGGTCGCTGCCGTTGCTGCTGCGCGAGATCTTCGCCGCCTGCCGTCCCGGCGCCGACGAGGGTCGCGACGGCGACGGACTGCCGGCGCCGACTCCCTACCGGGCGTACGCGTCATGGCTGGCACAGCAGGACGTTCAGGCCGCCGAACGCATCTGGCAGGCAGCACTGTCGGGGGTGGACGGCTGCCTCGTCGTCCCGGGCGCGGGCCGCACCACGGGACCTCGGCGGGAGCTGCACCGACGGTTGCCCGAGCGGGTTGCCGCACGTCTTCGGGACACCGGCCGGACCCTCGGGGTCACCACCAGCACCATGGTGCACACCGCGTGGGGGCTGGTACTCGGACGGCTCACCGGACGGTGGGACGTGGTCTTCGGCAGCGTGGTGTCCGGCAGGCCCCCGGCCGTACCCGGCATCGAGTCGATGATCGGCTGCCTCATCAACACGGTTCCCGTCCGGCTGCGACCGCGGCCGGGGGAGAGTGCCGCAAAGCTGCTGCGGCGTCTCCAGACCGAACAAGCGGCCCTGGGCGAGGCGCATCACCTCACGCTCGCCGCCGCGCACCGCCTGGCCGGTGTCGGTGAACTGTTCGACACCC
Source organism: Streptomyces pactum (assembly GCF_002005225.1). Classification (NCBI taxonomy): domain Bacteria; kingdom Bacillati; phylum Actinomycetota; class Actinomycetes; order Kitasatosporales; family Streptomycetaceae; genus Streptomyces; species Streptomyces pactum. The sequence goes on from NZ_CP019724.1 coordinate 8,436,224, forward strand.
TGGTGGCCTTCGAGAACTATCCGGTCGACGGGGGCGCCGTCCGGACCGGAGCGGGCGAGGAGGCCGTACGCCTGGAGCAGGCCAGGGACGGGATGCACTATCCGCTGGGCCTGGTGGCCGCCGCCGCTCCCGACGGGCTCGGGCTGCGGCTGATCCACCGAGCGGACCTGATCCCACCGGACCGGGCCGAGCAGGTCATGACCTGGCTGTGCGACGTACTGGAGTCGCTGGCGGCCGACCCCGGCCAGCCCGTCGAGCGGGTCGCCGGCCGGCCGGTCGGCACGGCGTCAGCCATCGGTCCGGCCGGTCCGACGCCGGACCGCGACCCCATCGCGGTCTTCGCCGATCGAGTGGCCGAGACACCGGACCACCCGGCCGTCGTCGGCCAGGACCACACCGTGACCTACGCGGAACTCGACGCCTGGTCCGATCGGCTGGCCCGCACTCTCGCCGCGGCCGGGGCCGGGCCGGAGAGCACGGTCGCCCTGCTCCTCGACCGCACGCCTGCGATGATCGCCGCCCTGCTCGGGGTGCTGAAGGCGGGCGCCGGATACGTGCCGCTCGACCGGCGATTCCCCACCCGGCGCATGCACGACATCATCACCGAGTCGTCGGCCACCGTGCTGCTGGCCGACGGCGATGTTCCCGCGGACCTCGCGATCCCGGTCATCGTCCCGGATCCGGCCGAACCGCCCGGCGACGGCGACCGCGCCGACGTCGAGCTGCGGCCGGTACCGGCACGGGCCCTGGCCTACGTCATGTACACCTCCGGATCGAGCGGGCGCCCCAAGGGCGTGGCGGTGTCCCGGCGCGAGATCGCCTGGCTCACGGGACAGGACGCGTTCCGCACGCCGCGACGGGTCCTCGTGCACAGCCCGCTCGCCTTCGACGCCTCCACCCTGGAGATCTGGTGCACCCTGCTCAACGGCGGCTGCGCGGTGCTCGCGCCCGGCGGCGACCCGGACACCGCCGAGCTCGCCCGCGTCATCCGGGCAGAACGGGTCACCCGGGCCTGGCTCACCGCCGGTCTGTTCCGGATCCTCGTCGAGGACGAGCCCTCGTGCTTCGCGGACATGCGCGAGGTGTGGACCGGCGGGGACGTCGTGCCGCCCGCGACCGCGAAGGACCTCCTGCGCCGGCACCCCGGACTGACCCTGATGAACGGATACGGCCCGACCGAGACCACCGTGTTCGCCACGGCCCACCGGATACCCGCCGCCGACGCCGTCGGCGGGACCGTCCCGATCGGGCAGCCGCTGCCCGGCACCCGCGTCCGTCTGCTCGACGACTCGCTGCGCCCGGTTCCCGACGGCTCCGTCGGCGAGGTCTACATCGCGGGCGACGGGGTCGGCCGTGGCTACATCGCACAGCCCCGGCTCACCGCGGCGCGGTACGTCGCCGAGACGAACGGTTCGGGTCGGCGGATGTACCGCACCGGCGATCTCGCACGGCTCGGCCCGGACGGCCGGCTCGACTACGTCGGCCGGGTGGACGCGCAGCTCAAGATCCGGGGGTTCCGGGTCGAACCGGGCGAGACCGAGACGGCGTTGACCACCCACCCGGGGGTCGCGCACTGCGTCGTGGTGGCGTCCGGCGAACCGGCGCGCGCACGTCTGACGGCGCACGTCGTCCCGGCAGCGGGACAACTGCCCGAGGAGGCCGAGCTGATTCGGTACGCCGAGGGCCTGCTGCCCGCCTACCAGGTGCCGGCGGTCGTCTGGATCCGGGACTCCCTGCCGGTGACGCCCAACGGAAAGGTCGACCGGGCAGCCCTCGGCGCAGCGACCTCCGGACGCCGTTGTGTCGTCGCCCCGGCCAACCAGGTCGAGGAAGCCCTCTGCGCGCTGTACCGCGAGGTGCTCGACGTGGCCGAGGTCGGCACCGACGACGACTTCTTCGACCTGGGCGGCGACTCCCTGCTCGCGATGCGGCTGATCGGCCGGATCCGACACCGACTGGGCGGGCAAACCACCATCAGGGACCTCTTCCGAAGCCCCACGGTCGCCGGCCTCGCCGCGCGCCACATCACGGGTGGCGCGATCGCGCGTGACACGGCGTTCGACACCGTGCTGCCGCTGCGCGCCGACGGCACCGAGGCCCCGGTGTTCTGTTTCCCCCCTGCGAGCGGGCTGGGCTGGCGGTACTCGGGACTGATCCGGGAACTCCCGCGCGGCGTACCGATCTACGCCCTGCAGGCCCGCGGATACGTCGACGGGGGACCGCTGCCGGGCACCGTGTCCGAGATCGCCGCGGACTACGCGGCGCGGATCGCAGAGCTGTCGCCGGGCCCGTACCGGCTGCTCGGCTGGTCCTTCGGCGGACTGGTCGCCCACGAGGTCGCGAGGATGCTGCGTGACACGGGCGGCAAGGTCACGTTCCTCGCCCTGCTCGACACCGCACCGGCAGGCGGCGTGGTGACCCGTGTCCCCGACCGTGCGACGATCCTGCGCTCGCTGCTCGAATCGGTCGACGGCCCGCCCGAGCGGCTGCCTGACGGGCTGACAGCGCAGAGCGCCGAAGCGCTGCTGCGCGAGCACGACAACCCCATGGTCGCCCTGCTGGGCGAGCGCTCGTCGCGCCTGGTGGAGATCGCACGGCACTTCACCGAACTCTCGGCCACCCACACACCGGGCACCTTCGACGGCGACATGGTCTTCCTGCCCGCGGCCCGCGGCCGCGCCGAGGGCCCCCTGACCGAGGAGCGCTGGCGCCCGTATGTCACCGGCACGATCACCACCCGTCCGATCGACTGCGAACACCACCAGATGCTCGACGTGGCACCGCTGCGCGACATCGGCAGCGTCCTGCGCGAGTTCGTCGACGACACCGGAGCGAGCGCATGACGAGCCGAGCACTGTCCGCGCATGTGATGCTCGGGCCCGCCGACGCACCGCACCGGGTGCTGTTCCTGCACTACGCGGGCGGGTCGGCCGCGTCGTTGCTGCCGCTGGCCAGGCCCCTGTCGGACGGCTGTGCCGTCGCACTGCTGGAGGCCAATGACCGAGAGGCACCGGCGAACTCCTTCACCGAGGCGGTGAACCGGCTCAGACCGGACTTCGAGGCGCTGGTGGACCGGCCGACGACCGTCTTCGGCCACAGCTTGGGGGCGCTGCTCGCCCACGCGCTCGTCATGGGGCTGTCGGCGGAACGCCGCAGCCTGCTGCGCGACGTCGTCCTGTCCGGGTCCCGCTCGCCCGTCACGACGAGCCGGATCGCCTCGCACCCCCAGGCGCCGTTCACCAACCGGTCGCGGGCCGAGCTGATCCGGGATCTCGACCGCTACGGCGGCTGCCCGCCCGAGGTCTTCGTCGATCCGCACATGCTGAACCTGGCCGTGACCGCCCTCGGCCAGGACCTGCAGTTGGTCGACACCTACCGCGCGACCACGTCCGTCCCGGCCGACCATGCGCCGGACACCGGCGCGGCCTACCACGTCTGGTACGGAGCCGACGACGAGGAGGCCTCCGTCCACGAGGCCCGGCGGTGGATCGCCGACCTGCCCCGACCACCCCGCCTGAGGGGCTTCCCCGGAGGCCACTTCTACCTGCTGGAACACCCGGAGGCCGCCGGCCGCGCCCTGCGCCACCTCGTCACTACCGGAGATGGATCACCATGACACGAGACCTCTACGAGCTAGGCGAGCTCCCCCCGCCGGGGGAGGTGCCGCGCCAGATGTACGCCGCCCTGATCCGTCAGGAGCGATACGGGATGCCGCAGAACGCGATCAAGGTCGAAGTCGTGGACGTGCCCCCGCTCGGCCCCGGCCAGGTCCTGGTCCTGGTGATGGCGGCCGGCATCAACTACAACGGCATCTGGGCCGGCCTCGGCACACCGGTGGACGTGATCGCCGCACGACAGCGCAAGGGCGACCCCCACGACTTCCACATCGCCGGTTCGGAGGGGTCGGGCGTGGTCTGGGCAACCGGCGAGGGCGCCACCCGGTTCCAGGTGGGCGAGCACGTCGTCTTCGGCGGGCTGAAATGGGACGAACAGGCCGACGACATACGGCTCGGCGCCGATCCGACCACCTCGAAGTCCCAGGCCGCCTGGGGCTATGAACTCAACTTCGGCACCTTCGCCCAGTTCACCGTCGTCGACGAGTACCAACTGCACCCCAAGCCGGAACGGCTCACCTGGGAGGAGGCCGGCTGCTTCCTCGCCGGCGGCGGCACCGCCTACCGCCAGCTGCGCGGCTGGGCGCCGCACACCGTGCAGCCCGGCGACCCGGTGCTGGTGTGGGGCGGTTCCGGCAGCCTCGGATCGATGGCGATCCAGATCGTCCACCAGTTCGGCGGTGTGCCGATCGCGGTGGTGTCCAGCCAGGAGAAGGCCGAGCACTGCCGGAGGCTGGGGGCCCGGGGCGTGATCAACCGCAGCGAGTTCGACCACTGGGGCAGACTGCCGGACTGCACCGACACCACCGCATACAACGACTGGCTCGACGGTGTACGCGCTTTCGGCCGCAGCTTCTGGGACGCGCTCGGCGAGCGCCGCTCGCCCCGCATCGTGCTGGAACACCCGGGCCAGGACACGCTCCCCACCTCGCTGTACCTCTGCGACAACGGCGGGATGGTGGTCACCTGCGCGGGAACCAGCGGCTACAACGGCGATGTGGACCTGCGCTATCTGTGGATGTTCCAGAAACGGCTGCAGGGTTCGCACTGCGCCAACACGCAGGAGTTCCGTGCGGTCACCGAACTGGTCGCGGCCGGCCGGCTCGACCCCTGTCTGAGCCGGACCGCGCCCTTCACGGACATCGCCGAACTGCACCAGCTCATGTACGACAACGCCCATCCGCCGGGCAACATGGCCGTGCTGGTCAACGCCGCCGAGCCCGGGACGACCGGTCTGCCGGGCGGGGGCGCGAAGTGACCGCCCGGGCACATGGCTCATGGCCGCCGTTGGGATGGCTGCGCGTCCTGGACCTGACCCGGCTGCTGCCGGGTGGCTTCGCCACCCAGGTCCTGGCCGATCTGGGCGCGGACGTGGTCAAGATCGAGCCCTCCGGCGGGGATCCGCTGCGCGGGGCCGCGCCCGAGACGTTCGCGGCGCTGAACCGCAACAAGCGGTCGGCGGTGCTGGACATCGTCCGGCCCGAGGGACGAAGCGCCCTGCTGGACCTGCTGCCCGAGTACGACGTGGTGGTCGAGAGCTACCGGCCCGGTGTGCTGGACCGCCTCGGCCTGGGCTTCACCGAGCTGCGCCGTGCCAACCCGCGAACGGTGCTCTGCTCGCTGTCGGGCTTCGGCCAGTCCGGCCCCTACGCCGGGCGTCCCGGTCACGACGTGAACTTCCTCGCGCTGTCCGGATTCTTCGCGGTGCCCAACCGGCCGGGAGGCCGCGTCGACCGGCCCGGCGTGCGCGTCGGCGACCTGGCAGGCTCGATGTACGCCGCGCTCTGCGTCGTGGTCGCCGCGCAGCACGCGTCCGTCACCGGAGTCGGCCAGCACGTCGACGTCTCCCTGCACGAGGCGGCCGCGGCCTGGGCCGGACCGCTCGCGCTGCCGGCGCTCAACCTCGACGACCCGGCCGACAGCCCCGTACTGACCGGCGACAACGACGTGTTCACCACGCGCGACGGCAGCCGACTGTCCTTCGCCACGTTCGAGGACAAGTTCTGGCGCGCCTTCCGCGACCGACTGGCGGACGAGTTCCCGGCGCTGACCACCGATGCCTATGACCGCCGCGCCGACCGCACCCGGCACAAGGACGCGGTGTCCGCCCTGCTCGCCGAGGTCTTCGCCGCCCGGGACCTCACCTGGTGGGCCAAGGTGCTAGGCGAGCTGGACGTGCCCTGGGCGCCCGTCTACGAGACGCCGCAGGACATCGTCGACGACCCCCATGTCCGGGCCAGGAACCTCGTCGCGACCGTGCCGGGCGGCCCCGACGAACAGCGGTGGCACCAGGTCCGCTTTCCGGTGCTGTTCGACGCGGGACTGGACTCCCACCGTGCACCCGCACCCGCACTCGGCGAGCACACCGCCGAGGTCCTCGCGCCCACGGGACCGCGCTCATGACAGGAAAGGCCGAGATGCCCACGTCCCCCACGGACGCCGAGCCACGACTCGGAGAGATCCTCGCCTCCGCCGACCGGGACACCCGGTACGGCGAGCTTGCGGCACGAACGCCCGTGACCCGCGGCAGGTACGCCGGCGATGTCGAGGTCTGGCTGATCACCGGCCACGACGAGATCGTCACGGTGCTCAACGACGTCCGCTTCAGCAGCGATCTGACCGGGCAGGACCGGATTCCGCTGCCCGGCGCGGGGCTGCCGGACGACTTGCGCACCGCGTTGACCTCGACACTCGCCGCGTACGACCCGCCCGACCACACCAGACTGCGCCGACTGGTGTCCCACGCGTTCACCGCCCGTCGGGTGCAGCGGCTGCGGCCGCGCGTCGAGCACATCGTGGACGCCCTGCTCGCGGACCTGCCCGCCCACGCGGACGCCGCCGGCACCGTGGACCTGATGGAGCACTTCGCCCACCAGTTGCCCGTCCTGGTCATCGGTGAACTGCTCGGACTGCCGCCCGAGGACCAGCAACAGTGGCGTACCTCCGCAGAGGGACTCACCAGCGGTGATCCGGACAGGGTCACCACCGACGCCCGGAACCTCATCGCATACATGCGCAAGGCGATCGCCGAGCGCCGCGACCCGCAGTACGCGGCCGATGACCTGCTGACGGCATTGGTACGGGCCCGGGACGCCGGTGACCGGCTCACCGAGGACGAACTCGTCTCGACCGCGCTCGGCATCCTGCTCGCCGGACACCGCACCACCGCGCTTCTGGTCAGGACCATGGCCGTCCTCGTGCTCACCGGAGCGCTGCGACCCGGTGCGGCGGGGATCCCGGACCTGGTGGAGGAGACCCTGCGCCGTCACGGGCCCGCCGAGATCGGCACCCTGCGCTTCGCCCGGGAACCGGTCGAGTTGGCCGGGGCGACCATCGAGCGCGGAGACCTGGTGCAGGTGGTTCTGGCGAGCGGCAACCGCGACCGTCGCCGGTTCACGGACCCCGACGCCATCGACCCGGCCCGGCCGGACAAGGCGCACCTGGCCTTCGGCCACGGGATCCACTACTGCCTGGGCGCCGCCCTCGCCCGGACCATGGCCGAAGTCGCACTGGCGGCCCTGTTCCGGGTCGCGCCGCGGCTGACGCTGCACCGGGACGTTTGCCTGCAGACCACCGACCCGCGCTCGACGGCCCTGTCGGTGCGAATGGCGACCGAGCAAGAAGACAACTGAGAAGAGATCAAGGAGCCCATGATGACGAATCCGTTCGACGACCCGGACGGCACCTTCTACGTTCTGGTCAATGACGAGGGACAGCACTCCCTGTGGCCGACATTCGCCGACGTCCCGCAGGGGTGGAACGTCGTGCATGGTGAGGCGGACCGGCAGTCCTGCCTCGACTACATCGAGGAGAACTGGACTGACATGCGCCCCAAGAGCCTGATCCGCGCCATGGAACAGTGACTCGCCGCGGACTTCGAAACCGGGGTGGCCCGTGCAACGGACCCTGAGTGCACGCCAAGATCCATCGCGCCACCGTGACGCGGGCCGACCTCCACCACGTCGCCTCCATTCCGTCCGGAGCTGACATGGCCTGGCGTCCCCGATGCTCTGGGTACGCCAGGCCCCTCCGCGCAGACGTACTCCGAGTAAGAGCATCGGGCCGCAAGACAGAGAGGTACCCCCAAGCGGAAGCCTCCTGCGGAGTCCCTGAACCTGCGGGGCGCCTCGGCGGCACCGTGAGCTCTACGGGACCTCAGGTGTCGCGACCGGCAACGGATGAGACTCACGTCGGCTATCCGGGGCGGTATCGGCTCCGGCGCTCCCGGGACGAAGGCGTCCGGACAGGCACTCGCCGGTATCGGCGGGGAATCACAGCAGGGGTGGAAGCCGAAGCCGTCTTTGTAGGCGGGTGCGGCCTGGTCCCTGTCGGAGTGGAAGGTGATCAGCGCGGCGTCGTCTGCCGCCCGGCTGAGGATGTCAGGCGCCGACCATGTGCACGCCCCCGTCGACATGGACGATCTCGCCGGTGGTCTTCGGGAAGAAGTCGGACAGCAGGCCGACAACGCCGCGGCCGGCCGGTTCCGCGTCCTTCAGGTTCCAGGACAGGGCGGAGCGCTTCTCCCACGCCTCGGCGAGGTCGCCGAAGCCCGGGATGGACTTGGCCGCCATGGACAGGATCGGGCCGGCGGCGACGAGGTTGCAGCGGATGTCCCGGTCACCCAGGTCGCGGGCGAGGTAGCGGTTGGTGGATTCCAGCGCGGCCTTGGCGACGCCCATCCAGTCGTAGTGGGGCCAGGTCAGACTGGCGTCGAAGGTCAGGCCGACCACCGAGCCTCCCCGGGGCATGAGCGGCAGACAGGCCATGACGAGGGCCTTGTAGGAGAACGCCGACACCTGCACGGCGGTCGCCACGTCGTCCCAGTCCGCGGCGAGGAAGTCGAAGACGTCTCTGGGGCCGAAGGCGACCGAGTGCACGATGCCGTCGAGGGTGGTGACGTGGTCGCCGATCCTGGCGGCGAGACCGTCCAGTTGCTCCGGTGACGTCACGTCCAGTTCGATGACCGGGGCGGGCTTGGGTAGCTGCTGGGCGGTGCGTTCCACCAGTGAGATCCGTCCGAACCCGGTGAGAACGACCTCCGCGCCCTCCTCCTGGGCGACCTTGGCCGCGTGGAAGGCGATGGACCGCTCTGTCAGCATGCCGGTGACGAGGATGCGCTTGCCGTCGAGTATGCCGCTCATGGCCCTACCAATCCGCCGCCCGGCCGGGCGGCTTCGTCACGGAAGACGGGCGGTGTCCGCACGGTCCGCGGCGTCCGCAGTGCCCGTACGGTCCCCGTCCACGGGGGTGCCGGTGGTCCGGTCCCCGAGCAGCAGTACCGTCGCCGCGAGCAGTGCCATGGCCGCGCCGATGACCAGGAAGAGCATGCCGGGGCCGTGGGCGTCCAGGACCGGGAGCAGGATGAAGGGGAGCGCGGCAGCGCTGAGCTTCGACAAGGAGTACGCCGCGCCCGAGGCCGTCGCCCGGAAGGCCGTGGGGTACTGCTCGGCCAGGTACACGTGGGACACGTTGGAGAAGATGTTGCTGCAGAGGGTGTAGCAGAATCCGAACGCGACGACGAGCGCCGCGGAGTCCGCGTAGGCGAATCCGGTGCCCGTCGCCACCATGGCCGCGGCGACGACACCCACCAGCGTCTTGCGCTCGTACCGGTCGATGATGGGGAGCGAGAGCGCGGAGCCGATGGGGTAGCCCAGGAAGGACAGCGCGATGAAGCCGAGCCCGGACACCACGTCGTAGCCCTTGGCCGCCAGGATCTGTGGTGCCAGCGCGCCGAAGCCGTAGTAGCCGAAGACGGAGAGGACGCTGAAGGTCCACAGCATCGTCGTACGTCGGCGGTAGTGCCTGCTGAAGACGGTCCGCAGCCGCGGCCCGCGCTCGGAGCGGGCTAAGGCGGGACCGTGCGGGCGCGGTGCCGGGCCGGCGAGAGGGCGCCGGCCGAGGGGCATCTTGGACTCCATGCTCGCGACCAGGTGCTCCGCCTCCTGCACGCGCCCGTTGGCGGCGAGCCACCGCGGTGACTCGATCAGCCGGCGGCGCAGGAACCAGACGACGACGGAGCCGAGCGAGCCGATGACGAACAGCCAGCGCCAGCCGTCGATGCCCAGCGGGCTCAGCGGCACGAGCCACATCGCGGCGAAGCCGACGGCGGGAACCCCGCAGAAGGCGAGTGTGTAGGCCCACGCCGTGTACCGTCCCCGCTTCGACGCCGGGAGCATGTCCGCGAGGTAGCAGTCGGAGAGGGCCTGTTCGGCTCCGATGCCGATGCCCGCCAAAAACCGCATCACGATCAGCCACACCGCGTTGGGAGAGAAGGCCGCGAGCAGCGAGAAGCCGGAGTAGAGCGCCAGGTTGACGAGGAAGGCGCGGCGTCGGCCGAACCTGTCCGCGACCTTGCCCAGGGCCAGCGAGCCGATGAACTGGCCGACGAAGGCGGAGGCCAGGACCAGTTTCAGCGTCGTACCGTCGAAGGCGAAGTCGTCCTGGAGGACTTTGGAGATGGTGCCGGCGAGGTTGTTCTCGAAGGTGTCGAAGAGCAGGCCGATGCCCACCACCGCGGTGAGCTGCCGGTGGGTGGAAGTGATCGGCATCCTGTCCAGCCGGTCGCCGATCGACGCCGCGGCGGCGGCTCCGTCCGCGCCGCTCTCCCGGGGTACGGCGGTCCTGGGCATCAGTGGTACGGCTCCTCGTCTCGCCTGTCGCTTCTTCTCGCCTCTTGTGCCGTGTCCCGACGTCGGCAGGTCCGCGACCCGCCCGGTCCGGGCCGTGATCGCCGACCGGTCTGGGGCTCGCCGGCCGGTCCGCCGTCGGGGGCCCGTCCGGGGCCGGCGTGCTCGGTGGCGTGCCTCAGGCGGCACGCCGCGCGAGCGCCTGCTCGACCTCGTTCCGTCGCACGGGTGCGCTCACCTCGTGGAGAAAACCGGCCACCTCCCGGTACGAGGCCCAGAAGCCGACCTCGTGGTAAGGAACGCCGCGCTCCGCGCAGTACTCGCGGGTCAGTTCCCGGGCACGGGGCAGGTTCTTCTGCGCCATGGAGGGGAACAGGTGATGCTCGACCTGGTAGTTGAGGCCGCCGTACAAGAAGTCGACGAGACGCGAAGGGCGGATGTTGCGCGAGGTGAGCACCTGGCGCTCCAGCCAGTCCAAGGTCTCCTCGTCACCGTCGCGGACCTCCATGCCCTTGTGGTTCGGGGCGAAGATCATGCCGAAGTAGAGGCCCTGGGCGAACTGCTGCACGACGATGAAGGCCACGGCGAGCAGCGGGGAGAGCACGGTGAAGGTCAGCGTCAGGTAGATGGCCGCGCGCAGCAGGATCAGCGCGCCTTCGAGCACCGGGCGCTTGGTCTGGCCCCGGGCGATCACCTTGATCGCGGTCTTGCTCATCTTGAGGGCTTCGAGGACCAGCAGGACAAAGAACAGGACGCTCTGGTACCGGACGATGAACCGCTTGATCCCGTGCCGGCTGGGGTACTGCTTGAGATCGAAGATCGCTGTACGACGGCCGATGTCCGGGTCCATGTCCAGGTGGTTGGGGTTGCTGTGGTGCCGGTTGTGGTGGTTGACCCACCAGCCGTAGCTCGACCCGTTGATCAGGTTGGCGTGAATGTAGCCGACGGCGGTGGCGAGCCGCTTGTCGCGGAACATCGCCTTGTGGCCGGCGTCATGGAACATGTAAGCGCACTGTGTCCCGCACAGGCCCATCCACACGGCCACGACGAGCTGCCACCAGGAGTCGCCGAGCAGGAAGAACGCCGTGAAACCGGCCGCCAAGAGAAGCGTGTTGAGCGCCAGGCGGCCTATGTAGTAGCGCGGGTCGAAATCCAGCAGGCCCTCGGCCTTCACCCGCTTCAAAAGCTCGGCGAACGTTGCGGAGGCGCCCACGGGCTGCGGAGCCGGAGACGCGCGGCGTGCGTCGAGGGACTCGGCCACGCTGTTCTGGGAGGGGATGTGCGGTGATGACATACGGTGCACTCCTTGGGTTGATCTGTCCAGTAGCGAGGCGGTGGCAAGGCAGCCGTGCCGGGATCAGGAGGGCGTGCGGGGGAGAGGCGGGAGCCACGGGGTGGCATCGTGGCCTCGCCCGCGCGTGAGCCGCGGCACTACGGTGCGTCGCGTCTGGTTCCGAGCCGACGTGCTGCCCAGCCTCGCCTACCGGGCTGATGCGGTTCTGACACTGGACTGACCGGGGCGGCGCGGCGCGGCGCGGGTCAGGCCGCTGACGCCTCTTCGGCCAGACGCCGGTCCAGGGTGAGCAGGACGGCGTCGGCGTCGCGCGCCAGCGCCGTGTCGTCGGGGCACCCCATGATCCGCATGAGGTGCTCGACCATCGACTGCCGGAGCTCGTCGGTACTGAGAGACGCGTAGGACACGGTCTTCCCTTCATGGCTGGAACGGAGAAGTGGTTCCTTGCTACGGAGCCTCAGAAGGCGTTGCTTGCCCGGAAGATGTGGGCGAAGCCGGCGAGCGAGGCCTGGTTCTCGAACGCGACGTACTCGGGGATGAGGACATCGGCGGCCCACTTCTTCTTGTAGGCAAGCTGCGTCTGCGCGGGGTAGAGAGCGGCGCCCTGGTCCCACAGGAAGTGCATCAGCCACTGGAACGCGGGGCTGTGGCCCGGGACCTCGTGGCTCGCGTCCAGACCCGTGAAGGGCGTGAAGCCGAAGTGCAGCCACTCCACCCCCTCGCCACGGAACACCTCCAGCGCGTGGGCGTTGATGGCCTCCATCAGCCCGGGCGAGCCGTCCGGAATGCGCCGGCTCAGGTCGTGCATCCAGCCGGCGCGGGATCCGTAGACCGGGGAGTAGGAGATGTACGCGACCGGGGCGTCGTCTATGGTGCCGACGAAGAGCCGGCGGTGCGCCTGCATCGGGCCGCCGATCTGGCCCACCAGGAACTCCAGGGGGCGGGCGCCCTCGCCCTTCGAACCGAGCCACGCGCGGTCGACGACCGCCAGACCGTCCTGCCACTCCGCCGCCTGGACCTCCTGGATCTTCAGACCGTTGCGGTGCGCTCGGGACACCTTATTGCGTAGCTGCATGAACCGGGTGCCCCGCAGCGTGAGGTCCGGGACGCGCACCGCCCAGGAGGCCCCGATCTGATTGACCGTGAAGCCCTGACGCACGTAGGCGTCGGTGTCCTCGCGCTGGAGCTGCACGGCGACGAGGGTGAGGTCCCTGTCACGGACGTGGGTGACAAAGCGCTCGAGGAGTGCGTCGTACGATGCCCTGTCGGCGAAGGGGCCGCCGAACTGCACGGCGTACCGTCCCGTCCTCCGGAACGAGATCACCCCGTTCAGCCCGGGGACGCCGAACGTTTCGTTTCCCTCGTTCACCGCGAGAAATGAACTGGAGTTGTCGGCGGGATTGTACTTCTGCACGGCCAGGAAGGCCGGACTCTCGATTTCCGTCGCGGACACGCTCACGCTCCCTCTCGGTGGGACTGAACCGAGGGAATTAGAGCATCGAACGGCTCGGCGCCGGAAGAGTGTTCCCCGGAGGCGTCGGAGGTACGTCAGCCACATGTCAGACTCGTATCAGCGACGTCTGTCAGTGTTGTTCACAGGAACGGCCCGGCAAACGCCGGTCAGCTCCTGGAGAGGTGCCCGGAGTGGTTTATCGGGGGCCTGAGCTTCGGCTCGACGGTCGGGTCCTATGGGCCCACGCAGGTTCGAATCCTGCCCTCTCCGCAGTCCCGCCGGTTTATCGGAGCGGGTTTGGGAGAGGTGCCCGGAGTGGTTTATCGGGGGCCTGAGCTTCGGCTCGACGGTCGGGTCCTACGGGCCCACGCAGGTTCGAATCCTGCCCTCTCCGCCGTTTTCTCGCATGATCTCCAAAGCCCCCGCTCCTCGGAGAAGCGGCCCGCCCGGGAAGACCTGCCGACAGGTTTCCGAGCGGGCCGCGTACGTGCCGACCCGCGGCGGGCCGGGGGGGCACGTCACCGGCCGGCCGGTGTCAGGTCCGGGTCCCCGAGCGTCCGGTGGGCCATCTCCAGCACGCTGCGGCGGACCGCCTCGGCGTCGATCGGCGTCCCGTCGGCGATCAGGTCGTCCAGCAGGCCGTCGGCAGCGTGGTAGACCATGCGGAACGCCCATTCGGGGTTGGCGCTGCGAAAGGCGCCGGCGACCGCGCCGCGCCGGACGAAGTCACAGATCGAGTCCACCACGCGGGCGTTGGACTCCTTGCACATCTCCAGCGCCTTCGCGTTCGCCGATCCGTAGACCAGCCGGTGCAGCTCGGCGTTGTCGATGGCGTGCTCCAGGAGCCTGCACAGCAGCTCGTCCATGGTGGGCCACCACGCCTGCCCCTTGCCCAGGATCTCCTGGGTGGTGTCGTAGAACGCGTTGACGTACTGCTCCCAGAGGGCGGCCAGGACGTGGTCCTTGGTCTCGAAGTACATGTAGAAGCTGCCCTTGCCCATGCCCGCGGCCGTGGCGATGTCCGCGATGGTGGCGTCGGCGAAGCCCTCCGTGCCGAACACCTCACGGCTGGCCCTCAGGATGTCGGCCCTGCGCGCCTCGGGGGTCTTGACGACGCGCTTGCGCTTCCTCGGGGTCGCGGTCTGAGCCATCACTGCAGCCCTCCTTGCTCGGGGAGTATGCGTTCGAGGCTACATGACCGACCGCCGGTCCCTTGTCGGACCGACCGTCGGTCAGTTAGCGTTTCTCACGCTTGGTCTTCCCATGGCCCCCTGTCGCATGCAGGCAGAAGGCCTCGAACTCGTGTGAACGTGAGGCAGGCATGACAACTGCGACCCCGGACGCCACCCGCGGAAAAGGTCTGTTGCTGACCTTCATCTGCGTCGGCATCTTCATGGTGTACCTCGACTCCACCATCGTGAACGTGGCCCTGCCGGAGATCCAGCAGGACCTGTCGGCAGACCTGACCCAGCTCCAGTGGGTCATCAACGCCTACGCGCTCGTCGTCGCCTGTCTCCTGCTCACGGCGGGGACGCTCGGCGACATCTTCGGACGCAAGCGCATCTTCCTCGGCGGTCTGGTGGGATTCCTCGCCGCGTCGGCCCTCTGCGCGCTCGCGCCGAACTACGAGTTCCTGCTGGTCGCCCGTGTGCTGCAGGGTGCCGCGGGATCCATCATGATCCCGGTCTCACTGGCCCTCGTCTCCACCACCTACCCGCAGCCCGCCGCGAGGGCCCGTGCCATCGGTATCTGGGCCGGCATCGGCGGACTCGCCCTCGCCGCGGGTCCGGTGCTCGGCGGCGTCCTCGTGGACGCCTTCGGCTGGCAGTCGATCTTCTGGGTCAATCTGCCCTTCGGCCTGGCCGCGCTGGCCGTCCTGGCCGGCAAGCTCGCCGAAAGCAAGGCACCGAACCGCCGCCGCGCCGACATCACCGGGCAGGTCCTCTTCGTCGTGGCCATGGCCACCCTCGTGTACGGGCTGATCGAAGCCAGCGCCCGGGGGTGGAGCGACCCGGTCATCCTCGGTTCCTTCGTCGTCGCCGCCGTCGCCCTGGCCGCCTTCATCGCGTGGGAGCTGCGCAGCGAGGACCCGATGCTGCCGATGAACCTCTTCCGCAGCCCCGTCCTCGTCGTGGCCGGCGCCGTCAACTTCCTCGGCCTGTTCGGCCTGTACGGCAGCATCTTCCTGCTGACCTTCTATCTGCAGGAGGTCAACGGCCTGTCGACCACCGAGGCCGGCGTCCGGTTCCTCGCCCTGAACGTGTCGATCATGGTGTTCTCGTACGTCGCGAGTGTGGCCGCCGCCAAGTTCGGCCCGAAGGTTCCGATCCTGATCGGCTCGCTGGCGAGCGCTGTCGGCCTCTTCGCACTGGCCCAGTTGGAGCCGGGCAGCGGATTCGGCTCCTACTGGTGGGCGATGGCGCTGCTCGGCGCCGGTGTCTCCCTCGTCGGAGCGCCGGCGACCGTCGCGCTGCTCGCCTCAGTCCGCCCGGAGCAGGCCGGGACCGCATCGGGTGTCTCCAACACGTTCCGGCAGGTCGGCAGCGTGTTCGGCGTGGCCCTGACGGGCACCCTGCTGATCCAGCACCTGCACGACGCGGTCCCCGGCGCGATGAAGAACGTGCGGTTGGATCCGGCGGCGCGCGGCGAGGCGACCGGTCTGCTGTCCTCGGGCGACCTGAGCGCCATCGCCGGGCTGCCGGAGCAGGCGCGGCAGCCGGTGCGCGACGCCGTGGCTCCGATCTTCACCGACGGACTCCAGATCGGCTTCACGGCGGCCGCCGTCGGCACCATCATCGGGGGCCTGCTGGCGCTGGTGATCCTGCCCAGCCGCAAGAAGATGGCCGAGGCCAGGGCCGCCGCCGCAGATCCGACCCCGGGACCCGCCGACGCCTCCCGTGCCGCCTCTGTGTGACCCGACCATCACGCACAAGCATTACGGAGCCGCCGTGGACACCAAGGAACTCCTGCACGCCTACCAGGAACTGCTGGCCGAGGCCGAGCTCATCACCGACGCCCCACCTCTCGCCGAGTCCGACCGTACCCAGATCGACTGGATCCTGGCGCACATCGCCCTGAGCGACCGGGCCCTGGCCGACGCGGGACGCGCCGTCATCGCCGGCCGGGAGGCCCGCCTGGACAACACCCAGGCCATGTCGAAGTCCGAGATCGGCCGGATCCTCCGCTCGACCACCCACGCGGAGCGGGCGGAGCTGGTCCGCCGGAACGCGATGGAACTCGTCGACCTGCTGGCCCTCACCCCCGACGAGGCGGCGGACGCGACCGTCCGGGCCCGCCTCGTCAACCGTGAGGGCGCCGTGGTCTTCGACCAGGACCTCAAGTGGGGGGATCTGATTCGAGTACGCGCCAAGGAACACATTCCGGGACATGCGGCCACGCTGCGATCCCGAAAAGGCACACAGACCGGTCCGTAGGCACACCGGTGGACCAGTTAGCCGCTTCCCGGCCGTCCCTGTGTCCGAGATCTATGGTAAACGTTGATAAAAAAACGTTCATCATGCATTTCTCGTGTGTCAGAATCGAACTAAAGCACTGGGCTGTTCGTTGAGATGGCAACGCGCGTTAACCGTCGAAATTGAGCCATCTGGCTGATCGGGGGAGGGGAGTGCGCCGGCCATTCATCGTGACAGGTGACGTCAGCCAGTCCGGCACTCCCGCACCGGTCAGCCGCACGGCGGAATCGCGTTCGTCTTGACGTGTACCGAATAGACGGCAACGGAGGACGATGTGCTGAGCTTTTCGATTCTCGGGGCGCTAGAGGTCCACACCAGAACAGGGCAGGTCGACATACCGGGCGATCTGCAACGCACTTTATTACAGGTACTGCTGGTCAGCGAGGGGCAGGCAGTGTCAGGGGAAACGCTCGTCGAAGAGATGTGGGGGGAATCGACGCCAGACAACCAGGTGAACGCTCTCCAGGCACACATCAGCCGAATGCGGCGACGACTGAAATCCCTGGAGCCCGACCGGCATACGTCACGCCTGACCGTCCACCCGTCCGGCTACCGGCTGGCCGTGGACGAGTCCGAGATCGACGCCGCCCAGTTCCTCGGGAAGGTCCACCGGGCCGAGGGTATCGTCGCCACGCGCCCGGCCGAGGCCGTCGGTCTCCTGCGCTCCGCCCTGTCCATGTGGCGAGGCCCGGTCTTCGGGCCCCTGCCCGGCGGGTCGGTGTGCCGCCTGGCCAGCGCCCTGTACGACGAACACCGCCTGCGCGCCAGTGAGTTGCTGTTCGACGCCGAGCTCAGCGCCGGCCGCCACGCGAGCATCCTCGCCGAACTCCGCGACGCCCACATCAGCAACCCGCTGCGCGAGCGGTTCTGCGAACAGCTCATGATCGCCCTGTACCGCTCCGGCCGGCAGACCGATGCGCTGGACACGTATCGCCACATGTGGAAGCGCCTCTCCGAGGAGATCGGGGTGCTCCCCTCCCCGTCACTGCGAAGCGTGGAACACGCGATCCTCTCCCACGATCCGTCCCTCACCCTGACCAGTGCCCCCACGCTCTGCCGGTCCGCGTGACGCAACCCGCACCGTGACACCGTTCGGACGCGGACCGTCCGCGACGTCCGCGGCTTCGGACAGGTGAGCGGGCCCGTCCGCCGGGGGACCGGCGGACGGGCCCGGTTTTCGTGGCTCAGGCGGTACGGCCCCCGGGCAGGAGCCTCCGGAATCCGGTGTAGGGGACGAGGACCTCCGGCAGGACCACGCTGCCGTCGGGCCGGCAGCCCTGTTCGAGGAGAGCCGCCACCGTGCGGCCGATCGGCAGCGCCGACCCGTTGAGCGTCGCGGCGAAACCCTTGCGACCGGTGGCGTCGCGGTGGCGGATTCCCGCCCGCCGGGCCTGGAAGGTACCGCAGTCCGAGACCGAGGAGATCTCCCGGAAGGCGCCGCTGCCCGGCAGCCACACCTCGACGTCGTAGGTCATCCGCGCGGAGAAGCCCATGTCGCCGGCAGGAAGCAGGACCACGCGGTACGACAGTTCCAGCCGCCGCAGACACTCCTCGACGTGCCCTGTCATCAGCTCGAACTGCGACGGGGCGTCCGCCGGCGCGCACACCCGCACCAGCTCCACCTTCTCGAACTGGTGCAGCCGCAGCAGCCCCCGGGTGTCCCGCCCGTAGGAACCGGCCTCGGAGCGGAAGCACGGGGTGCGGGCGGTGAAGGCGAGCGGCAGTTCCGCGTCGGTGAGCGTCCGTCCGGCGACCAGGTTCGTCAGGGGCACCTCGGCGGTGGGGATCAGGAAGAGCTCGCGGTCGCCGACCCGGGTGGCGAAGAGGTCCTCCTCGAACTTCGGGAGCTGACCGGTGCCCATCATGGTCTCCCGGTTGACGAGGAAGGGAACCGTGTACTCGGTGTAGCCGTGCCGCGCGGTGTGCAGATCGAGCAGGAAGTCGCCGAGCGCCCGTTCCAGACGTGCTCCCGGCCCGCGGCCGACCTGGAACCGGGCCCCCGACAGACGGGTGGCGCGGGCGCTGTCGAAGAGTCCCAGGCGCTCACCGATATCGGCGTGGTGCGCCGCCCCTGCCTCGCCGGCCTCGACCGGGGGCCCGCCCCGGCGTATCTCCACGGCCTCCTTCTCGGACCGGCCGTCCGGCACCTGGTCCAGCGGAAGGTTGGGGATGGTCCGCAGGCGCCGCGTCAGCTCGGCGGTCGCGGCGCGCGCCTGCGTCTCGGCCTCCTGCACACGGTCCCGCAAGGCGCGTGCCGCCGCACGCTCCTCCTCGTCCGGGACCGCGTCGCGGGTGTCACGGCGCGCCGCGGCCTTCAGCCGTGCCCGCAGCCGGCTCACCTGGTCCTCGGCGGCGGTCCGCCTGCGGGAGGCCGCCTCCAGGGCGTCGAGATCGAGGGGGTGGTCGCGTCGCGCCAGTCGCCGTACGGCCTCGGGTCCCGACTCGATGAGTTCGCGTACGTCGTGCACGGCAGTCTCCTTGCGTTCCGGTGCGGCCCGGACGGTGCGCGGACGTGCCGGCCCGGGCGCACGGCGGGGGTACGAACAGGGGCAGCCGACCCGGTGTCGGATCGGCTGCCCCGGAACGGCAGTGACGCTCAGGCCGCGGCCACGGCGAGAACCGCGTTCTGCCCGCCGAAGCCGCAGGAGTTGCTCAGCGCCAGGTCGACGGGGAGCGACGTCTGCGTCGAGGCGACCTTGATGTCGATGCGGGGATCCGGGTGGGTGAGGTTGGCGGTGGGCGGCACGATCGACTGTTCCACCGAGAGCACCGTGAAGACCGCTTCCACGGCTCCCGCGGCGCCCAGCAGGTGCCCGGTCACGCCCTTGGTGGAGGTGACCAGTGGGTCGCCGGTCAGTACCCGCTTCAGCATGGTGGCCTCGGCCAGGTCGTTCAGGGGCGTCGACGTGCCGTGCGCGTTGACGTGTCTCACGTCGCCCGGTCCGGCGTCCGCGTCGCGCAGGGCGTCGCGTACGGCCGACTCGATACCGGCGCCCGTCGGATGGGGAGACGTCATGTGGTGGGCGTCGGCGGACGCCCCGTAACCCGCGACCCGGGCCCGGACCCGGGCACCGCGGGCGCGGGCGTCCGCCGGCCGCTCGAGGACGAGGATGCCGGCACCCTCCCCGGCGACGAACCCGTCCCGGTCCGCGTCGAAGGGCCGCGAGGCGGCGGCGGGGTCGTCCTCACGCCGGGACAGGGCGCCCATCTGCGCGAAGCCCGCCATCGCCAGCGGCGTGATCAGGGCTTCGCTGCCCCCGGTCAGGACCACGTCGCAGCGGTCGAGAAGCAGCAGGTCCCGGGCGACGCCCACGGCGGTCGTGCCCGAGGCGCACGCCGTGGACACCACCAGGTTGGGGCCGGCCGCTCCGAACTCGATGGCCGTCTGGCCCGCCAGCATGTTGGGTAGCTGCATCGGCAGCAGCAGCGGGGACACCTTGCCCGCACCCGCCGACAGCAGCACCCGGTGCTGGGCCTCGACCGTGGTGGGCCCTCCGTCGCCGTTGCCCAGGACCACGCCGACGCGCGCGCCGTCCCAGGTCTCCCGGTCCAGCCCGGCATCGGCCAGCGCCTCACGAGCGGCGACCAGGGCGAACTGTACGAACGGGTCCAGGCGCAGGGCACGCCTGGCCCCCAGCAGGGCATCGGCGTCGAACCCGGGAACGCGGCACGAGATCCTCACCGGGTTCGACTCCAGCACAGGGTCGAAGGCGGCCGTGGAGCGCCCTGAGCGAACCGTCGCCCAGCTCGACTCCACCCCGATGCCGGCCGGGGTGACGAGGCCGACCGGGCCTCCTCCAGACCGCCCGGATAGGGCTCGGACTCCTCCCGCTCCTCGTCGGGCGCTTGCTCGCGCAGCAGGTCGCGGAGCATGGCGGCGACCTCGTCGAACCCGCCGGCCGCGTCCTCGGCGGCCCGGTGCGCGTCGAGCAGTTCGGCGTGGGCCTCGCGGGCCTGCCTCAGTGCCTCGTTGCGGGCGGCGAGTTCGGCGGTCGCCGTGCGCAGCAGGGTCTGGGCGTGTTCGGCGTCGCGCGGGAGGAGCTCCTCGGGGAGTTCGGTGTGGGCGTCGCCGTCCTCGGGCGCGAGCCGTTCGGCCTCGCCGCGCAGCCGGCCGAGCTGTTCGCTCGCGCTCGACATGCGGGTCTCCAGGAGCTGCACCAGTTCCTCGGCGCGGGCGGCGGCGGCCTGCCGGGACGGTCCGTCGGAGCCGTCGGGCGACTCCAGCAGTTGCCCGGCCCTGGTGCGCACCTTGTTGCTGAGCCGGTCCAGTTCGGCGCGGGCCGCGCTCTCGTCGCTCTCCGCGCGGGCCTGTTCGGCCCGCAGGTCGGCGCCGACGCCGACCTTCTCGTAGAGCTGGGAGGCCGCACGGTAGGCCTCGCGGAGGGCGGGCAGGGACGTCTTCGGCGCGCTCGTGCCGTCGTCCGGCGCGTCCTGCGGTACGTCGTCGGGGGCGCCGGCGATCTCGGAGCGCTCGGCGCGCAGTGTGCGGGCGGTGCGTCGGGCGTCGTCGGCGGCCCGCTGGGCGCATTCCCACTATGTTCCCCATAGCGCAACCCATCGTGCCATGCGCAACAGCAGAGGAGCTTGCCGTGCCACACGAGGTCCGTGCCGTAGTCGCTGTGAAGAAGGGCGCACCGGTCGAGGTGCAGACGGTCGTCGTGCCGGACCCGGGACCCGGCGAGGTTCTCGTCGCGGTACAGGCCTGCGGGGTCTGCCACACGGACCTGCACTACCGGGAGGGCGCGATCACGGACGACTTCCCCTTCCTGCTCGGCCATGAGGCGGCCGGCACGGTCGAGGCGGTCGGCGAGGGGGTCACCGATCTTCAGCAGGGCGACTACGTGGTCCTGGCCTGGCGGGCGCCCTGCGGCGGCTGCCGTTCCTGCCGACGCGGTCGCCCCTGGTACTGCTTCGACTCCCGCAACGCCGCCCAGCCGATGACCCTGCTGGACGGCACGCCGCTGACCAGCGCCCTCGGTATCGGTGCCTTCGCCGAGAAGACGCTGGTCGCGGCGGGCCAGGCGGTGAGGGTCGACCCGGCCGCGCGCCCCGAGGCGGCCGGCCTGATCGGCTGCGGGGTGATGGCCGGTTACGGCGCCGCCGTCAACACGGGCAACGTGGGCCGCGGCGACTCGGTCGCCGTCATCGGCTGCGGCGGCGTCGGCAACGCGGCGATCGCGGGAGCCGCCCTCTTGGACCGGCCGGGCTACCGGCTACACGGCTACCGCCGGCAGCGACGGGCAACGGCTGCCGTCCGGCTGGCAGACCACCGCCACCACCACCTACGACACCCTGGGCCGCCCGCTGGCCGTCACCGACACCGCAGGACGCACCACCTCCACCGCCTACACACCCGCCGACGCCGGTCCCCTTACGAGAACGCTCTCGACCGACCCCAAGGGCTACACCTCGGCCAGCTATCTCGACCCCCGTCGCGGCTTGGCACTGCGCAGTTACGACATCAACTCCAAGAAGACCGAACAGCACTACGACGCGCTCGGCCGGGTCACCGACGTGTGGCTGCCCAACCGCTCCAGCGGCAGCCAGATCCCGAACGTCAAGTTCACCTACCACCTCGACAACACCAAGCCGTCCTCGGTATCGACCGCCACCCTGACCAACAAAGACACCTACATCACCAACTACGCCCTCTTTGACTCCCTCTTGCGGCCCCTGCAGACCCAGGCACCGACCCCGCAGGGAGGCCGGCTGCTGACCGACACCCACTACGACACCCGCGGCCTGGCCTACGCAACGTTCGCCGACATCTTCGACAACACCACCACCCCCAACGGCACCTACACCCGAGCCGAATACGGCGCCGCCCCCACCCAGACGGAGACCGTCTTCGACGGCGCCGGCCGGCCCACCACCAGCACCCTGCTCGTCGGCGGCGTCAAGAAGTGGGCCACCACCACCAGCTACACCGGCGACTCCACCGCCACCACCGCCCTCGACGGCGGCTCCGCACAGCGCACCATCACCGACATCCGCGGCCGCACCACCGAAACCCGCTCCTACGCCGGCGAAAACCCCGCCGATGCCGCCTTCGGCACCGGCCCCGGCGCCAGCTACACGTCGACCAAATTCACCTACGCTCTCGACGGCCAACAGAAGACGATCACCGGCCCGGACGGGGCCACCTGGTCCTACGGCTACGACCTGTTCGGCCGCCAGACCAGCGCCGACGACCCCGACAAGGGCAAGGCAACCACCCAGTACAACGCCCTCGACCAGATCACCAAGACCACCGACTCTCGCGGCAAGTCCATCCTGAGCGCCTACGACGAGCTTGGCCGCCCCACCGGCACCTGGGCCGGATCGAAGACAGACGCGAACCAGCTCACCGGCTACACCTACGACACCCTCCTCAAGGGCCAGCCGACCTCCTCCACCCGCTACCTCGGCGGCAAGAGCGGCGTTGCCTACACCCAGGCTGTCACCGCCTACGACAGCATGGGCCGGGCCACCCACACCGAACTGCAACTGCCTGCCAGCGACCCGTTCGTCAAGGCCGGCCAGCCGGCCACGATGGCGTTCGAGACGCACTACAACACCCCCGGGGCGGTGCAGCAGACCAAGGACCCAGCACTGGGCGGCCTGCCCTCCGAAATCGTCGGCTATGAGCACGACGACCTGGGCAACCTCACCGCCATCGGCACGTACCTGCCCGAGATCGACTACTCGGCCCTGACCGAACCGCAGATGCTCACCATGGGCACCGGCGAAGACCAGGTCTACGTCGCCAACCGCTTCGAAGAAGGCACCGGCCGCCTCACCCGCACCTTCACCCAGGACCTCACCCACCCCTACCACCTGCAGGACCTGAACTACAGTTACGACCAGGCTGGCAACGTCACCTCCATCAGCGACCCCACCACCCTCGGCGGCACCAGCAGCGCCGAAACCCAGTGCTTCACCTACGACGCCCACCAGCGGCTCACCGAAGCCTGGACCCCCACCTCCCAGAAGTGCACCGACCCCCGCAGCGCCACCTCGCTATCCGGCCCAGCCCCCTACTGGACCAGCTACACCTACAACACCGCAGGCCAGCGCACCACCGAAACCCAGCACACCAGCGCCGCCACGACCAAAACCACCTACTGCTACACCAACACCGACCAGCCCCACACCCTGACCGGCACCACCACCAAAACCGACTGCACCAGCCCCGAACATACCTACACCTACGACACCACCGGCAACACCACCAAGCGCCCCGGCGTAGCCGACAACACCACGCAGAACCTGGCCTGGTCCGAGGAAGGCAAACTCACCCGCCTCACCGAAGACAACCAGTCCACCGACTACCTATACGGCGCCGACGGAACCCTCCTCATCCGCGCCACCGAAAACGGCGAACGCGTCCTCTACGCCGGCAGTACCGAACTACACCTCCGCGCCGACGGCACCACCTGGGCCCAGCGCTACTACGCAGCAGACGGCATCACCGCCGCCCTGCGCTCCAACCAGACCGGCACCAACAAGGTCACCTTCCTCGTCAGCGACCACCACGGCACCTCCAGCCTGGCCATCGACCGCCTCGACCAGAAATACACCAAGCGCTACACCACCCCCTTCGGCGAAGACCGGGGCAAACCCCAGTACGGCCCCTGGCCCGACGACAGGGGCTTCCTTGGCAAGACACGAGACACAACCACCGGCCTCACCCACATCGGGGCGCGCGAATACGACCCCACTCTTGGTCAATTCATCAGCGTCGACCCACTACTCGAATCCGAAAAACCTCAGACCCTCAACGGATACAGTTACGCCGCAAACAACCCCACGACTTTTTCCGATCCCACCGGTACCAGGCTTGCCGATTGTGACGGTGGATGGAACGAATGCGGACCTGGTGGAAACGGCGGAATCAGCGACAGCGGGCCAGTTGTCGACAGCGGCAACAGCGATAGCGGTTCGCCATCAACAGGCGGGACAGCGTCAACCGGCAGCGGCGGCAGCGTTGAGTACCCTGCGCCACAAGATCCTGGATGTGGTTTCTGGGACGTCAAGTGCGGATTGAAGCAGTTCTTCCACAGCGAGTGTGGATTCTGGGACGTCAAGTGCGGACTCAATGAAAATTATCAGGCCTGGAAAACCGTTCTCATGCCTGATACAGAGGATGCCGAAGCCTGCTCCCAGTTTGACAAGCTCGCATGTAGCATGCTCGTCGCCGGTTTCTTGCCGGCAGGGAAACTGAAGAAGCTCGGGAAGCTTCTTGATGAGGGACAAGACGCCAAGAAGGCTGCCGAGATAATCGAGGAAGCCATTGATTTGGTAGGCCAGGTGCCCTATGGCGAAGGGCATCTCGGCAAAGCAGTGCAATTGCAGCGCTTGATTGACAAGAAGAGGAATGGAAACTACGCTTCCGCTCTGCTAGATGATGGAACCACGCTGGTGGCCCACTCCGACTCGTCCTTCCACTCTGAGGAGTACCTGCTACAGCGGGCCGGGAAGAGGAAAATCGTGGCAGCATACTCGGAACGTGAACCCTGCGCCACTGGACACAATTGCGAGTCCCAGTTGAAGAACGCTGGGGTGAAAAACGTGAGTTGGTCATTCCCGTGGAACGGGATCGGCGACGCCGGCAGGGCGAAGACGAACAAGGACCTCAACGCTGCAATCTCAAAGCTCTTCAAGGGGTAGCGAGCCGAGTGTGCTGTACTGGTGGGGCTGGGTCAGACTCGAGCTCCACCAGTACCTTTTTGCTGAAAATTCGGAGAACATTCCATGAATATTGATCTCGTCAACCTTGGTATCGTGCACGGTGGGGCAGAGTTGATCGTTCCGCATGAATTTTTCTCCTATCGGTCGCTTGATTCACTCGAAGCGGTTGAGTCGGATTCCGGGAAGGCGCTGATTCGTTTCGGCGTGTTTGGCCTGAGTGTCTCCGTGTACCTCGACCAAGACTCGCAGGAGGTTCTGTACGGACTGAACCCCGGAGACGTCAATATCGTCAACACTTCATTCCCGCATTTTACTCAGTGCGTCCTCCGGTTGAGTGAAATGTTCCCGTTCTATGCTGAAGACAGCGATGCCGACGAATGGGAAGAAGCCGCACAAAGAGTAGAAGATGTCATTCGCGAGATCGACCCGAGCGCGTATCGCGAGGGATCTTTCTGGTATGAATTCAGGTGGGATGTGACAACGGGGGATTTTCATGACTAGGGGAGCCGCAGTTGCTGTGACGCGCTTGCTTAGTGATCTTAACTGTGGCCTGCTGCCATTCAGTCGTATAGGGCGATACATCTGTTCCGCTAGACTTCTTGCAGAGGCTAACGAAATGAAATACCAGTAGTCGTCTTCTTGATTGGTGGCGAGAAGGGGTAGAACAGGGAGTCACAGCACCAGGATGCTTCCTTCGGGCGCTCGGTCGGATTGCGTTAGTTGCGTCGCGTGAACGATCAGGAGGCGGTGGACACTGCTGATGGGTGTCGCTCGCGGACTCGGAGCGGGAGCAGTGGGGATACCCAGCCAGACGGGTTGGAGCGCTGAGCTTCCGTGTCGATCGACATAAGAACCTGGCCAGCTTCGCGCTGCCGTGATGCGTCGTTCGCCCATGGACGGGGGACCAAATTGCATGCCAGTCCATTGTCGGATGACCCTTCTCTCGAGAGCTCTACCGGCGGTAGAATCGCTGGTATGAGCAAGCCGACGAGTATCAAGACCAGCGAGGAAGTGCGCGATCGGCTGCGTGTCCTCGCCGAGGAGCGCGGCACCACCATCACGGAGCTGCTGGAGGAGCTCGCGACGCGTGAGCTCACGGAAGCCGAGCGGGAGCAGCGTGCGGTCGAGGCGGCCCGAGAGCTCGGCATTGAGTACACCGAGCAGGTCCAGCAGGTCGGCCAGGACGCCTGGGCGAAGATCCGCGCCCATCAGGGCGGCGCCGCCGCATGAACCTGACGGCCGTCCTGGACCACACGGCTCTGGCAGCCCTGTACCGCGCGGACTCCTTCTTCACGGGCCTCTACATCGAGGCATCGCGCGGCACCGGCCGTGTCATCATCCCCTCCCTCTCCGTGCTCGCTGCCGAACGGCAGGTTGCGGGCGCTGGCAAGCACGCGGCATCCCTGCGGTTCGCGGAGAACGTTCCGTTCACCGCAGCGCACGCAGTGGACGCGATGGACTGGACAAACGTGGACTGGCCGGTGGCCCACGCTGCTGCGATCGCCTGGCACGCGGTCAAGGCGGGCGAGCCGCTCACGGTCCTGTCGCTGGAACCCGAGTTGTACGCGGGTACCGGCATCACTCCGCTGAACCCCACCTGACCCACGCCGTCTCAGGGCCGTTTCCCGCGGGAAACGGCCCCCCTTCTTGGTTAACGCCCGGCGCGCAAATGCGCCTGCCGGGCGACGACCAGGCCACACCAGCGGCTGCGGGTGTCCTGTTCGGGACTGTAAATCGTTCGGGTCTGTTCCGTAGTCGGTGGTAACGGTGAGTGCCCGCCTGTGATCATTGAGCGTGCATGATGTGAACACGCTTGTAGCAACGGTGTTTTCAGGGTTGTCGGCGTTGGTCATCGAGGATGTGGCGAACGGTGGCGAGATAGTCCGGGTTGCGGCCCGGACCCGGGATGTTCCCGTTCCCTGTCCGATGGGCGGTGTCGAGACGGGGAGGGTCCACGGGTATCACGGCCGGACGGTGCGGGATGTGCCGGTCGACGGCCGACAGGTCGTGGTCCGGGTGAGGATACGACGGCTGGTCTGTCCGGTCCTGGGCTGCAGGCGGCAGACCTTCCGAGAGCAGGTCCCCGGGCTTCTGGAGCGCCATCAGCGCCGCACCACACGTCTGACCGGCCAGCTCTCTGAGCTGGTCAAGGAGTTATGCGGCCGGGCGTCCGCCCGACTCGCCCGATCGCTGGCCGTGCCCGTGTCGTACGCCTCTGCCCTGCGGCTGCTGCGGCGGGTGCCCGTGCCGGAGGTGCGGATCCCGCGGGTGATCGGGGTCGACGACTTCGCCCTGCGGCGCCGGCAGAGCTACGCCACGATCATCATCAACGCCGAGACCGGTGAGCGAATCGAGGTACTGCCCGGCCGCGAAGCCGCCACTCTGGAAGCCTGGCTGTGCGGACATCCGGGCATCGAGGCCGTGTGCCGGGACGGATCGGCCACCTACGCCGAGGCGGTCCGCCGAGCCCTGCCCGACGCGGTCCAGATCAGCGACCGCTGGCACCTGTGGCACAACCTCACCGAGGCCGTCCGCAAAGAAGTCGCCACGCACAGCACCTGCTGGGCGAAAGAGGGCCCGCCCCCGGCTGAGGGGAGACAGGCCGCCACCACCCGCGAGCGCTGGCAACAGGTCCACGCCCTGCGCGAGCGCGGAGTCGGACTTCTGGAGTGCGCACGGCGCCTGAACCTCGCCATGAACACCGTCAAGCGCTATGACCGCGTCACCGAGCCCGAGCGCCTCATCCGCGCCCCCAAATACCGGCCCACCCTTGTGGATCCCTACCGCGATCACCTGCGCAAGCGCCGACTGGAGAACCCGGCCGTCCCCGTCACCCATCTCCTCCAGGAGATCAGGGACCTGGGCTACACCGGCAGCTCGAACCTGCTGGTTCGCTGCGTCAACCAGGGCCGTGTCGAGGCCGACCGGCCCGCCCTCTCGCCCCGTCGCCTGGCCCGCTACCTGCTCACCCGTCCCGACCGCCTCAAGGACCACCAGCGGGAACGTATCGAGGCCGCCCGCACTGCCTGCCACGAAATGACCGCTCTGGCCGACCTCATCCACCGCTTCGCCGTGCTGCTGGATCCCGCCGACGGCAATGCCGCCCTGCTGAGCACCTGGATCACCTCGGCCCAGGCCGAGGACCTGCCCCACCTGCATGCCTTCACCCGGGGCCTCGAGAAGGACCGCGCCGCAGTCGACGCCGCCATCACCCTGCCGCACCACAACGGCGGCACCGAAGGCGTCAACAACAAAACCAAGCTGATCAAGCGCCAGATGTACGGCCGCGCGAGCTTCCCTCTCCTCCGCCACCGCATCCTCCTGGGTTGACCACACCCTCCGTCACCACCGACTACGGAACAGACCCGCTCGTTTGACAGTCCCGGTCCCGGACCGAAAAGAGAGAAAGGGGAAGGGGACGGGTGGGCGGCGGTGCGGTGTGCGGCCGGGGGCAGGGCCGACTCCTGGCTGGGTTGCGCGTCGGCGACCCTCCGCGCTCCGCTCCCGCAGGACACGGGCGCTCGAAGAACCCTGGTGGCCGCGGGGCCGTGCTCACGAGTCAGGGCCAGACGTCGAGAGAGGGGGAGCATGTCAGTGCTCGTTCATAGGATCACGGTATGTCTGATGCCTTCACCGTCTTGTGGACCCACGACACATGCCGTGCGCTGCGCAGGGCCGGCCGTGTGGGGGAGCGGCCGCCGGTCGCGTTCAGCGGCGTTCATTCTTCCCTGCCCGCGTGGACGGGCGCCCAGGCGGGGGACGAGGTGTACGCGCTGCATGTCAACCGGCGTGAGGTGTTCGTGGTGAGCCGGATGCGGATCATCGACCGCGAGCGTCACGGCTGCTGCGGCACGGCCCCCGCAACATGGGAGGACCCCGCCTATCCCGGGCACGACGACTGGTCGATGCTCGGCGCCGAGGGCTGCGGCGCCGACGCGGTGCACGTGGACGCCACACCCGTACGCTTCGATACGCCGATCCCTGGCGACCTGCTGGCCCAGCTCACCTGGCGCAACCGCCGGGGCCAGACCCGCAACCTGAAGTATGTAGTGGACGGCCGTCTCGAGAACTCGGTCAGCCTCCAGGGCTTCTACCGTCTGACACCCGCCTCGGCCACAGAGCTGGCGGACGTCACCGCCCGCGCCGTCTCCAGCCGCTGACACACAACCACGGCACTGGAACACACCCGCGACGACGACCGCTGCGGTGAGCACCAACCCGCTCTTCCTCGCCCGAAGGCCCCGTCACCTACCCGCAGCGGCCTCCTCGCGCTCGTACTGGGTGCGAACCTCTGCCATGGCGCGCGGCCAGGCGCGTGTTCGCTGCCACGCCGCCGTACTCGCGCGCGAGCCGTGCGGCGATGCCGCGCGCGCCGGTACCCGCCGGCCGTCCGAAACTCGGCCAAGACGACAGCGACCGCATGCCCCCCCCCGCTGCGCACGGCCCGGACCCCCGCCCTGGTTCCCCCTGCCGTCTCCAGGACGCCGTCCAGCGGCCCGGAAACGGCAGGTGCCGATGTTCTCGGCCTCCGAGAACGCCTCCACAGTCTCCCGTCGTAGTGGGTGCGATTCGCAGTGCACGGGCCCGCCGAAATCGGAGCTCAACGGGGTACCGCAAACATTGCGCGCTGTCAGACCGCACCCAACGCTTCGCAGGCGGGCAGGCTTCTGCCCTGCTTGCCTCGGCGATGAGTTTGAGCCGTTCTCCCCGGACTGCCCAGCGGGCGAAGAGGCGACCACAGTTCGGGTGGCCGCGCCTCTGTTCGGGCTGTGGTCTTCATGGGCATTGGCCGTATCAGCAGCATTATTGCGTCGAGCGCTGCTGTCGGTCGGAGTCCTCTTGCGGTGCGGGGTGCTCACCCCTCTGCTTATTCATTTACGGACATCCGTCACACGATCGTTGGCGTGCACATGCATACGCGTGATACGTGTCTCCTCTTTGTGGATCTTGTGTCTTCGGTGTGAAGGCAGGGGAGGAGAAACGGTGCGTACCGCACGATTGTTGGCAATTTTCTCGACGCTCCTGGCGTTGCTGGGCGGGAGCGTCGTGACAGTGGGGGGCGTGGCTGCCGCAGCAGGCCGGGCCGGCGTGGTGAAGGAGGTGCCCGCGGGTAGATCCGCGAAGCCGCTGAAACCTGAGCGCCCCATGACGCTCAAAGAAAGACGCGCCCAAGTCGCCGACCTGCGCGAGCCTAAGGAGCCGGGTGCGAGCATCAGCCTCCCGGGCAACAGGACGCTCGAAAGCGACGCCGCAGCACCCGACGCCAAGGGTGCCAAGCAGGACCGAGCGCCCGCCGCAGCTGCGGCTTTGAGCCCTCCGACGAATCTGCGGGTCGCCCCGCATAAGTGGTTCGGCTTCGATGTGGAGTGGGGCAACACCAAGTTCGACACCCCGGTCGGTACCGAGTCGATCTACAAGGCCCTCTACCGGGCGTCGGACAACAAGCTGATCAAGCAGTGGTGCGACTCGGACCCGGACGGCTCGACCGACTACTCCGGAAAGACGTTCAACTGGGGCGTCTCCGACCCGACGATCCTGACCCAGGGCGTCGAGTACTACTACAAGATCGCCGTCTCGGCCGACCGGGGAACGCACTCCGACCCCCTGGGCAAGGGCTGCGCCACCGGCTGGAGCGCCGAAGCAAAGGGCCCGAACATCGAGGCCCAGGGCCGGCCGGTGTCCGTCCCCCTCGCGGAGACGTACGGGTGCGGTTGCCTGGACACCACCGGCCGACTGCCCTTCCAGGGCTACATCGGCGACCCGGTCAACACCGCCACCGGCGCCCAGACAGAAGCCGCCGTCGACGCCCAGCTGTACGCTCCTGGGGTCCCGTTCGCGCTGCGGCGAACGTACTCGTCCAACAACACGTCATCCGGCGTCCTGGGCAAGGGCTGGTCCTTCGCCTACGACGTACGCCTCCAGGTGTCGGACACCAAGGTGGTCTACTCCGCCGACAGCGGTGCACGCATCACCTTCACCAAGAACGCCACCTCTGGTGCCTACACGGCCTCCTCGCTCGGCGTCACCGCAACCCTGACCGGCTCGGCGAGCAGCGGGTTCACACTGACCAGCGGCACACGGGAAAAGCTCACCTTCAACGGCACCGGCCGGCTCACCGGATGGCGGGACGCCAGCGGAGTCGGCCTGACCTTCACGTACTCGGGCACAGACCTGGCGTCGGTAAAGGACGCCGGCGGCCGAGTGGTGAAACTGACCGTCGATCCGGCCACCCACCTGCTGGAAGCAGTCGAGCTCCCCGGCGGCCAGAGCGTCGACTACGGCTACACCGACGGACTCCTCACCTCCGTGAAGGGAACCGACGGCGGAACCACTGTCTACGCCTATGACGCCGACGACTTGCTCGCCCGCGTCACGGACCCGGCCGGCCGCACGACGATGCAGGCCAAGTACGACAGCAGCGGCCGCGTCACCGAGCACACCGACGCCGACGGCAAGAAGGCCACGTTCTCCCGAGCGACGCTGGAGACCGACTACCAGGATCCGGCCGGCGGCATCTGGACCGACGTCTACCACGGCAGCGTGCTGCGCAACCGCATCGACCCGCTCGGCAACGTCACGTCGTACCAGTACGACACGAAGCTGCGCCTGACGGCCGTAACCGACCCGGCGGGACGGCGCACGACCATGACCTACGACTCCGCCGGTGGCCTGCTGAGCCGCACCAGCGCAGGCGTAACCGAGTCATGGACGTACGACTCCGCCCGCAACGTCTCGACCCACACGGACGGGCGAGGCGCCAAGACGACGTACAACTACGACACGACGCGGCGGCTGACCTCCATCGTCGGCCCGGTGGGCAAGACCTCCTTCACGTACAACACCCTGGGGCAGGTGGCCACGACCACCTCTCCCCGAGGCAAGGTCACCTCGCTCGGCTACGACGACAACGGCAACCTGACCTCGCGCACCTCGCCGTCCGGCGCCAAGACCACCTATACCTACGACGCGGCAGGGCGCCTGCTCACCAACACCGACCCGCGCGGCAACGTCTCCGGCGCGGACGCGGCTAAGTACACCACCACGTACGCCTATGACACCGCCGGGCGGCTGGCGAAGACCACGGCCCCAGCCGGGAACGCCACCACCTACGACTACGACGCGAACGGCAACCAAACCAAGGCGACCGACGCGGCCGGTAATGTCACCACCTTCGGCTACGACAAGTTCAACCGCGTCACCTCGGTAACCGCTCCCGACGGCTCCGTCGAAACCACGGCCTACGACGCGAACGGCAACGTCACCGCCGAGACCGACGCGGCGGGCGGGAAGACGACGTACAGCTACGACAAGGCAGGCCGCCTCGTCTCAGTTACCCCGCCCAACGGCAACGCCTCCGGCGCGGACCGGACGAAGTACACGACCACGTACGCCTACGACCGCGCCGGCAACCTCACCAAGACCGTCGCCCCGACGGGCGCGGTGACCAGCACCGTCTACGACGCCCTCAACCGGCCCACCAAGGTCACCGACCCGCTGGGCCGCACCACGACCACAGCCTACGACGGCAACGGCAACGTCACCCAGGTCACCGACCCGCTAGGCAAGGTCACCAAGTACACCTACACGGCCGCCGACCTCCTCGCGACCGTGACCGACCCGCTGGGCAAAGTCACCACCTACGGGTACGACGTCGCCGGCAACCGCACGTCCGTCACCACGCCGCTCGGCCACAAGACCACCTACGCCTACGACGATGACGACCGTCAGATACGGATGGTCAGCGCCCGCGGAAACGCCTCCGGCGCCACCCCAGCGAAATACACCTGGACCACCGACTACGACGCCGCAGGCAAACCAGTCAGCCTGACCGACCCGCTGGGCAACGTCGCAAAGAGAAGCTACGACGCTTCCGGGAACGTCACGTCCGTCACCGATCCAGCCCAGCGCACCACCGCCTACGGATACGACGCCCTCGGCCGCCTGACCTCGGTCACCGCACCCGACGCCGGCAAGACGGCCTACGCCTACGACAAGGCCGGCAACCGCATCCGGCGCACCGACCCGACAGGGCACGTCACCACCTACGGATACGACCCAGCACAGCGACTTACCTCCGTCACCGACCCGCTCGACCGCAAGACCTCCTACGCCTACGACGCGGACGGCAACCTCACCACCAAGACCACGCCCCGGGGCACCACCACCCAGAACTGGGACGCACGCGGCCTGCTGACCAAGGTGGACTACTCCGACACCACGCCAGACGTCACCTACCAGTACGACGCCGCCGGACAGATGACCCTGCGTGAGAACGCAGCCCTCTCCGAGGACTTCGTCTACGACAAGGCCGGACGCCTCACCAAGACCCGCGGCTTCGCCTACACCTACGACGCCGCAGGCCAGATGCTGACCCGCAAGTACGCCGACGGCACCACCATCACCTACACCTACGACGCCGACGGCCGCACCGCCACCATGGCCGCCGACTCCACCACCACCAAATACACCTACGACGCCGAAGCGAACCTCACCCGTACCACGTTGCCCAACACTCTGGTCGAGGAACGGACCTACGACGCCGCGGCGCGACTGACGTCCGTCAACGCCACGAAGGCGGGAGCGGTGGTCACCAAGACCGCGCTCGCCCTCTCCCCCGCCGGCCAGCCCACCCGCATCGACACCACCCGGGCAGGGGTCGCCGCAGGCGGCTACGACCTGACCTACGACAAGGCCGGGCGTATCACCGCCGGCTGCGCCCCGCAACCGCAGGTCAGCGGCTGCGCCGCCTCCCGCACCACCAGCTACACCTACGACAAGGCGGGCAACCGCCTCACGTCGACACTGGGGACGACGGCCACCAGCTACACCTACGACGACGCCCACCAACTCACCTCGTCCACCACAGGCTCCACCACCACCAACTACGACTACGACGACGAGGGCAACCAGACCAAGGCCGGAGCCAACACCTACACCTACGACCTGGCCGGCCAAATCTCAGAAGTCACCAAGGACGACGGCCTACGCCAAACCTTCCGCCACGACTCCGAAGGCAACCTAGTAGGCATCGGAGGCAGTCTCCCCAAGAGCCTCACGTGGGACCCCAACGCCCCGCTGCCCCTTCTCGCCACTGAGACCACCGGCCTGACAACGGTAAAGTCCCACCGTTACGACCCGCTCGGTCAGGTCGCCGCCGTGAAGGCCAGCAACGGAGACGTACTCTCCTACACTCACGACACCCTGGGCTCGCCCTTGGACGTCACCGACAGCACCGGCACAGTCGACCACAGCATGGCCTATGACCCCTTCGGCAACCGGGAGCTGAGCACCGGGACCGGAAGCACTATCGCACCGTCCTACACCGGCGCCTACCAGGACCCCACAACCGGGTACCTCGACCTCCGCGCCCGCCAGTACGACACCATCACCGGTCGCTTCACCCGCCCCGACCCGTACACACCCGACCCGGATACGCCCTTCACGCAGCCTTACGCCTACGTGGAGAACATGCCGACCAGCCGCGTCGACCCTAGCGGCATGTGCAGTGTCACTACGCAACTGAAGGACCTGTTCTCAGGCAACTGGTGGGACAGCGACTGTGAGAAGGAAGACCGCGAAACCGCAACCCTCCCACCCGCGGCCCAGTCCGCCAAGGAACTCTCCGACAAGGTCACCAACGAAGCCATCGAGGTCACTGGACAGGCGAGCCTCGGCTTCCTCGACGGCGTCACCCTCGGCAGTTTCAGCCATCTCACCGGAGCCCAAATAGTCTGCCCGCCGGCATATAACGTCGGACTGTTCGGCAGCCTGCTGTTGGCGCCCTTCCCCACCTCGGGAAGCCGGCATCTGGCTGCGGAGGGGATCGAGCATGCCACTGCTTCCGTATGGACGCGGATCGTGGCGACTCAGCCCGTCTATGCCGGAACCGTGCTGCCCAAGTCCTTCAATCTGCTCACCTCAAGCGGCCGCCAGATCTGGGTGCACCCCAACGCAACGAAGCACATTGCCGAGGAGATCATGCACAACGGCTTCTCCAAGAGCTTCAAGACCGAGGAGATGCTGTTCGGCCTCACCCGAGCGGTCGATGCAGCCACCCTGCAGGGGGTCCAGTACGGTCAGAGGGTGTTGAGTCACGGTTGGGAACTGATCATCGCCAAACCCAGAAATCTGACGGAGAACCCAGTGCTGAAGCATGCACGAAGGCTTGGGTGAGGGCCGGTGTCGTTCACGATCCACGGCGCTCGACCGCATGGAGGACACACCGTTGAGATCGACGAGTACGTCCCTCTGACCATTCAGTGGCCAGGATACGCACGCCTTCGGCAGACGCCGCAGACCGTCGTCCTCGACGTGGGGGCGTCCTTGGTCGAAGTCAAGACGGACCGCGACAGCGGTGAGGTGGTGGAACTCGTACTGGTCGACATGGGCCGCTTGGAAAGCAGCGATACCCCGCTGCTCGTTACCGGCACCGTGGAATCTGGTATTCCACTGCTGTCGTACGATGAGTCCACTCAAGACGACTCGGTGAGCGGAGTCCACCTTCACTCGGACGGGCTGCGCGTCCGGTTCAGGCAGGAGCGGACGTCACGATCAGTCGGTGACGAGGAAGCGGTATTCGGATTCTCGGAAACGGGAGGTCTGGTTGAGTTCGAAGTGCGACTCGGCCTCGACCGTATGGCCGAACTGCGGGCTGTGTGCGGCCTCGGGTGACGAATCCTAAGATTTCGGGCGCGCTGAGGGAGCGGGAGATGGGGAGTCGGTCTCCCCATCCGAAGCGGTCCTCAAGCCGCTACACCCTGGTGATCGTCTCCAGTTGACCGTTCAACGGCCCTCGATGAGGCGCCGCCTGTGCTGTTCGAGCACAGGCGGCGCCTCTCTGCACGTCAGGACGACGCTCTACGCCAGCCCCGCTGGGTGGGACGACGACGTCAAAAATGCCGGCGGACTGGGGCACACAGTGACCCGACTCCTGGATCGGGTCACTTCCCTGCTTGTCGGTCTTCAGGCCATGGAACAGCGTGAGCCGTACGAGGATCCAGCGCCGCCAGCAGGCCATGCGGTGGACCCGGAAACGGCTTTGGGCGGAGTGGCCCCTGCCCCTTGCGCCCGGCGATACCGTGGTGAGACACGCCAGTCACGCGCCCTGGAGTCCTCGATGAGCGAACAGCCGGCCACCACGGACACGGCTCGGCAGCAGCTGGAGCCCGCGGCCGCCGACGCGGTCCGCGCCTACGCGGCCAAGACCCGCGAGAACGCCGACCAGCTCGCCGCCGTCCTCGAAGACATCGCCGCCAACGGCCTGCCCCCGGTGGACAACTGCACGCCGTGGGAGGAACTCCGCGAGACCCACCTCGCCCGGCTCACCCGCCAGCGCCCTGCCATCGCCTGATGACCCGACAGCACGGCCCACGCCGCGCCCGGATCGCCTTCTCCGACGCCGCCGCCAAGCAACTGGAGACCATCACCAGCGAGGCAGACCTCCACGCCCTGGACCGCGCCCTGGTCGTCGTCTCCGTCGACCCCGACATCGGCGAGACACTGCCCGGCGACTCCTCCAGCCCTCAGCTGCGCCAGTACACCGACGAGGTAGAACGCGTACGCGTCCTGTACTGGGTCACGGCCCTGCGCACCGTGGTCGTCGTCGCGTACGTCGAGGTCTGACGCGCCACACCCTGGGGAGCAGTCCGGGCCCCGGCGGCTGCAGCCATCCCCCGGCACCGCTGGCCAGACGCCGGTCCGCGCGGACGGCGCAGCGCCTGACGCACGCATCTGCTTGTCGGGTTTTGTTATGGCTGATCCGGCTCCTGCCGCATTGTCAGTGCCTGGTCGTACCGTCGATGCAACGACCTGCGACGGTGAAGGCGGTGTGTGTTGGCAAATGTCGTCTGGCACAAGAACTTCCGGATTCTCCTGGACCTGACCCGGGACGACTTGGACCATCCGGAGTTCCCCGGGCTGTGGGACCTGATCTACACGGCGGACCGCTTCTACGGGCGCCGGGGCGTGCCGGTCAGCCAGCGGGACCTGCAGTGCGGGGGAGTGTGCCGCGACCTGGGAGTCGAGGCGCCCATGCATCTGCGGATGCGCGGCGGCCGACGCGAGGCCGTCCACGAACGCCGCGAGGACGAAGAGCGCCACAGCGTCCCGATGAGCGACGAGCACAAGGCCTACCAGGAACGCATCCTGCGCGCCGCGCACGAGGGCGGCTTCGGCGGCGACAGTGAGGTCCGCACCCGCGTGGGCCGTACCTGGATCCAGACCGACACCCTCGTCGAAGGAGCCGACGGCCGCCGCATCGGTTGGGAAGTCCAGCTCTCCACCATCGACGAGCGCGGCCTGCGCGGCGTCCGCGCCCGCGCCGGCAAGGCCGCCAAGAACGGCATCACCCCGGCCTGGCACACCGACCGCGCCGCCTACGCCCAGCGCAACGACACCCACTGGACCCGCAGCGACCGCCTCCCCGCCCACCTCATCGCCCGCAACGGCGACCTGCGCATCGTCTCCGGCTTCCGCGCCCTCGACTTCTGGCACTGCGACACCAGCGCCCTCTACCCCTGCCCCCACGGCATCCGGCGTTGCGGCAAGGCCCACGCCACGCCCAAGCCCCGCGACGTCTTCTTCGACGACATGGTCCGCCAGACCGCCGCCGGCACCATCGTGCCCATCCACTTCCGCGCGGGAAGCACCGTGCACCGCTACTGGGTGACCAGCGCCGACCGCGACCGCCTGGACGACCTCAACAGCGACGACACCCGTCTGCCGCTTGAGCGCGAGGCAACTCCCGCGAGCGGTGCCAGCCGCAACCGGCCCACCTGCCAGCCGGCCGCCGCACCGCTCACCGTGCAGGACCCGCCCGCTCCGGCCGGCCTTCCGCTGGCCCGTCCCCTCTTGGCCGCACTGCCGTTGCAGGCTGCCGCACCGCCGCCCGAGACCGCGCCCTCAGCCCTCGGACCGTGCGAAGACCAGATCCCGCAGGCGGCCGAGAGCACGACGGGACTGC
This sequence comes from Streptomyces pactum, assembly GCF_002005225.1. Lineage (NCBI taxonomy): Bacteria > Bacillati > Actinomycetota > Actinomycetes > Kitasatosporales > Streptomycetaceae > Streptomyces > Streptomyces pactum. The sequence goes on from NZ_CP019724.1 coordinate 8,474,315, forward strand.
CCACCGAACTGGTCACGCTGCAACAGGCCGCCGACGCCGCCCACCGAAAGCTCCAGCAGCTCGACAATCCCCACGAGCGGGACCTTCAACGCCAGGTGTGGCGCCAGGCCGCGGAAGCCGCGCAGGGCGCGGTGACGCAGTACGCTCGCACCAAGCGCCTCAACCGGTACGAGGTCGAAGCGCGCCTGCGCCAGCTCGTACGGAACCGCGGGCAGTAGAGCCGCCTCTGCTCGCACGGCCGTGTCCTCAGAATGGCCGACTACCGTCGCTCACTGAGGCCGGCGGGGCCTCCGCGCGTCGTGGACCACCGGCTGATTCCGCTCGTGGTCTGTTGATATCGACTCGCAGGCTGCTGCGCGGGAGCTAGCGAACGGTGGGATCGAGACTGGTCGTGTCGTGTCGTGCCGGGCGGGCTGCCAGTGTGTGGTTCTCGTGGCGGGCAGCCCCGCGAGTGAGTGACGTCGGTGGCGGCGATGCGCTGTTCTGCTCACTGGACGGCACCGGTCGTGGTCAGCGGCGGTATCGAACGAAGGCGGAGCCGAGGGTGGCCCCGCCCTTTTGGTCAGGTTCCGTGTCGGCGCAGCCTCTCATTGGCCGCCCGTCTCCAGTCTTCCTCGGCTGGTTCAGGTGGGGCGACTTGTTGCGGCTGGTTTTGTGCGGATCGCCTCATGGATTGCCCGTAGCGGTCGGTGTGCCGGTGGATCAGGTCGGGCTGGCGTTGCCCCGGCCATACCTGGAGGAGGAATACCTCCACGGGGTCTGTGACGTGGGCGTCGTGCGCTCGGTCACGGCCGCGGGCGTGAACGCGGGCGCGGTAAGGACCGGGCCCGAACGGTGTCAGCACTGGCAGTTCGGGGAGGGAATCCATCATGGCGGTGACTCTCATGTCACCCGTGAGGGATTCGATGCTGTGGTCCACCACCTCGTCCCACATCTCGGCAGGGTCGGGAAGTGGGACGGCGCCGCGGTAGATCTCCACGGTCACGTCGACGGGGCCGCTGTTTACGCCCGCGAGGACGACGGCGAGCCCAGGCTTGGAGAAGATCAGTCCGTTTTCCGGGTGGAAAGCAGGCTGCGTGTACTGCCCTGCGTCCGCCAGGTGGAAGGCGTGGTACTCCACCTGTACCTGACCGGACGCCTTCGCTACGGGTTCACTCATGGCCGGCATCGTAGGCGCTGCCTCCTCATGCGACGATCCATACGCGGAAAGCATCCCGCTCGATGACCCGGTTCTCGATGTAGAAGCGGTTCAGCAGACTGCCCGCGCTGCTGTTCTGTTTTGCCCGGATCATGCACGCGCTCCAGCCGTCGGGTCCAGTGACGTTCTGAGGCAGCGCGCTGATCTGGCACCAGTTGAACGTGCGGCCCGGATTGGGGGCGGGTTGAGGAAGCGACCCAGTGAATGCCCCCTGCCAGGTGGAGCGGAAGGGGTATTCGTCGCAGCTGTAGTCCGCCGGGCGCGGGTAGCCGCCGCTGGCTGCCTGCGGGCAGGCCGTGTTGCCGTTCTTGTCTCGAAGGGCCGAGTCGGTCAGCCGGTGGAGCGGTGCACCGTCCGGGTAGGCGCCGGGCAGACCGGACGCCTGGGCTGCTTGAACGTGGCGGGCGTATTCCGGATTGGGACCGGTGAGGCTGACGACGTCGACAGCTTCGTAGTCCGGAATCACGCAACCGATGTCTGTGGTCCCGGGGGTGGCGCTGTCGCAGCGCACGTCGAAGGTGGGCGTCGAGGTGACGCCTGATGGCTGCAAAGTCCAGGATGTGTTCGCCAAGCGGTAGCTCACCGTAGTGCGGCCTTTGCCGCTGTTACCCAGCACACGGCCGCTCTTCGGCAGGATGTCCCCGTAGGTCGTACCCGCCGTGGTGATCGTCTGGACAGGGAAGTCTATGTCGCCTGCGGCGAGCGTGCAGCTGCCGGCACAGGAGCCGCTACCACTGACAGTGGTGCCGCTGATGTTGCCCCAGCCGCCGGTCTTGTCAATCACTACCTGGTGAGCCCAGTAGGGCGAGTCGTGGCTGGTGTATATCAGGTCGGCCTGAAGGTACTCGAGTTGGCCGGTCTGTCGGCCGGTGCGGATGTCGGTGACTTTGAGGGTCCACACTGAGATGGCGCATGCGTCCTTGCGTGTGTAGTACCAGGCACCGTTTCCGGTGGCGAGGTCGTAACAGTAGTCGGGCATGGCCGCGGGGGTCCGGGCGGCCAGCCTCGACATGCGGCGATCCGTGATCGCACTAGCACTGCCTGGTTCGATGCAGGCTGCCTCGGGCTTTTCATCTTCGGCCCTCAGCTGGCCGGCGTCGATCTTCGTTTGCAGCTTGTCACAGCTGTTAGCGAGGGCATTCGATCGCTTCATTGACGGGGCCGATTGGGGGGCGGGCTCGGGCAGGGTGGGTGCGCTCGCGCGCTCAGCGTTGTACACGAGCGCTGGGGGGCGGGGTGTTTCTTCGGCGGCTAACGCCGGCGTGGGCAGCAACCCAACGGCCAGAGCAACCGCTGCTGTGCGTACTACGGATCTCATCGTGTCCTTTCGCGAATGATCGACCTGATACCGACTCACATGAATCGGTACGGCGGACTTCCGCGACACTAAGCTGCAAGATCACCGGCAACAATGGCATGTACACACATTGTCCTGAAGGGTACGGTCTTCAGCCGATCCCCGTTGTCCGTGTGCCATTAGCTGAGCTTCTCCGCGTCGGCTCCCATGCCCGCACCGGCCCCTTGCCTGCCGACACCGCCCTGATCCGTGGAGCCCTACCAGCGCCAGAACGGCTGGAAGATCCGGGCCGTGGGACAGGGCTACGCCAGCGGCCTCGCGGGACTCGCAACCGACTATGGCGTCGACGTCGCCCCTGAGCCCACGGCCCCACCGCTGCCCGCGCAGACGCGTACGACAGGCCCACGCGCCGCTTCGGTCGACCTGACGAAACTGGAACGACAGGCCCCAGGCCTGCTGGCACCCGCCCGCCAGGCCAGCCAAGCCCTCGCCAACCGCGGCCTTACAGGGCGGCACGCCGCCGTCTACCTGATCCTGGACCACGACTGGCACATGGAAGAGCTCTACGAGTCGTTCGCCGTCCAGGCCTTCGCCGAACGCGTCCTGGCCCTGTCGGCCAACCTCGACGACGACGGCACCGTACCCGTCATCTTCTCCAGCGGACGCGAGCCGTTCCTCGAGGAGATCCGGGTGGACAACTACCGCGGCCGCATCGGGCAGCTCCACACCCAGGTCGACTGGGGCTGGGGCAACGTCGCCGACGCGATGCGCCGCGCCGTCAGCCACTACCAGGAATCCGGAGCCGCCGATCCAGCCTTCGTGGTGACCCAGGTCGGCGACGAGCCCTGGGACAAAGCAGAGGTCCGCTCCATGCTCCAGAACACTGCTTCCCTGGGCATCTTCTGGCTCTTCGTCGGCTTCGGCCGCGGCAAGCTCGCCTTCTACAAGAACCTCAACGCCTCCGCCTCGGCCACCTTCACCAACGTCGCCTTCTACGACGCCAGTAAGAACCCCCGGCTCGGTTCCCGGCGAACGGTTCTACACGGGCTTGGTCGACTCCTTCGCTACCTGGATGCGCTCGTGAAGCCGAAGGCGGGGCACTGAGCCCGGCACTTCCCCGGTCCATGCCTGGCGACGGCTGGCAGATGCTGCTGACGTCCGTTGAACGAGCCGAGCGGACCGAGGCGGCGCGCGCCGCACTGCACTGGACCGCCGGCTAGCACGCGTGACCGGCGCCTGAGCGACGCCCCGCACGCCTCCGCGCCACGTGCCTCACATCTTCCCTGACCTGGCCTGATCTCCCCTTTCTTGATCACCCGGGGTGCTGATGTGCTGACGCGTTGTCAGTGCTTGCTGTCAGCATGACCTGGTGTGCGGGGAGTTGCTACGAGGGGGAGGCTTGCATGCCTTTAGTGCGGTCGTACGTGCGTTCTGACGGGACACGGGTTCGCGCGCATGCGCGGTGGGCTCCGGGCGCCAAACGGGAAACGATGATCTTCGGGGCAGTGGCCTTGGCCGTGGTCGGGCTGGGCAACAGCAACGTCTCCGCCGGGGAGGACGGGACCCCACAGCCGAAGTCGACGGTGCAGTACCCGATCCGGTTCGACCACGCCCCCGCCGCGCGGGCGCCACAGCCCCGCCCGACCGTCTCGTACCCGATCCGGTGGCAGCGGTGACCCGCCGGCGGCCGCCCACGCGGCGGCGCAACCGGCGGCCCAGCCGACGGCAGCAGCAACGCGACGCCCAGCTACTCCTCTACGCCGCGGCAGCTGCGGCCGGCATCACGTTGGTGGTGATGGTCGTCAACTGGCTGCTGACCCACTGGTGGGTCCTCGTCGTCGTCCTGGTGCTCGCCGTCCTCGCGGGCGCCGGCTGGCTCTACAACCGACAGCAGCAGGCTCAGTGGGAGGCGGTACGGGCGCAGGGACTGCGCTACGGACTGCCCCAGCTGGACGCACTGCACCACGCCCGGTTCGAGGACGCCATACGGGACCTGATGCAGCGCGACGGCTGCCACGACGCCCAGCGAGTCGGCGGCCGCGGCGACCTCGGCGCCGACGTGAAAGCCACCGACCCCTACGGGCGGCGCTGGGTGATCCAGTGCAAGCACCGCCGCAACGGCGCCCACGGCTCACCGGTCGGCACACCCGACCTCCAGGTCCTCAACGGAACAGCCCGCCAGGTCCACGGCGCCGACGTCGCCGTGATCGTCACCAACGGACGGGTGACCGGCCCGGCGGTCACCTTCGCCAAGCAACAGCGGCTGCACGTCGTCGACCGCCAGACCCTGGCCGCCTGGGCATCCGGATCCCGCCCCCTGTGGGAGCTCCTGCGCGCAGTGCCGCCCCCGCGCCGTCCGACGTCGCTGAGCTGAATCACCGGACGCCGGGGCCAGGCCTGCGGCTGTCTGGTTCGGGAGGTCGTCCCTCGCGTGGCGGGTGCCGGCCGGGCAGGGGGCCGGCTGCGCGGCGGGTGCTGGGGACGGGCGCGTGCAGGAAGGGCGGTGGGGGGGGGCAAGGCTGGACAGGGTCAAGATCTGGGACGACGTGCCTGAGATGGACGGCCCCCACTGGCCGATGCGGAGGGGGGTAGAGGGCTGCGTGGCGACCAGTGGCCGGCCAGCTGTTGTGGTGCTCTCCACGCGTGCCCCTCCTTCGTATGCCCTGGTGAGCGGCAGAGCCGACGCCCTCGGAGAAGGGAGCCGGCTCTGGTGCAGGTCCTGCGCCAACACGAGCCTGCGGTGTTCTGCCGGCGACAGCTGGTGGGAGCCGTAGCGATCTGCCGTGCAGTGCCTCAGCCAATTGCGGGCCGAGTTGCATTTCAACCGTCGCAATTTGCAGGCGATTTATCCAGCGCCGACGACGTTGTGCCTGGTCAAGGCCATGGATGCCAATGAGCCAACCCACCACGAAGTGATCACCGGTGCGGAATATGTGCAGGTCAACGGCCCTCTGCGCCCGGGAAACGGTGCCGCACTGTAGTGAGGACGCCGGTGGGCGGCCTCATCGGTGCAGGTCGGGCGCGTGTCCGTGTGCGGTGCTGGGGCCAAAGGAGGCGGGCGCAGACCGCGCGTGCCGCCGTCCGTGCCCGTATGCAGGCGTCCACCCCACCCGTTCGTGCGTCAGACCTGTGAGCAGGAAGGATGCGGCAGACCGGGCACAGACACCGTGACGTCGAGGGCACCGGAAGCGGCCCGGGGAGACGAGCGTGCAGGGTTCCTCACTGTTGAGGGATGCAGTTGGGCCTACCTCTGGCCCCCGCCTGTGCGGGACCCCGCAGACCGTCCTTGGCCTGGCAAAGTCGACAGCACGGACCTTGTCGGGCGTCGCCAACCGCTCTGCGGTCCAGACAAGTTGGAGCCGTAGCAACCGCCCGGCGGCCAGGCCGCCGGGCGCCTCGCACAAGGAGCCGTGCCCTCATGGCCAAGGACCCCGCCACCACCGCAACGCCCCGGCGCTCTGCCGACACCCATACCGCACCCTTCGGCATGTCACACGCAGCCGTCATCATCGCCTTCGTCGTCACCGCCGCCGTGCTGGCCCTCAACGGCCAGCAGGTCCAGGACATCCTCCTCCTGCTGTGCGGTGCCGGCGCCATCGGCACCGCGGCCGTCGCCGGTGTCGTGCTGCCCACCCGGCCCGGACGGCGCCTGGCCCGCCTCATCCAGGCCTACCGCGCCTCCTCCGGCGAACGCTGAGGAACACGGCCATGGCCCGCCCTCAAAAGCCGCTGGACTTCAGCCTCTACGCACAGGCACAGCTCGCCAAGTACCTGCGCGATATCCACGCCCGAACAGGCCTCAGCTTCGCCGAGCTCGCCCAGCGGACAGTGTCCTCGCCCGCCACCCTGAAACGAGCCGCATCAGGCAAGGGAGTGCCACGACGCACGGTTGTGGAGGACTACGTCCAGGCCTGCACCACCCCAGGGCATGACCGCGACCTGTGCACTGACGTCGCCGTCCGCCTGTGGAAACGCGCCCGCCACGACGAGGAGCGCCCCGGCCGCGCCTACGACGAGCCGCGCCCCGACTACGTACGTGACTTCAGAGACCTCAGCGGAGCCCTGCGCGACCTTCACGCCTATGCCGGCTTCCCCTCGGCCGCAGAGATGGAGCGACGGGCCGGCGGCTTCAACGCCCTGCCCCACAGCACCGCGCACCGCATCATCAGGGCCCGCGCCGTACCGCGAACCGAGCACCAACTCCTCGGTTTCCTTCTCGCGTGTGAAGCACCCGAAGAGCGCCGTCACCTCTGGGTGGAGGCGCTGTACAAGTGCCTGGCCGGCCCAGACGAGAGCCCGCCCGCCCCCAGGCACAGGGAACTCCAGCCCGCCGCGGCTCTCGCCACCTCGGTCTGAACCCGCACCCACCCCATCAGTACGGATCCGAGCCCACCCCGCACTCAGAGCCCGCTCCCGACCCCCGCGCCCCCAGCTCTCTGCCGGCCCTGGGGGCGCGGGGCCGCGTGGCTATCACGAGTTTTCCGCCCGCCACTGTGCACCACACCCGTGTGACCTGCATGAACACTGTGACAGGCGTGAGTGGAGCGGCAGTTGTAAAAAAATCTTGCTCCCAGGCATCCGGATCCGGCCCCTCTGCGGCGTGTAAGGGATGAAGGCTCTCGGCCTTCGTCAACGAGACCGTCACTACGAGGAGGCCTGGTCGATGACTTGGTCGTACTGGGTAGGAGCGGGCGGGGTATCCCTGCCCGTGCTCATCCTGCTCTTCTACGCACTGCGCCGCGCCCGCGGCGTCATGGAAATGCTCCTGAAGGCACACATCGCCACCCGGGCGGAGCGCGAACAGCGCGCCACCATGGTCGCGATGGCCCAGTCCCTGCCCGACGGCGGCGCCGCCGCCCGCTTCGAGCAGGGACAGCCGGCCTGGCTGTTCCGCAAGGACGCAGCCGACCCGGCCGACCGGCACCGGGCCATCACCATGCGGGAGGCTGCGTGAGCGAGGCCGTCTGGGGAGTGGACTTCGAGTCCTTCGTCCTCGAGACCCTCGAGGCGTACTCCCGACTGGCCCGGGCCCAGGCCGGCGACCTGCACAGCGCCGAGGACGCCGTGCAGGACGTCTACCTGAACATGTACCGGCGGTGGGAGGAACTGTCCACGAGGCAGGGCTCTCTCACCGCCTACGGCCGCATGGCGGTGAAGAACGCCGTCATCAGCCAATTCCGCAAGAACCGGCGCATGGTCCCGGCCCCGGTACAGGAACTGCCCGAACAGGAATCCGGCATCGGCATCCCCGACGCCGCTTACGAAATCTTCAAAGAGGGTATCGATGAACTGATTGCCGAACTTCCCGAACGTCAGCGCCAGGTCATCACCCTGTGCATTCTGCAGGATTTGAGCCCCGCAGTGGTTGCGAAGCGCCTCCGCATCAAGGAGGAGTCGGTGAAGCGCTATGTCAAAGCCGCCGCCAACAACCTGAAGAAGTCAATCCACGAGTCCAGCGAGGAGGTATCCGCATGAACCAGCCATCGTGGCGCCAGCCGTCCGAGGAGCACGGGCCCATCCGGCTCCTCGCCCTGTGGCTGCTGCTCGAAGCATCTGAGCAGGCCGTTTCCAAGGGTCCTCGGATCGGCGAGGACCCTGTCCAGGCGGAGGGGGGCCAGCCTGCCGGCTGGCCCCCGGCCCCCGCCCCCTGCCCGAATCCAGACGCAGACGGACACCACAGAACTCAAGCAATCCGAGAACTGTGCACCCTGATGAAAAAGGAAATCCACGACTCTGCAACGCCACGGCAAACGCGTCGCATCGCAGAAATTCTGGAACTTCTCGACAGGGAAACCATGGCGTTGGAATGGTGGGTCAGAGCGGCGCGCAGGGGAGACAAAGACGCACAAGATTACCTTGAAATCCTTCATGCCGAGAGTGAAGAAGACCTACCGGCATGCCGCGAATGGAAAGAAGGGGAGTACCTTACTGCCAGGTCGTTCACGTCACTCGTAAGCGACCTCGCATGCCCATCCATCGATCCACGCGCCACCACTGACCAGGTCGAGCCCGAGCCTGGGGAAACCGGACTCGACCTGGTCGAGGGAACCCAAGCCCTGGTACGCGAGATCGAAAGCTTCCTTGCCCACCTGGACCACACCACCGACGGACCGCGATGCTGACCATCAGCGCTTCGCGCCCTCAGACAGGAGAGTCTCTGTAGACCACCTCGCGTAAGGCCTTCACCATCAAAGGCCAGACGACTCGTTGACGCGGCGGCCGCCCGAACAGGGCGGCCGCCGTTGTTTCTTTCCCCAGACGACCTCCGCGTGAGTCGTTTTACGTACCGGCCATGCCGTCACTGCTCCAGCTGCGGAGAACTCAGTCCTGTTGCATGATCACCTGACGTCCTTGTCGCCCCTTCCGGTCGAGGCTCCTGGCTTGACCCAGTGAAGCGATCGCTAACTTGGCAGGTGCCTCGCGGCGGGGCGCCTCTTCGTTTCTATGGCTGGTCGGTTGGTGGTTGTGAAGGGATGAGGCTCGCGAGGAAGTGCTGGGTTTCGGGGTGGGTGGTGTGGATGTGGGTGGTGTGGGTGCCGCGGGTGAGGAGGACGCGGTAGGTGTTGAGGGCGTAGGGGAGGTATTGGTCGGGGGTGAGGTGGCGGAGGGTTTCGTCGCGGCTGTGTTGGGGGCTGGATGCGCTGCACCACGCTCGGTTCGAGGACGCTATACGGGACCTGATGCAGCGCGACGGCTGCCAAGGTGCCCAGCGGGTCGGCGGCCGCGGCGACCTGGGCGCGGACGTCAAGGCCACAGACCCGTTCAAGCGTGTTCCAGTGCAAGCACCGCCGCAACGGCGCTCAAGGCTCACCGGTGGGCACACCTGACCTGCAGGTACTCAACGGAACGGCCCGGCAGGTGCACGGCGCGGACGTCGCAGTCATTGTCACCAACGGCCGCGTGACCGGCCCGGCCGTGACCTTCGCCAAGCAACAGCGGCTCCACGTGGTCGACCGCCAGACACTTGCCGTATGGGCGTCCGGCTCACGGCCGCTCTGGGAACTGCTGCGGGCAGTTCCACCGCCGCGCCGCGCATCGCCCACCAGCTGAGGGCAGGGTCTGGTCGGCCTGGGCTGCGGGCAATCTTGCACGCCGGGCGCCGCAGCTCAGCTGCAGTAGCTGCGGGATGGATGTCCTGCTCATGATTGCCGGGGGTGACCCAACAGCCCTGCGGACGGGGAGGACACCGAACTGAGGAGCGACATGGGCGCCTACGCCGAAGCACCACCGCGGAAGCGGGTGTGCTTCGGCTCACCTCTGCTCGCGCGGAGAGGACCCTGCACCCTCACACTGAAGCGCTCCGACTCCGGCTCACCTCCGCTCGCGCGGAGAGGACGCCGACATCCTGATCACAGGGCACTTCCACCACGGCTCACCTCCGCTAGCGCGGAGAGGACATCGTCCACTCGGAGCCCGCGACTTCGTCTTGCGGCTCACCTCCGCTTGCACGGAGAGGGCACGTCCTTGCACTCCAGAGCCTCGTCAGGCCCCGGCTCACTGTCGGCGACGCTTGAAATGTGAGCCGATTCCGGCGGGTGAAAAATGACCCCCCGCTGCGTCAGTTGATGTTGGTCATTCCCCGGTGTTGGCGGCGGGAACCCGTCCGAGGTCGCGGCCGCGCATGCGATAGCTGTCGCCCTTCAGCGAGATGACCTCGGCGTGGTGGACGAGTCGGTCGATCATCGCGGCGGCGACGGTGTCGTCGCCGAAGACCTCGCCCCAGCGCCCGAAGGGCTTGTTGCTGGTCACGATCACCGAGGCGCGTTCGTAGCGGCCCGAGATGAACTGGAAGAACAGGTTCGCCGCCTCGGGCTCGAAAGGGATGTAACCCACTTCGTCGACCACGATCAACGGGATCCGTCCCAGCCGGGTCAACTCATCGCTCAGACGCCCTGCTTGATGGGCTTCGGCGAGGCGGGTGACCCACTGGGCGGCGGTGCCGAAGGCGACCCGGTGGCCGGCCTGGCAGGCCCGGATGCCGAGCCCGGTGGCGAGGTGGGTCTTGCCGGTGCCGGGCGGCCCAAGGAAGATCACATTCTCCTTTCCGGCGACGAAGTCCAACGTCCCCAGATGAGCAATGACCTCGCGTTTCACGGACCGCTGGTGGTCGAAGTCGAAGTCCTCCAGCGACTTGCGAGAGGGAAAACGGGCCGCCCGGATGCGTCCCTCGGCGCCGTGGGAGTCGCGGGCGGCGACCTCCCGCTGCAGGCAGGCGGCCAGATACTCCTCGTGGCTCCAGCCCTCGTCGCGGGCCCGCTCGGCGAGCCGGGCTGCCGCATCCCGCAGGGCCGGAGCCTTCAGCGCCTTGGTCAGATAAATCAGTTCAGAACCGACGTCGCGGCTGGTCCTGGCCTGGTTCGTGCCGTTCTTCATGCTCATCACGCTGCCCCTTCGCCCGTGCTCAGCCCGCCGTCGATGACGCCGAAGATCCGGTCGTAGGCCTCCAGCGACCGCTCCTCGACCTCCGTCACGTCCACCGGCGCCGGTTTCGTGCCGGCGGCCGCCTTGCGGGCGGCTGCGGCAGCCGCAGCGTGGTCCGGGTCGGTGATGGTCTGGTGGCGGGCCCAGCTGCGGGCATGGCGGGCGACCTCGACGCCGTCGCAGGTCACCAGGACCTGGTCCAGGTCGGCGGCGACCTGGACGCGGCGGCCAACAGCCAGCGGATGCACCGAGTAGTCACAGGTGTCCAGGCGGACATAGTGGTCCCTCGGCAGCCGCAGCGATGCCTTCCACCAGCCCGGCGGGGCGATCGGCGGCAGGGCCAGCATCCGCGAGCGGTCGGCTTCCAGCCGGTCCGCCGGGCGGGCCTGCAAGGTGCGGTGGATGCGCCGGTTGGCCCTGGTCAGCCAGTCGGCGAGCTGGATGTTGAAGTCGGCCGGCGAAGTGAATACCCGCCCGGGCAGAAACGACGTCTCGAGATAGCCGTTGGCCCGCTCGACCAGGCCCTTGGCTTCCGGATCCCGCGGCTTGCAGAGCAGGAACTTGACGCCCAGCAGTCCGGCGAACGCGGCGAATTCATCGGTCAGCTGAGGACCGCCGGGCCTCCAGGAACCGACGGCTCCCTCGTTGTCCCAGACCAGCACCCGTGGGACGGCGCCCAGCTCGGTCAGCAGCCGCCAGTGCCCGGCGATCAGGTCGGCCGCTGACCTGGAGGGCAGCATCCGGGCGGTGATCCACCGCGAGTAGCCCGCGACCATGACCAGCACCGGCGGCCGCCCGACCTGGCCGAAGCCGAGCGGGATGTCGGCCGGCGGGAACCACAGGTCGCACTGGCCGATCTCGCCCGGCTCATAGACCGTCCGCGAGGCCGGATCCGCAGGCCGATAGGCCGGCCGCAGGTCCCGGACCCGGTCCTTGAGCACGGTCAGACCACGGTCCCAGCCGATCCGCTCGGCGATCACCGTCGCCGGCATCTCAGGCCACTGCTCGAGAAGTTCACGGATCTGCGGCTCGACCGCGTCCACGATCGAGCCCTTCGGAGCCCGCTGGTACTTCGGCGGCGCGTCGTCCGCGATCGCCCTGCGGACAGTGTTCCTCGCGATCCCCAGCTTTCTTGCGATCGCCCGAACCGGCATCTGCTCGGCCCGGTGAAGCCGGCGGATCTCCGCCCAGTCCTCCACGCTGATCACCACTCCTCCCGGCCTGACTCAACGAGCCAGACCCCTGGAGAGGGTCAACTTTCAAGCGCCGCTACTGGTCCACTTTTCAGCCGTCGCCGACAGCTCACCTCCGCTTACGCGGAGAGGACGTGTGATGCGGCCACACCGCCCACCCCACCGGCGGCTCACTTCCGCTCGCGCGGAGAGGACCGGCTGACCGGCTCACCTGACGGGCGGCAGAACGGCTCACCTCCGCTCGCACGGATAGGACATGATGTCGCCCAGGACGGAGTCCCAGACCGCCGGTTCACCTCCGCTCGCGCGGAGAGGACTCGGCGATCGAGCGGCTGCTGCTCCTGGCGGACGGCTCACCTCCGCTCGCACGGAGAGGACCGGCCGAGAGTTGCCTGCCATGGGCAGACCTCCGGCTCACCTCCGCTCGCGCGGAGAGGACAGCCACCACCGGTACGTCGAACCGTCGCCGACCGGTTCACCTCCGCTCGCCCGGAGAGGACGCGATCAAGCAAGCTATCAGCGCTGTGCTGTCCGGCTTACCTCCGCTCGCGCGGAGAGGACCCGGACGTCACCACGAAACCCGAATCGGGATCCGGCTCGCCTCCGCTCGGGCGGAGAGGACCCGCCGATGCCCACGGCTTCGACCGTGTAATCCGGCTCACCTCCGCTCGCGCGGACCTGGAGGTCCTGTGGCACGGCTCACCTCCGCTTACGCGGAGAGGACAAATCGAAATCCGTGCCCTGGCCGATGGTGACCGGCTCACCTCCGCTCCCGCGGAGAGGACTACCGGACCGTGTCCGTCGGCAGCCTGTCCCACGGCTCACTTCCGCTCGCGCAGAGAGGACCGGCTGACCGGCTCACCTGACGGGCGGCAGAACGGCTCACCTCCGCTCGCGCGGAGAGGACGACACCACGGTGACCGGGTAGACGTCCATGCCCGGCTCACCCCCGCTCGCGCGGAGAGGACAATCAGATCCCCGGTCTCGAGAACGGATACGTTGGCTTACCTTCGCTTGCGCGGAGAGGACAGTGACCACGACGTCTCCTTCTGCGACGGCTGAGCCTCACCTCCGCTCGTGCGGAGAGGACACCGGCATCGACGAGGACGGCAACGTCCACGACGGTTCACCTCTGCTTGTGCGGAGAGGGCGCCGGGACCATCGTCGGCACCGGGCGGGCGAACGGCTCACCTCCGCTCGCGCGGAGAGGGCACCTGGTCAGAACTCAGCGCGCCGTTCGCGTTCGGCTCACCTCCGCTGGCGCGGAGAGGACGCCTCCGCTCGGGCGGAGAGAACGGCACCAGTGCCCTTCCCCCGGGCCTCCCTTCTACGGCTCACCTCCGCTCGCGCGGATAGGACAGGAGGATCTGCTCCAGCTCACTGACCAGGTACGGCTCACCTCCGTGGGCGCGGAGAGGACACGCCGTGCAGCTCGACCACGACGACTGGGCACGGCTCACCTCCGCTTTGCGAAGAGAGGACCATCTGGAGGCCGGCCTGACGCAGCGCCACGAACCATCTTCGCTCGCGCGGAGAGGACGTGAACGCTATCGTCTCCGTCCGCGCGCTGTACGGCTCACCTCCGCCCGTGCGGAGAGTGCTACCCGGACGCCGCCGGCAAGACCGTCTATCACGACTCACCTCCGCTCGCGCGGAGAGGGCACCGACGACGCGTACCCCGAGGCGACGCAGAACGGCTCACCTCCGCTGGAGCGGAGAGGACTCCCTACGCACCCCCAGACAGGCGCTGATGTCCGGCCCACCTCTGCTCGCGCGGAGAGGACGCTCCACGGAATGGGAGCGGAAGTTCCAGGAGCGACTCACCTCCGCTGGCGCGGAGAGGGCGCTTCGTCCTCCGCTCGCGTGGACAGGACGAACTGGGCGTACCGTCCACCGACGTGGATGCCGGCTCACCTCCGCGCGAGCGGAGAGGACATCATCTCGCCGGGGAGCGTCGGCCGGCGGACTGGCTCACCTCCGCTCGCGCGGAGAGGACAGCTCCAGCGCGGGCGTCTTCCCGTCCTGCGTCGGCTCACTCCGCTCGTGCGGAGAGGACTTCGGCCGCCTGGTGGCGATCGACCCACTCGACGGCTCACCTCCGCCGAGCGGAGAGGGCCCCTTCGACCTGCGCTCTGGGGTGACAGGTCTGCGGCTCATCTCCGCTCACGCGGAGAGGACCCGAGTATGCCGGTCTGCGTGCGCCTGGTCACCAGCTCACCTCCGCTCGCGCGGAGAGGGTCCCCATGAGGGATCCGCGGCCGCCGCGAGGCCGGTTCTCCTCCATTCGCGCGGAGAGGACTCGTGGCGGAGGTCGTAGATACGCTGGTCGATTTCGGATCACCTCCGCTCGCACGGGGAGGACGTCGGCCTGGCGGTGGAGCTCGCCGTGAACGTCGGTTCACCTCCGCTCGTGCGGAGAGGACCGTACCCACAGACGCCGAGTGACCCGGCGCACCTCCGCTCGCGCGGAAAGGACTTCTCTCCGCCGGTACGGGAGACGGTTCCGACCGGCTTACCTCCGCTCGCACGCCCGGAGAGGACATCCGGTGTGCCAGGTGGGAGAAAACGACGGTCGGCTCACCTCTGCTCGCGCGGAGAGGACGGCACGGACGGAGTCCACATGAGCGACGCTGGCGGCTCATCTCCGCTCGCGCGGAGAGGGGTGGGTCGTCGAGCTGGACGCCACCGGCTGCAACGGCTCACTTCCGCTCGCGCGGAGAGGACTGCCTCGGCTGGGTCACCACCGACGGCGGCACCGGCTCACCTCCGCTCGAGCGGAGAGGACTACCGGTGGGACATCAACCAGACCGGTTGGGCCGGCTTACCTCTGCGTGCGCGGAGCGGGTATTTCGTGACCTGCGATGTCGTGGGTGTTGCGTGATTCTTTTTTCAAGGTGCGAGTGTGTTTGTGATGTTACTCGCGTACGAGGCCGTCGAGTCGGGACAGGTGGTGGGTTTTGCCGTTGAGTCGATACGGCCGTCTTCCTGTGCTGGTGACGCGTTGTGGCAGGAGGAGGACGTCTTGGAGGGCACCGATGTGCCGCCAGGTGGTGGGGGTGTTGGTTTCGGCGCCGTGTCCTTGGAGCCATCGGTGGTCGACTTGGACGGTGTGGGCCATGAGGTTGCGGATGGTGGCTGTGTCTCGGGGGTCGATGTGGGTGGGGAGCGGCCGGTGGCGTGCCTGGCGGTCGAGCCAGGGGCGGCCGTTGGTGTCGGTCCAGACGGGCAGGACGCGGACGCTGTCTGCGCCCAGTCGGGTCACGAGGAGGTTCTCGTCGTCGATGGTGGTGAGCGGGTGGAGGTCGCGGATCAGCTGGGTGGGGGTGGGGATGGTGGCGGTGTCGGCGAGGGCCCGCGTGGCGTGTTCGGTGGCGAGATCGTGGGTGCCGGCGGTGGTGGTCCAGTCGGCGGCGTAGACCTGGTCGACCAGGCTTTGGACATCTTCGGGGATGGCGCAGATGCCGCCGCCGAGGCCTTGGAGGGCCGTCACGGTGCGGTTGAGGAGGTTTTCGCTGTAGACGGTGCCCCATCTCTGGGGTGGGAGTTTTCCGGTGGGGATGAGGACGGTCATGGCCGGGGCGGGGGCCCAGGCGGGGCGGTCGGTGCGGGGGTGGCGGTGGCATCGGCCGGCGCGTTGGAGGAGGAGGGCGATCGGGGCGAGGTCGCTGATGACGTGGTCGAAGTCGACGTCGAGGGATTGTTCGATGACCTGGGTGGCGACGACGATGACCGGCCGGGAGGGGCGACGGCCGCGGGCCGGGGTGTAGTGGCCGTCCGGGGTGGTGCGGGCGGCGCGGGGCTTTCCGGCCCAGTGCTCGATGCGGCGTGTGACGCCTCGGCGTTGGCGTGCGGGCATGCGGGCGTGGAGCAGTTGAACGAGCGGGGCGGTGGGGCCGGCCCATGCGGTCCTCAGGTGGCGGGCGGTGGCCTGGGCGTCGGCGACGGTGTTGCAGACGACGGCGGCGCAGCCTCGGCCTTCGTCGATCATGGGCTGGAGGGTGCGGGTGAGGGTGGCGAGGCGGCTGTCCGGGTTGGTGGGGGAGGCTTGGTGGCGGATGTGGTGGAGGTTGACGGCCAGGCGGCGGGCACGGGTGGTGGGGAGGGTTTCGCTGGTGGTGACGGTGCCGGTGGTGGCGTCGATATGGGTCCAGCCGGGATAGGTGGGGGCGATGGTGGCGGGGCTGGTGTGGCCTGCCCCGGTCCGGTAGGCGGCTGCGAGTCGTGTGGCGATGGTGCCGGTGAGGGTGGCGGACAGCAGGATCACGGGGGTCCGGGTGTGGCCGAGCCATTCGAGGAGGCGTTCGGTCAGGCGATGTCCGTAGGCGTCGTAGGCGTGGGCCTCGTCGATGACAACGGTTTTGCCGGTGAGGCCGAGCCAGCGCATGACGTTGTAGCGGACCGGGAGGGCGGCGAGGGCCGCGGTGTCCCAGGTGCCGACGGCTACGCCGGCCAGGAGCCCGCGGTGGCGCCCTTTGATCCACTCTCCCGCGGTGGTTGACGCGTCGGTGAGGACGCGGTCTGTGTCGGGGTTGTAGTCGGCGTTGAGCCAGGCCATGGAGTGCAGCAGGGCGACGGGCATGCGGACGCTGGCGGCCTGGGCGACGTGCTCGGTGATGCGGGTGTGCATGGCGTCGGTGGTGGCCATGGTCGGCAGGAACACGCCGAGGCCTTCGGTGCGGGCGGCGTGACCGAGGACGTGCGCGGTGAACAACGCCGTTTCCGTTTTGCCGTCCCCGGTGGGGGCGGTGATGACGACCAGACCAGGACCGTTGACGAGCGCCGGGAGGCGCTTGGCGAGGTCAGCCTGAAGAGGGTACGGGTCGGTGATGAACGGGAACATCGCGGTGAACGACTTGGCCGGCTTCCAGACCGCGGAGGCAAGCTGGACCTGCGCGAGAGCCTCCGGCGCTGCCCTCTGGGCACGTTCGGCATGCGTCTTCCAGTCGCGAGGGTCACGGGAGTGCTTGCGCTCCCAGTGGCGTGCGCGAACCCAGCCGATCCGGGAGGCGAGCCAGTCCGCGAGAACGATCAATCCTGTCGCTACGACGCAGGCGCCCCCGGGGGCGAACAAGGCAGGCGGCTCGGGGCTGCCACACAGAGCATGAACAGTGTGGAGATGCGCGGCCCGCTGCGCGCTCCAGCCGGCCGCCCCGACGCGCGGCTCCTGGTCCTCGGGGCCGGTGAGAGTGCGGGCGTTCAGGGCATTGCCGTAGGTGCCGTGGTGACCGCCGAGGATTTGCCCGATCTGGTGGGCGATCGACCGCAGTGGACGGCCGCTCGTTGGGTAGCCCGCCTGCGCGAGAAGCATGGGCGCGGTGAGGTGAGAGACGCGCTCGTGCCGGATCGAACTGCGGTCGTCCGGGACAGGGTATGCGGGGTCCTCGAGGAGACCGGCCGCCGCCTTCTGGTCCTGATGCTGAAAAGCCGGGCAGATCTTGCCCAGGTCGTGCAGTCCAGCCCAGAACATCACCAGTTGCCGAGCGTGCACCTCGGTAACGCCCCAGCCTTTCGCGATGATGTCCCGCTGGCCGGCGGTGAGGTAGTTGTCCCACAACTGTCCGGCGATCATCGCGGTGTCGATCAGATGGCCGAGGACCGGGTACGGCCCCACGTCTTCCAGACCATCGGACTTGCCCCACAGGCGATCCTCAATGAGGGGCCGCATCATCAGAGATCTCCAATCAGATCCAGAAAATCTCCGCGTTTGCGGAGCACGCATCATCCACTCGTAGCCGGCGATCTCGTCCTGCGGGACACCTCCGCGTAGGCGGAGCGCATATCGCCCGCACCATCGGCCAGGGCACCAACAACGGGACATCTCCGCGTACGCGGAGCCCATGCAAAGACGTTTTTGTCGCCGGTGATGGGGTTCGGGACACCTCCACTCACGCGGAGCGCACCCTCTCTAACCTGTGCTGTCTTGGTTGCGTTGCTGTGTCACTGCTCGCGGTGGGGTGCGATGGAGAGGAGTCCGAGTCCGTAGGCGCGTCCTTGGCCGATGCCGGTGGTGATGGCCTGGCGGAGGGCGTGGGTGTCGGTGATGGTGGCGATGCCGTCGAACCGTGTGACGTTGAGGCGTGCGCGCTTCTTGTCGCCTCGGGTGGCGAGTACGGGGGGTTGGGGGGTGTCGAGGATGAGCTGCGGTGTGAGACCGGCGTGGGCGGCTTTGCGTTCCCACCAGGTGAGGGCGGCTTCACCGGTGAGGGGGACGCGGCGGCCTCGGCGGCCGGGGACGAATTCGGTTTTGAGGGGGTTGGCGTCGATGCGGTAGCGGATGATGCGGCCGGGTGTCGCCCAGTCGAGGAGGGGGTTGAGTTCGCGGTAGTCGATGTCGGCGGTGGTGTAGCTGGCGGGGAGGGCGTTGCGGTTGATGGTGATGCCGGTGGACTGGATGAGCAGTTTGGCGCCGGTTGGTTCGCGTTCGAGGCGGTAGAGAACGTTGTGGGCGGTGCGGGGGCTGGTGCCTGCCTGGTCGGGAAAGAGTGCGCTGATGCGGCGGTGGAGGGCGGTGTGGTCGCGGAGGTCGTTGTGGAAGTCGCGTGAGCGGGGGTTGAGGGTGATGCGGGCCAGGTGGACGGTGGTTGCGGTGGCGGCAGTGGTCATGGCGTCTCCTGGACGGCAGTGGTCTTTGCGTAGGCGGTGAGGGCGGTGAGCCACTGGGTTCCGCGGCCGGCGCAGAGGCTGGCGGGGAGGGCGCGCTGGGTTTCCCACAGGTCGCGGGTGGTGAAGGTGCGGCCGGGTGCGGGGGTGTCGCGCACGGTGGTGGTCGCCGGGAGGTCAGGGGTGGGCGGAGCGTCGTGGATGAAGGTGACGTCGATGGTGGCCGCGTTGCGGGGCCGGTCTGCGTGGAGTGGGGCGCGGTCGAGTTCGGCCACGGGGTCGTCCAGGTCCGTGCGCAGGAGGATGGGGGTGTCGGGTGGGCAGGAGCGGCGGCCGAGGTAGGGGGCGAAGACCGGCTCGGCAAGGGCGTGAGCGGCGAGGGCGATGGTGTCACCGGGGCCCGTGACGGCGACGGTGAACGCGGCGTCCGCGAGGTACCACCGTTCGGTGATCATCGTTCCCTCCCCGGGCTTCTTCCGTTTGCCGTCGGCGGTGGGTGGGGTGAGTTCCCTGGGATAGCCGCCGCCGATGGTGTGGAAATCCATCTCGCGGTGCCCGGGGCGGTCGACGCGGATGACGTAGCGGAGTTGGGCAAGGTCAGTGTTCTCGTGGTCGCGGGGCCGGCCGAGCGCGGAGGCGAGAAGGCCCGTGAGGGCAGACCTGGTGGGCGAGGTGCTGGTGGGCCTCACTTTGAAGTCGGCGGGTCCACCCCAGCTTTGCAGTGGGGCGGACAAGTGCATCAGGAAGCCGGTCAAGGGTCCTCCTTGGTGTGGTGGGGCGGATGCGACCTCCGCGTGCGCGGAGCGGTCCCGGGACGGTGTGCTTCAGCTCCGCGGGTGCAGGTGGCAGGCCGGGTCAGCTGGTGTGCTTGGTGATGGTGGCGAGGGTTCGGGTGATCAGGTCATCGACCGCGTCCACGCGGTCTCCGAGGGCGGTGAACTCGGTGTCGCTGAGGGTGACGTGAGCGTGGTCGGCGATGCGGCTGGTGCCGAGCATGCGGGCGTGGGCGGCTGCGTGGGCGTTGAGGGCGTCCAGTGAGGCGGTGACGTAGCCGTTGGTGGTGGCGGGGATGGGGGTCTCGAACGCGCCGACGAGGTTGACGGGCCGGTCGGTGCGGACGGCGATGTGGATGAGGTGGGGGACGGTGTGGGGTGCGGTGCCGGAGGCCTTGGCGGGCATGATCGCCAGCGGGAAGGCCCGCAGGAATGCTTCGGTGACCTGCTGGGCGGTGGCGGTGTCGCCGTCGAGGTTGTCGATGAGTTCGCGGACGTTGAGGGTGGCGTAGCGGTAGAAGGTGGCGGAGGTGTAGCGCTGGTCGCCCATGTGGCCTGCGCCGGTTTCTTCTCCGGCGTCGTGGATCAGGTCGTCCACGGCGGAGAAGAAGTCGATCTGGGACGGGCCGGCGTGGGTGCCGATGCTGTGGGCCATCTGGATGGCGCCGGCGACGGTGGATCCGGCTTCGTTGGCAAGCATGCGGCCGTAGGCAGCGATGGATGCGTTGCGCTGGCGGAAGACTTCCAGCACAGCTGACTGGAGCTCCTTGCGCTCGGCGGCGGGGATCTTCTTGTAGGCGGTGGCGAGGGGACCGGTCTCGACGGCCTCTTCCTCCTCGGAGTCGGCGTCAGCGTCCTCGGTGTCGCTCTTGGCCTTCTTGGCTTCGGCCTTCGCCTTGGCTTCGGTGATGGCCTTTGCCGCGGCGCCGGCAGCCTTGGTGAGGACGTCGCGGCGGCTGTTGGCGATCTCGGCGAGGGAATCGAATGCGGTCTCCGGCAGGAACAGCAGGGCGTTGGTGCCACCGGCGTCCGACAAGCCGAGGCCTTTGACGTCGGCCGCGAGGATCAGCATCTGCGCGGCGGCAAGAGCGGTGGTCTCGTCCCAGCCGGTTGCGGTCAGGCGCTTGGCGACGGCGAGGGGGGTGCCGCGGGTGCGGATGGCGCGCGTACCGAGGGCCTCTTCCATGTGCGTGCGACTGTGGCGGCGTCCGTGCTGGGATGAGAGGCGAGGGCGGGACACGCCGCCGTAGGTGGCCATCTTCGGGGCGCCCTGCCGGTCGCGGTTGAGGTTGCTGTAGGGGGCGGAGTGGATGATGTGGACGTCGATGTAGAGCGGGGTCACTTACTGGTCTCCTTCGAGCCTGCGGGAGTGGTGTAGGAGCGGGCCCAGTCGATCCGGACGTCGGGCGCCCAGCGCTGGTAGCGGATGCTGTCGCGGAGCAGGACCGGCCACCTGACCGGAATGTTGCTGGAACGCAGAAGGCTGATGGTGGACGGGAGTTCGGCCATGAACGCCTCGTAGTCGAGTTCGCACAGGTGAGAGAGGAGGCCGGTGGCCGTCTCGCGGCGCATGCCGACGCGCGCAGCGCGGGCGAGGGACCAGCCGAGGTTCTCCCACGGCTTCGCCGGGGCGGGTTGCTTGACGGTGAGCGGTTTGTCGCCGGCGCGGGGGTTGGGCGCGTCGTGGACGGCGTACAGGGCCGCGACGAGCAGGAACGGGTGTTCGGCTTGGCGGAGAGCGTGGTGGGGGGTGTCCTCACCGACAGGGATGCCGCCGGCGGGCATGAGGTGCACGTAAAGGGGCCAGGGGTTGTCGAGATGGTCGGCGAGACCCTGCCGTAGGGTTGCGCGGCCTTCGGGGGTGGCGCAGGCGCGGCGGACGGTGTTCATGAACCGCTCGCAGGTGGCGAGACTGTTTTCCTTGGACGGCGGTGATTCGGTCGTCACGGTCGGGGCTCTTTCTCGTGGTCGCGGATCAGGTGGTCTTCTTCGTGGTGCGCCGGACCTTGGGGTGGGTGAGGGTGGCTCGCGCCTGGGCGATGGGAATGAGGCCCGTGGGCGTGGAGGCGTCGGCGCGGGTGGCGTCGTCGTACAAGGCGATGGCAAGTGAGTGCAGTTGGGGGTCGGTGTCGGCGTTGAGGGCCTGCCAGAAGCGGCTGTCGGCGCGGTCCCAGTAGGCGGCGATCGCGTCGTTGGTCCAGGGGCACTCGGAGCGAGGATCGGGACTCATCGCGTTCCACGCAGACCGCAGGGCGGCCGCCAGGGCCTTCGCAGTGTCCTCGGCCGTCTTGCGGGTGGATGCGACCAGAGCCGCCCTTTCGGGGTGGCGGCCCGAGGTGTAGTCGGCGATCGGGACCGGGGTGATTTGCTCGAACCAGATCTCTTCCTTCTCCTGCTTGTCCTGGTGACAGGCGAGAGCTCGTGCGCGGATGGGGCCGAGTCGGTCGAGGGCCTCGATGGGGAGGGTGTCGAGGAGCCGGATCCACGCCGGCGGGGTGGTAGCCGCCTTCGTGGTGTCACCGGGGCGCTGGATGTGGATAAGGGAGTCGAAGTCCCGTACAAGGGCGCGGGCGTGGTTGGCGCGGACGGGACCGCCCTTGCTGCGGTTGATGAGGAACGGGTCGCCAGCGGCGGCGACGGCCTCGGCCGCGACTTCGAGAGCCTTCTTCGCGCCGGCCTCCTTCACGGCGGTGGGTACGGGGGATCGCCATGCTGCCCAGACGGCGGTGATCTGGCCGGTGGCCGGGTCGGCATGGGTGAGGGTGGCGTGCGCGGCCCGGTTGATGAGCCGGGACACGGGGCCGGATGGCAGTTCAGGGTGGAGGGGGTCGGGCAGGGTGGCCTGTTCCCACTCGGGCAGGTCGGGTCCGGTGACGGGGATGTCGGTGGGGTGGGGTGCCGACAGCAGGAGGTTGGTGTATTCGTTGCCGGTCTCGGGGTGCCAGGAGATGACGGACCGAAGCGGGGCGGCAGCCATGGACTTGTGCGTGATGCCGTTGTGGCTGCGGTTCGCTCCGAGTCCGCACGGCCCGTACTGCCGCCACGCGAGGATCCACCAGAACGCCTCGTACGGCGTGATCGGTGCATCCTGCGGAGTCCGGTTCAGCCAGGGCTGATTGTTCCCGGACGCTCGGGTCATAACGAGCTTCGCCGGCGGCGCCGGGTCGCCGCACTCCTCAGCGAGGCGTGGGTCCTGGAGGAACGGCCGCTCAGGGTCGTCCAGGTTGAACCGGTGACCCCACCTGGCGACGTAGGCGCTCACCTCTGTGGGATCAAGGTGACCTTGATCAAGGAGTAAGTCCCAGCGGTCGTCCCACGCGTCGGGGCCAGCGATGTCCAGGCCGCTGACGCGGATGAACAGTGCCACGAGGAGCCGGCGCAGGGCGGAGGAGACGGCAACGTTAGGGACATCTAGCGTGCCGAGATGCGCAGCCGAGAGCACCTCACCGAGAGGAGTAAGAGTCGTCAGGCCCGGAGCGGCAGCAGGCAGCGCGCCAGGCACCAGACGCGAGAGTTCGGTGGGGTCGGCGGTGTGGCACCACTTCATCGGCACGCACGGCGACATCAGCACATTGAACACAGAGAGTAGCTCCAGCCGGGACGGTGGCTCCCGGTAAACGGGAGCGATAAAACGTCAACTGCCTGCGTAAATAAGGGTCGTTGACCTGCTGTCTGATCAGCGACAGGGTCAACATAAAGTGAGATAAGACGGGCGCGCAAGCGAATGAATTAACTGTCAGTGGCGACCTGTACAGTGGCCGCGGAAGCACTCCGCGTGCCCCAGAAGTAGCCACCGGGGGAGACCGCGACCTGAGCCGGACGCGAGTTCCAACCGAGCAAAAGTGGCCTCACCATTGCGGGCGGCCTGTAACAGCCACGCAACCTTCCAGGCACGCACTCAAGAGTCGCTGTCGCCCGTGTGACCTCGTAGGCGAGCGGGCCTCGCGTGACGCCCTTCTTCTGGGAGCGGCGGGAGGCAAGACAGCCGATCCGGCCGATCTGCCAGATATATGCAGCCATCCTCGCAGGGCACGGACACGCCAGAAGGCGCACTAGCTACAACCTGACCAAAGGTCTTCTTCTGGGTGGGGGTTGCTCGTGCTCACGATCAATGTGGCGGTGTTGCTGGCGGTCATCATCGTCGTGCGGCTGCGCCGGCGGACCGAGGCGCGCAACCGCAACGACGAGAAGCTGACGGTACTGATCGTCCTGGTCTTCGGCGTCCTCGTTGCGCCGACCGCGTTCGGGCGGGGCGTGTTGGACGTCGTGGCGAAGCTAGCGGCAGGCATCACCGACTCCAGCCGCTGAAGCGCGAGGGATGCCACCCGATGCGGCGGGGTCGCCCCGCGGGCGCAACGCGCAGCAGCTGCTCGCCGACGCACGCACGGGCTGACTGTGTAGCCAGCCCCGGGCAGTAGAAAAGGCCGGCACCGCTCAGTCCGCCGAAGCGGGTGGCACGGGGTACCGGCCAGCCGAAACGACATTCCGAGCCGGGTCGTCGACGCGGGCACGCGCGAGGCGCTCGCCGACTTCCTCACCGCATACCCGGCCGTCGCCCAGCACGACAGCTACGTCACCACGCACGCCCTCCGTCTTGGCTCCGAGGCACCCCCTGACTACAGCCGTCACGAGGACGGCCGCGGCGGACTGACGGTCAACTGGCAGATGCCCCACGGACCAGCCACCACAGACGAGCGCCGCGAGTACCTGCGGACCATCACGCGCTCCTACGCCGGGGAACGGTATTTCCTGCCCGTCCTCCCCTCAATGAAGCAAGAACTGCATCCACTCATGGCGTGGTGGGCCGTTCTGTACACCCTGTCCATGCTCGCCCGCTACCAGCCCGCGACCTGGGTCAAGCTCATCAGCGTCGATGACAGTCAGCACGCCCTCCCGATTGAACGGCTTCTGGAACGCGCGATCAGCCACCTTCCTGTCCTGATCGCGGACACCATCACCGAAATCAGCACCTGAGCGCGGGCACGACGACGCCCTGGCCATCACCCGAGACGGGCCTGTGCTTCCCCAGCGTCCGGCCGTCCTGTACAGGCTGGGTACGACCAGGCGCTGCCGCTCTCGGGAGGACAATGTCGATCTGATCGAAGGGGAGGCAAGATGAGCGGGTTGAGGGACCTCGAAGAGTGGGTCGGACGGGTACCAGACGCCGATGTTCGGCCACTGGTGAAGGAGGCCTACCGCGCCTACACAGCAGGCGCAGCCAGGGCCGCGATCGTCCTGACCTGGACAGCAGTCTGCGCCGACCTGATAGGCAAGATCCGCCAGCTCCATGAGGAGGGCGAGGGCGACGCAAAGCCGCTCGTGCAGCAGGTCGAGTCCGCCCAGGGCCACCTGGACGCCACAGCGGTGCGCACCATGCAGAAGGTTGAAGACTCACTGCTTGACACCGCCTTGACGCTGGAGCTGATCGACGCATCGCAAAAGCTCCAGCTGCAGCGCTTGCGCGAGGACCGCAACATGTGCGCTCATCCCTCGCTGCGCCCACTAGGAGAGTTGTTCGACCCCCAGCCCGAATACGCACGTGCTCACTTGGCCGCCGCCCTGGACGCAGTACTGGTTCACCCGGCCAGCCAAGGACGCAAAAGCATGCAAGCCTTCACGAACCACGTTACCGACCCAGGCTTCGTCGGCGATCCGGTCCACATTGCGCAGGTCTTCTACTATCGCGTACGCCCGACCTCCCGACGCCGCATCACCGACCTCGCTGCCAAGCACGCCCTCCTGGAGCTGCCCGCAGACGGGATCACAGACTCTGAACTCGCCGATCGAATGGCGACCTGCCTTCGAGTCTTCGCAGCCCAAGAACACGACCTCGTCCGCAACGCCATCACCCGAGCAGCACAACGCCTGCTCACCGCGCCGACACCGGTGCAACTACGGGCAGCCGGACGAATGGGAGACCTCGAACCATTCTGGTCAGGAACCGACGAGCCGATGCACAGCCAACTCGACGCCCTCATACGCACGGTAGGCGCCACCCACGCCGAGGAGAGCGCATGGCACAAGATGCTGAGCCCTGACGAACTCCAGGCGCTGGCCCTGGCCACAGACCCCCGCGTACGCGCCACCCTTCCCAGCCTAGAGAAGGCATTCACCGACCTGCCAGCCCACAAGCGGGCCGCGGTCATAGCGCAGAGCCCCAGCACCTACTTCGCAGAACATCTGGCAGCCCTCATGGCCGATGCCGGCGGCTTCGACCACGGCGAGTCCCTGGCGCGAACGGCAGTACTGCCCTGCGCCAGCTACCTGACGCACGACCAACTCCAAGCACTGCTCTCAGCTTGGGAAGAGAATCCGCAATGCTGGGGCCGCCTCATGCCCTACTACCTCGTCAGCCTTTACCAAGCGACCAGCCACCTCGGCGACTCCCGGAAGAAGCTGTGGCGCCAACTGCTGGAATCACTTGACCAGGAACGCCCGGCATACGCGGTGATCGCAGCGGCCATCGAAGAAACCCCAGAAACGGCCACAGAGGAATAGTCAACGGCCTTAAGCCAGATAAGCGGCAACGAGGCTTTGAGCGACGATAGACCGCTGAGGTGTCCGTGAGGCCCGCCACCGTCTTGGCGAGCCTCAGACTGGCCTAGTGACGACTCGTCCACCAAAAGGCCAGAGAAGACACTAAAAGCCCCCCAACAGCAGTTGACGCCCTGCGGATCAGTCCGTCGGGGGCCGTGCGCATGTGCGATCTATCGGTTTGGCGACAGCGGAGTGAGCGACAGCGAGGCTTGAGGGTGCTCATGCTGGGCGTGGGTTGTTTCGGGGCTGAGGGGGCACTGTCCGGGAGGTCAGAGATCCACAGAGCATCGCTGTCGTTGAGCGTTATCGCGTGAGGGGTGACGCTGTCTCAGTTTGGTTAGTTCTGATGCGCTGAAATCCACCACGGCGACTGCAGGTTCGGCCATGTGCTCATGCATCGCATCTGCGCTGAAGGCACTGGGGCATGTTCGAGCGATGGCAGTCAGCGGCGTGTGCGCCAGGTTCCGTACAGAGCCGCGACAGCGCTGATGACGCCAGCGAAGCCCGCTTCGCCGACGGCGAGGTAGATGCCGGCACAGGACGCGAGAAGCACCACGAGCACCACGGCGTCAGGAGCCGGCACCTTGCGTGTCCTGGGTGCCACCGTTGGGTTCTTTCGGGTGCGGGGCCGTGTGGAAGCAGGGTTCATAGAAGTGCTGTCTGCGTTGGTCATGAC
The DNA here is from genome assembly GCF_002005225.1 of Streptomyces pactum. Lineage (NCBI taxonomy): Bacteria > Bacillati > Actinomycetota > Actinomycetes > Kitasatosporales > Streptomycetaceae > Streptomyces > Streptomyces pactum. The sequence continues at coordinate 8,501,010 of NZ_CP019724.1, forward strand.
TCCAGGAGACCGCCTTCGCAGCCGTCTTCCCAGTGACTCGTACGACCCCGTACGGCCCCGGACAACACCATTGAGGATTGGCCCGATCCCGGACGAGGCTGGACGTCCGGATCCGTTCGGCACAATCCGCGTACGCACGCCGACACAGGGCTCTACCGTGGCTTTTCGTACCAGAGAAGGGAGATCTGATGATCGGCGAGGAGTCTGCAGTGGATCCGCAGGGCAACGAAGTGATCAACGCGTTCGAAGCCGCGCTGACCGCCTTCGCCGAAGAGCTGACCCTGCTCCATATTGCTAGCGGTTCCCCCTCCTACGCGACCATCGCCTCCGCCTCAGTGCGATCGAGACTGACGAAGTCCGGCCTGACCGAGATGCTCACTGGGAAGCGGCTGCCCTCGCAGGAAGCACTTCTAGAGTTCGTTCGGGTCGTTACCACCCCGAGCGGGTTGGACAAGCCGACCGCGGCGAAGTTCCGTGCAGATCCCGACATGGTCCAGGAGTGGCGCGACCGCTGGCAGCACGTCAAAGTGCTGCAGCGCCAGGCCCAGCGTGCGAAGAAGCGCCTGCGTGTGACAGACAAGCAGGTCCACGACGACACCAGCTACGAACCTGAATCCCTGCACATAGCCGAGCAAACCCGTACGAGCGAAGACACGAGCGGCGACGACACCTGCACGACGACGCAGCAGGAAGACTCGGGTGACGTGACGGCCGAGGAGTACGTCCGCATCGTCGAATCGACGTTCGATACCAGCATTCCGAAGGAAGCACGAATTACCGCCTGTATGGCTGGGAGCCTCGTGAGCCTTGTAACCATTTGTATCGTTGCGTTGGCCTGGGCTGATAATACCGAACTCTTCGTGAAAATTATGTACTCGGCTAGTGTTCTGATGGTGCCCTGGGCAGCCGCATTAGCGGACATCATCAACCGAACTCAGGTGTTGGACGCGAGACGGCAGATCGTTCTGCTTTACCTTCTTGCTGCCGGCGTTATGGCCGGACCTACAATTTCCTATCTGGAGGGCCATCTAGCCGAAGGCCCGCTACCGGTTCAAATCGTCATCTACGCGGTGATGTTGGTCACCACTACCATGCCGCTAGCGTTGCTGAGTGGTGCTGTGGACGGTCTCTTCCCTGAACTCGAGGATGAGGTGAAGGACCTGATCAGGAAAGACCGAGCGAGAGTCCAACAGCTCAATGCAGACAAGCAGAAAGCAATTCAGCGGGCCCGCAGCTGGCGTCGCTACTATGAGCTGCAGGGTGAGCCTCTGGTTTCACGGCCCCAGCCGGTTCCTCGTGAGGATGCTTCAAGCTGACTGTGGCGACTCAGAGGACTTTGTTCGGCGGTTATTCACTTGTTGCGGCCCCCCTGAAAGTGAGCAGCTCTTCGAGGGCTGACCTGCGCATTGCTCAGTTTGATGAGCGGGGCGCACTTGAAGTTACTCGTAGGTAGGTTGTTGGGGTGTGTCGGTTGAGTGGGTGTGATCTGCGGTTCTTTCTGGGTTGCTCACGCTGAGCGTTGACTGCTCAGATTTGCTGGGCGGCCGGTTGTGGCGGTCGAGAACAGGTGGGCTGGCCGTGGCCGGATAGTTTCTCTCGACTGGTGTCGGCTCTGCTGGTACCACCATCGTTCTCGCCGGGTCGCTCGCCACCTGGTTGCCGTCGGGCCCCTGACAGTGCCCACAGCGCAGGCCGGGGTGTGGTCGGCGGGACGTGGGTGCAGCGTGGCTTGTCCACAAGGTTCCGTACGCCGAGTATGAGCGGCATGATCGAACGTGACCACGCGCCGAATGCCGGCACGGGACTGCTCGGAGCGTACTTCAGCCGCCGCAACCGCCAGGCACCTACCGACGACGGTGTCGGCACCGGCAGGTGGATCGCCATCGATGAGTCCGGCTATAACGGTGATCAACTCCATGGCCGCGACCGCTACATGATCCTGGGTTCGGTGGCCATCGATGACGCCGAAGCCGCCGCGATCGTGGACACGCTGAGACGTGATGCGGGGATCCAGCAGTCCGCGACGGAGGTGAAGTTCCAGAAGATGTTCACCGGCGGGGGAGCCAGCCGGCGCCGCCGGCTCCTGGGCGAACTGCTGGGGCCGGGCGGGTCCTTGCACGATCGTGCTTCGGTGTACGTGATCGACAAGCACTACTTCGTGGCGGCCAAGCTCGTCTCCCTCCTGCTGGAGGAGCGGTTCAACGCCCTGGGTTACGACATCGACAGCAACGGCGTGGGCCGGCAGCTGGCTCTGGACCTGGCCACGGAAGGCCCCCGAGCCCTGGGCCGCGACGGCTTCGACCGGCTCATTGCCACCGCCGTGGGCTTCTTCTCCAAGAAGAACCGCACGGGCGACCAGGTCACGGTCGACGACTTCTACGCCGTCATCCGGGAGTCCTATGCCTACGCCCGCCGCCGCAAGGCGCCCCAGGCGAAGAAAGCGGCAGAGGTCCTGGACATGTTGCGCAAGACCCGCCCGGAGGCGGAGGAGTTCGCCCGTGAGCGTCCGGCCGAGGCTACACCGACCGGAGAGCACGGCCTTCTGGATGACGCGATGGACCCCCTCGTCACTGCGGTGCCCACGGTCATTCTCCACGCGTCGATACGCTACGGCGGCAAGCTCCAGGTGCTCGCGGACGATCAGCGGCTGCTGACCGATGACAAACTCGAGGTGCTGGAGCGCGGGGCCACGGCCGTGGGTCTGGTCCACGGCCTCATCAAGGAAAACCACCTTCAAGATCTGGTACGCGGCCGTTCGGTGGACCACCCCTCCCTCCAGCTCGCTGACCTGATAGCGGGCGCGGGGCGTGTGGTTGCGCGGTGGCATGACGGCGAGGATGAGCCCGCTGGAGACGAGCTTCACCTGGTGGTGGCGCCGCTGGTGGATCCCGGGGGACTGCTCATGGACGAAGGGCATGAGGATTTCGCACGAGTCGATTCCGCGCGTGCGAAACGCCGCTGACGCCAACAGGCTTCGGGAACCGGTGGCGTGATCGGCGTAAGCCGGCCGGTGTGGTGCGGAAACCGGCTGCTCCGCCGACTCCGCGCGTCATGTCACTGCCCCCCCGGGTGGACATGCCAGCCGTCATCCGGGGGGCTCTTGGCCTCGTCCTGCATGCGTGGCCTGGGTGAACCGCTGTGGTCAGTGGGAGTTGCCCGCTGTTCCCGGACGCAGTATTTCCGACATGCGGTTGAACGCTTCGGCGGTCCGGGCCTCCTGTTCCTCCTTCGGTAGTCTGACGAAGGCCAGCTCCGATGTGCACCGTTCGCGCAGGTCGTCCCGGTCGAACCAGCGCAGCGGGTGACGGGGATCGCCGGGATCGTAGACGCCTTGTCCGTACGCCTCCATGAGGGTCAGGTCATACCGCCGGTGGCTGTGACTCTCGTCCGGAGGGAGGAGGCCGCCCGCCATGCGGTTCATCCAGTCCTCCCGGATCGCGCGGTCGTCATCGGGTTCATCGACGTCGGGGTCGTAGCCGAACACGTCATCCGCACTCCGGAGTCCGGGGAACATGTCGAGGACGTCGCCGATCTGAGGCGGGTCGGTGTTCTGGATGACGATCCACAGGGCGTACTCGTCGGCCAGGCACTGGGGACGCGGGACACGCCCTTTTCCCAGTTCGCTGCCGATCCGCATGATGCGCTCACCCATGCGTACCAGCCAGTGGTTGTTGACCTGGGTGAGAGCCAGTTCAGGCAGGTCGCGCAGCAGACCGACGTCCCGGATCGTCGCCTCGCCTTTCAGGTAGGCGGCGAACTCGTAGGTGAAGGAGGTGTCCAGGTGCAGCTTGCCGTCCCGGGTGGGGGCGAAATCGGAGAAGTCGACGGTACTGGCCAGCGCCATGGCGTCTGCCGGGGTGAGCGGCTCACCTGTGAAAGACCTGTTGAACAGCTGCACGACATCGCTGACTGAGTGGTCGGTCTCGACGCGCTCTACGTTGCCCGGCGTGGCCCCGGCATCAGTCAGTTGCTTCAGCGCTGTGACGCTGAGCTTCAGTGCTCGGGCGAATCCTTGCAGGTTGTCCGCTCGGAACCCGTCCAGTGCGCCGGCGCTGTCTGCGTTGTTCTCGAAGCGCCGCCAGGTCGCCAGAGATACATCAGCGCGCCGAGCCGCCTCCTGCTGTGTGAGGTTCAGCTCGGCACGGCGCTGTTTCACCGCGTTGTTCGCCGATTCCTTGGCCATGCTCGCCCCTTCGGTGCCCGACAGACAGGCGCAACTTTAGCACTCATTGAGTGCTCATTTGATGTTGGGTGTGGGTTGATTGCGGTGCGGGACAGGGGGGGGCGTCCGTCGCGATCTCTTCGAAGCCAGCCAGGCCACAACGAGAGCCGTCGCTGCTCGGCTCGGCGAGCTTTACGGCTCCGTGGCGGGCAGCCGCCGCGCGAACGCGACGCCTACGGACGCAGCTCCAGACCGCGGATCTGAACGCGCTCAACGCCGTCCCGGCCGGCCGTCATCTGCTGGAGCCGCTCCATCGTCATCTATGCCGACGCCACCGACGAGAGCCACACCACGTACTCACTGATCACCAAGAAGTTCCTGACCAGGACGAGCGGGCCGCCGGGCTGGACGTCGGATGCGGACGATCGACGGGAATCCTGCCAGCGCACGCCTTCGGCTCGTCCCTCCGGCGCCGGTACTCGGCTGTACATCGGATTGCAGGCCAACTCGTCCGAGCCGGACGGATCGTCCAGTCGCCTCTCGGTCGGAGTCGGCGGGGCGTGTACACGTTTTCGGCGCCTGATTCCTCTACCTGGTGAAAGCACATCGAGCCTCGGGAGGCCAACGCCGTGACAGGACAGTGGAGTTGGGTGATAGTGGGCACCGGGGCGGCTGCTGCGGGCGCGGCTGTACGAACCTGCGGATACCTGCTCAGGGAGCAGGTGTGTGCCCGGGCGATGGTCCGGATGGCACGTGAGCTGTCCGCCCGCGGGGGGAGGGCCGAGGTGAGCGACCAGGACGGCACCGCATGGAGCGTCCGCCTGGACGAGCAGGATCCTCAATGACGGCCCCGCCCGAGGAGGAGTTCGACGCTCTGTTCCGTACGTGGTACCGGCCCCTTCTGGCGCAGGCGATCTTCGTCTCCGGAGGGCGCCGCACTCTGGCCGACGACGCGGTGCAGGAGGCCTTCCTGCAATGTTGGCAGCGCTGGAACGCCCCGCACTTGGAACCGGTCAGGGCCTGGCCCGCATGGCTACGCACCACCGTCGTGCGGGAGGTGCTGCGACTGCAGAAGGAAGCCGGCTCGATCGGCTTCGATACAGAGCACCACGACCGGGCCGCGGCGGAGGTGGACATGGCGTCCTGGACGGATGCGCGCGGCGCCTACCGCACCGTGCTGGAGCGCATCGTGTCCCTCAGCGACAAACAGCGCGAAGTCATGGGCCGCTGCGCGATTGCCGGACAGCCGCTGGGGGATGCCGCGAAGGAGATGCGAATCCAGGTAGCCACCGCGCGCGTGCATCTGCACCGCGCCCGCCAGGCGCTGGAAGATGTACGAAGCCAGCTGCAGGAGCTGGGTGTGATCGACACGGGCGAGGGGAGGCAGTGATGACCGGCCACCACGACGAGGATGAAGTTGCCGCACTGCCTGCGGGGGCGGTCCGTCGCGGGCGGAAGGCGGCGAGGGCCGACCACCACGACAAGGACGACATTGCCGCGCTGCGAGAAACCCTCATGGCCAGTGAAGGACCGATCGGATCGCTCATGGCCACGGCCCAGGACGTCGAGTCCGCGCTGGCCAGAGTCAAGCGGCGGACCAAGACACAGCCCACCCCCCAGCAGCCCCTTCGCACTACGTCGTCCGACGCCGACCGTAGTGACGCGCGAGCGATGTTCCTCCAACTGCGCGCGATGCAAGGCGGCAGCCCGGAGTACGCCGAGCTGCGCAACCGGCTGGTCCGGATGTATCTGCCGCTCGTGGAGCACCTCGCACGCCGCTTCCGCAACCGCGATGAGCCGCTGGACGACCTCGCCCAGGTCGCCACCATCGGTCTGATCAAGTCGGTCGACCGTTTCGACCCGGAGCGTGGCGTGGAGTTCTCCACGTACGCGACCCCGACGGTGGTCGGTGAGATCAAACGCCACTTCCGTGACAAGGGCTGGGCAGTGCGTGTACCCAGGCGCCTTCAGGAACTGCGCCTTGCGCTCACCACGGCCACTGCGGAGCTGTCGCAGGAACAAGGCCGACCGCCCACGGTCCACGAGCTGGCCACGAAGCTGTCGATCTCGGAGGAGGAAGTCCTGGAGGGCCTGGAGTCCGCGAACGCGTACTCCACACTGTCGTTGGACGTCCCCGACACCGACGACGAGTCCCCGGCGGTCGCGGACACCCTGGGAGTCGAGGAAGAGGCACTCGAGGGCGTCGAGTACCGCGAGTCCCTCAAGCCGTTGCTGGAAAGCCTCCCGCCGCGCGAGAAGCGGATCCTGCTGCTGCGCTTCTTCGGCAACATGACCCAATCGCAGATCGCGCAGGAGATCGGCATCTCCCAGATGCACGTCTCCCGGCTACTGGCGCGCACACTGGCCCAGCTGCGAGAGAGGCTACTTGCGGAGGAGTGAACTTCCCTATACAGAACCTTCCGTGCTCGCGTTACCCGCTCCCGGGCAGTGCCTTGGGACGCACTGCCCGGCGGCGAAGGCTGCGGGTACGCGAGGCACCCTGGCAGGGCGCCGGCCCCACCTGGGTTCGGGTCGGTGATGGTCTTTTGCGCGGAACCGTCGCTGGGCTACGCGTGGGTGGATGGCTGCCATGGGGGCAAGGGAGGAGAAGGGTATGAGCTCTGGAGAGACAGACGGATTACATGAGGGGGAGCAGTGTCGGCCTTCGGGGGAAGGGGCAAGCGGCAGCGCTGCGCGGCCGCGGTCAGGCAGACGAACGAGCGATGAGGGCGGTCAGGGCTCCACACGGCCGGAAGGTGATGCGGCGGCAGCGGAAACCGGGGACAGCGGCCCGCAGCCGGAGGGAGGGTTCTGGCACAAGCAGAAAAGGATGCTCGAGATCGTCGGCGCCGTTGTTACGGCGATTGCTGGGGTAGCCGGACTGATCTTTCTCTTCTGGCCCGACGTGCAGCCCAAACCTGAGCCCGAACCGGTGCCGGCGGTCGAACTGGTCGACTCGGACGTCCACCGGGAGCAGAACGTCGCTGCCGATGTGGTCTTCGACGGACAAGTCACCGAACAGGCTCGGGTACCCGCATCCGTCGTCAGCGCGACGCTGAGGAACAGCGCAGACAATCCCGTTCTGATCTCCCGTGCCGAAGTGAACCTTGTCTCCGCTGCTGAGGTGTTCTGCCGCTACGGGGCCGGGCCGACTGACATCACTGCGCAGTACGACATCAAGATCCCGGCCGAAGCCCGCGAGGGAGCCGTCATCCCCCGGAAAATGAAGTACACCCTGCCGCCGCATGCTCAGGAGCGGGTTGCGTTCACGGTGGGGCCGAGCGGTACGGAGAGGGATCGATGCCCTGGATCTACACCTTCACCATTTCCCTGTACATGGACGACGGTGCCACGGTCACGGTGCCCGAGGTCACCTACCTGGCTCCGACCGATAGAGCCACGGCGTTTCTCGCCATGGCGGATCAGGCCACGGGTCCGTGGCAGCCGGGCGGGCCGGGGCTGATGCCCCCTCCTGCATTTCCAAACAAGCCCGATTTGTAGCGCAGTTGGTCAAGTCTGCGCCACGCCCGTCGCCGGAATTGCGGGAATTCAGCGCAGACCTGGCACGCGTTGCTGCTCGGTGAGAGGGCCTCGTGCCCGTTGAGGCCATGGCGGGGCTTATCGGCTGCCCGGCGGCTTCGGCCACGGGCTCCCTGTGGCGGCTGCGTCCAGCAAGTCGCCCAGGCGCAGCCAGGCGGTGGGGCCGGAGTGAGTGGCGGGGCAGGCCGCGAAGCGGTCCCATGCCTCCTGGTCACTTCCCAGAGCCTCGCGTACGGCCGTGACCACAGCGGCGTGCGCGGTTGCGTGGTAGTCGCCCCGGGCGCGCAGCGCCGTCCAGGCCGGCGGGGCGCGCACGAGTGCCGGATCGGCCCCCGTTCTGCTCAGGACCAGTTGGGTCCAGGTCTCACGCCAGGAAGGCCCGCCGCCAAGGCGGGTGCGCAGGCGCTCGGTGAGGCGGAGCAGCACCGTGTCGGGACAGCTGTGGCGGCGCAGCACGTTGTCGAAGTCGTCACGCGACCGGTATCCGCTGGCGGCACAGGACAGCAGGGCCTTTTCTGCGAGGGAGTCGTTGCCGGCGTGCCGGGTCAGGTAGTCGCTCAGTGCCTGCGTCTGGAGACGGGCCAGGTCACGCACGGTCACCTCGTCGGGAGCGCCGACCAGTCCCGCGGCTTCTTGCCCGGTGCCTACCACGACAATCCCTTCTCGGGGGCTCGCAAGACCCGCCCCTCTTCAGTTCGTGCAGGCCCGTTGGCTGACATGGGGAACGGCTATGGGCAGTGGCAGTCAGTGACTCCTGGGACCTCCTTGACCTGACCGCGGCTAGGCCGCGTCTGACAAACGATCACGATGGGGGTGACCGCGTCGTCTAAAAAAGCCATTCGTCCAGGCCAACGATCTACGCTGGCTCGATGGGGAACGATCGACGTGTCCGCCACCTCGTGGTCGACGAGGCTGTCTGGTGTTGGACTGTCCGGCAGCGAGTGAAACCGGACTACGCTGACTGCCGGCTGACGCTTTCACTCTTCCCAGAGGTCACGGCGCAGGGCGTTCGACGTCGATTGGCCTTGGTCTTTGCCCCGGGCCCGGACAGAATCGTTTCGAACTCGCACTTCGAGGCGGGCACGGTCGTGCGCCTCCCGGACCGCGCCTGGCTCAACCTCTACGAGCCCGGAACGGTTCGACGCCTGCTCGACGCCGCGGCGCCTGCTCTGGACACCCGGCCATCGGTGCAGAACCTCAAAGTGAACGGCTGGCCCTACTTCGCTGAAGTCGTGGACTGCCCCAATGCAGCGAAGTCTCATACTTGATCTTGTGGCTGGTCGTGGTGAGTTGACGGATGCGGCGTGGGAGCGGATAGCTCCGCTCTTGCCGGCGCTGGATGGTCGAGGGCGGCGGTGGCGGGACCACCGGCAGGTGATCGACGGGGTGCTGTGGCGCTTGCGGACCGGGGCTCCGTGGCGGGACCTGCCGACGCGCTATGGGCCGTGACAGACGGTCTGCGAGCGGTTCGCCCGGTGGGAAGCCGACGGCACGTGGGCCCGGTTGCTGGAGCACGTTCAGGTCCGTGACGATGCGGTCGGCCGCCTGGAGTGGACAGTTTCGGTGGACTCCACCATCAACCGGGCTCACCAGCACTCCGCCGGAGCCGGGAAAAAGGGGACTTGGACGGGGACAAACTGGAAGATCCACAACGCTCGGCGGCGCGGCAGGCCCTCGGCCGGTCCCGCGGCGGACTGACCACAAAGGTCCACTTGGCAGCGGACGGCCGTGGCCTGCCCCTGTCGTTTGTCGTGACCGCCGGGAACGTGAACGACTCCACGATGTTCGACGCGGTACTGGACGCCATCAAGGTACCCCGCGCCACGGTCGGCAGGCCGCGACGCCGTCCCGACCGGGTGCTGGCCGACAAGGCGTATTCCTCACGGGCCATCCGAGCCAGCCTTCGGAAACGCGGCATCCGGGCCGCCATCCCCGAACGATCAGACCAGGTGGCTAACCGCAAGCGACGCGGCACCCGCGGCGGACGACCACCGGCCTTCGACAAAGAGCAGTACAAAGGCCGCAACGTGGTCGAACGCTGCTTCAACCGACTCAGGCAGTTCCGCGCAATCGCGACCCGCTTCGACAAGCTCGCCGTCCGCTATCAGTCAGGACTGCACCTGGCCTCGCTCATCTTGTGGCTCCGCGACACCACAGCGTGATCATTTGTCAGACACGGCCTAGCAGCCGGGTCTAGAGGAGGTGGACAGGCAGTCGAGTTCGTCGAAGATCTGATCACGGAGCCGTGCACGTGAACCCGTGATCTCAAGGCGGCCCGGGCCAGTCTCGTACGGAGCCAGGCGGGCGCGGATGAGCTGGTAGAGGGCGGGGTGACGGCGGACGAGCTCGTCGTAGGCCCGGGCCCCGGCCCTCTTCAGCACCTCATAACTGGGGTCTCGGCGTTCCGCCAGGGACATGGCGTCGTTGAGCGTAGTGATCAGCCGGATGCATTCCGAGCGTCGCTGCAGCAGCGCGGCAAACAGGCGCCGGCGGCCGTGGAGTCGCTCGAGCTGTGCGGCGCTTCGTGCCGTGCCCGTGAGCGTGAGGTCATGAAGGTGCCGGGTATGCGAGTTCTCTGCGCTCGGCGCGATGTCGGCGAGGACCTCGTTGAGTTGATCGCGCCATCGATTGAGCAGCAGCGGATGGCACAGTGCGTCGTCGCGAGTGTCGTTCCGGCCGGCATCGACCATGAGACGCTGCCGGAAGGCCCGCCTGTCCAGTTCGAGTAACTGCTCCACCGCGTCCGTGAGTGGCGCGACAAGCCACCCGTTGTCGATGCACCGCTTGATCTTCTCCGGAATGGACCTGATATGAACGGTGGCCGAGGGCGCCACTCCCGCCTCTGCCGCGAAGCCACGCACCAAGGCTTCCTTCTCATCGGGGAGGTAGCGGCCCAGCCACATCCGCGCCAGACGCCGTGGATCGCTGGTTGCTGTCGGGAAGGGCAGAATGCCCGCAGCCGTAAGATCCGCCACGCGTTGCTCCTTGAGGAGCCTTTCGGCATCGCGCAGCCGGCCACGCACAGACCGCCACTGTGCCGCCAACAACTCGCCCTCTTCCGAGCGGCCGCCGCCCAGGACGTACATCTCACGTCGGATCTGCCGGTCGTGCATCGCATAGGTGAGGGCGTCGATGCTCTGCTGGATGCAGTCCGGGCCGAAGAGCAGCTCATCCAGGCCGGTCCGCCGGAGCCCACATGCATGCGCCGTTACGACCTTGGCCAGGTCGAGGAAACTCACATGGACCAGGTCCGCCACTTCCTGCATCGGAAGCCGCCACGGCTGCGGGTGCGGTACCCGAGTCGCCTCCAGTCCAGCGCCCGCGAGTACGGGTCCGGTCCGGTGGCGAACTGGCCGGACATGCGGCTCGACCAGATCCAGGGCGAAGCGCATCTTCAGATAGCGGACGGTGCGGCTGCGGTGCAGGGCCCGCGTGGGCCGGTCCCGCAAAGTGCGGCACGCCTGACGCCTCGCTGCCCCGCAAGTGGGGCACGCGATCGTCGAAACCTCGCACGAACGCACGCTCCACAGGGCCCGCCGCGCGGAGGAAGCATCAATCGCACCATCAGGCCACACAGAGTCATGAAAGCTAGAGGACATGCGCTGGAGGCTGCCAGCCGCATACGGTCTGCAGGCCGGGCCGCGCCGCCTCGGCGCCCAGGATGAACGAGAAGCCAGTGCATACGTTCGAGGGATGGGTCTGAGTTCGCCTTGCCAACACTCGATCGAACGACTTCGCGGGTTTCCCGCCATCTGCGGCAACTTTCGCGACGGTCTGCACCGACTGCACTTCCCAGGCCCAGGCTCGGGCCTGGTCGGGGCGGAGCCTCAGGGCGCGAGATCATCGGGTTCCTGACGTCGAAGCCGGGACCACCGTCGACGTGAACGGCCGCAGTGCTCTTTGCCCGAGCGGGCTCAGACCACCCTCCCGATCACGCACTTGGAGGCGACATCATTCGGACCACCGACGAAGCCGCAGGACCTGCTTGCTGGCAAGACACTCCGCCCCCACGGGCCGGGGCCCGGTGCGGGCCTGAGCGGATGCCTGGACCGTGCGCCAGGAACAGATGAGTCCGGCGACGGCCTTCTGTGTTCCGCATCGTCGTCGCCGGGCTTTGACTCCTGTCCGGGTGATCACTAGCATCCCAAATCAAATATGTGATCTGGCATGCAAGGGTGTGCGATGCTACTGACGACAGGCCAGGCAGCGGAAGAACTCGGCTGTGCCATCACCACTTTCCGGCGCCTCGTGCGCGCGGAGCTCCTACCCGGCCTGTCCCGGCGCGGTGTCCGCGTCATGGTCCCGCTAGAGGCCGTCCAAGCACTCAGTACCCGCCACCACGCCCCCCTCGATCAGCTGGACTCCCCAGAGGTCGCCGTCCTGCGTGTCGACACCGTCCAGCCAGCCAAGGAACCCGACCGTGCCTGGACGGGGTTCTCCTCCTTCCTCGCACCAGATGACCTACTCAGCGCTCTGCGCGGCTGGTGGCGCTGTGATCCCGCCGCAGTAGCAGCCGGACAGGTGCTGCCGGTCACCCTGTCCGGTTACGTCGTGGCCGTACTGACCGGCCTTCAACAGTGGGAGAAGAACACCCAGGGCCGCCACGCGTTCCCCAAGGCCCGCCTCGCCGGCTACGTCACCGACCTGGTCACTCCGCACACCGTCATGACGTCCCACGTCAACGACGACCCTCACCTTGCCGGACTGCTGCTGGGCACCCGCCTCGTCTCACACTCTGGCGGCGCGGTCGCCTACGTCCCGGCAAACGCCACAGCCTGAGCCCGGCCCGGAGGAAACCCGATGGACGCACAGAGCTACAACGCCGCGCTTGCCGAACTGCGCACCGTGCGAGACAAGATCAAGAAGCTGCGGACAGAGCTGGCAAAGCTGGAAACCGACCGCGACCAGCGGATCACCCGCGTGGCGGCCTACGGCAAAGCCAAGGCCGAACGCATCGCCCCAGCAGCCGGGATGAGCGTCGCCGACATCGTCGCCCTCGCCCCCGAGTTGGCCCCAGACGACCTTGCCGCCCGCGAGGCCCTAGAGCCCACCACACCCTCCGAAGCCACCATGCACGAGACCGACGACCGGCCGGTGGTTCACCCGCAGACAGCAGCCCCCGCAACGAACAACGCACCGCCCACCCCGCCGCCTCCGCAGAAGTTCACAGAACCGGTCGGTGCCCCGGCCCCGCCCGAGGCACCGGACACGCCACGGACCCTGCCGACCCTTCCTCCAGGAGAAGTGGGCGACGCCTGGTTCTCCCACACCGCGGACCTGGCCTCCACACGACCGAGCTTCACGCAGCAGGCACGGTCCACCGTCTTCCTCGACACCGCCACCGGCGTCCTCGTGCATCGCCACCAGACCCACCACCTGGACCTCGCAGGCCGCTCAGCAGCGGACATCCTCACCGCCGTCTTCCACACCGTCCCCGACGGCGTGGAGCGGATCTACATCACCGCCGGAGACCCCTGGCACCGCGAGGCAGACCGCTACCCCTACCTCCGCGACGCAGTCACCGCCTGGCTGAACGCCCCCACCCCCGGCTGGCGCACCGACACCGGCCGCGGCCGCGACCGCATGGCCGGACACTTCGTCCACGCCCGCAACCCCGTCGGCCGCTACCAGAGCAACGACGGCACCACCCACGTCGAAATCCGCTCGGTGGGGGAGTGGTTCGACCTCGACACCAACGACACCCCCGCCACCGTCCGCGACGCCTTCGTCCTCCTGTGGCAGGCCCTGCGCCGCCACTGGAACGACGCCGTCCTCATGGGCTCCCCCTCGCAGACCGGCCGCGACCTGTGGACCCGCACCATCCCCCAACGCGGCCAGCACGCTGACGGCTTCCCCGTCCTGTCCGAAGAACTGCGCGGCCTGCTCCACGCCACCGCCGGCCAGGGCCGCAACGAACTCATCGCCCCGCCCCGCGTACCTGAACAGCTTCCCGCACTGGTCGAATACGACCGTACCTTCGCCTACGCCAAACACACCTGGAAATCCCCGGTCGGCACCCCCCGCCGCATCCCCTCCGCCACCTTCGCCTCCTGGAGTGAGAAGGAACAGATCCGCGCCCTGTACGGCTGCGGCCACTGGCACGTCCGCGTCACCGTGCCCGACGGCTGGAACCACGTCGGCCTCCTCCCGGCGCCTGCCCCGGGCGACCGGGCCTGGCACTACCCCGCCACTGCCGGCACCACCTTCACCACCTGGGCCGGTGGCCCCGAACTCCACACCGCCCTGACCAACCCCCTTCAGCCGTGGAAGATCGAAATCCTCGACGGCATCCTCTGGGAAGACGGCAAGCCCCTCGACGACTGGGCCAAGAAACTCAAAGACACCTGGACCAACCTCACCGCCCAGGCCCAGATCCACGGCGACCCCCAGCAGGCCCGCGCCGCCCACCTCGCCTCCCGCGCCGTACGCGCCATCCTCCTGTACGGCATCGGCTCCTTCGCCCAGCGTCCCCGCATGGTCACCGGCACCACTCCCCGCACCATGGAACGCGACCTGCCCCCGGACGCTGAGATCATCGGCTTCGACGACGAGCAGATCACCTGGCAGCGCCCCACCGGCTTCAGCCGTGACCCCAACGCCCACCCAGAATGGGCCGCCGCCATCTGGTCCGGTGCCCGCGCTGCCCTCCTCAGCCAGCGCCACCGCGACGACAACGCCTACGCCGGAGCCCTGCACACCCCGCCCGGCACCGTCGTCGCCTTCCGTACCGATGCCCTCTACCTCACCCAGCACCAGAACTGGCCCTATCACCACCAGCCCGGCGACTACCTTCTGCGCGGCCACCTCACCGGCCCCGTCACCGCTCCCACCACCGAGGAGGAACTCCTCACCCTTCGGGACGCTGGAAGGGCCACCCACGCCATCACCCGGCAGGAGGCCTGATGCCGCCCCGCACTCGTCGCCGACGCTCCTCGCAGGACACAGGGAGGAACGAAGCTGCTCAGCTCGCCGACCGGCTCCAGCAGGCTGGCTACACCAAACGTGACATCGCCCGCATCATCGACCGCGACCCCTCCCTGGTCTCGCAGTTCTACTCCAGGAACAAAGGTGCAGCCTTCGTCCCCGCCCTGCGCCAGGTCCTCACCGCCGTCGAAACCGGCGGGATCACCGACCTGCCCGAACTTGCCGCCATCGCGGCCCGCCACACCACCCGCCGTACCACCGCCTCCGGCACCCGCGCCCGCGTCCGCACCAAAGCCCTGCTGATCACCCCGACCGGCTCCGGCACCGGCCGCGTCGCCTCCCAGGCCATCGCCTCCGGGTCCGCCCGCCTGCGCCCCCTTATTGCCGAAGCGGCACTCCGCGGCCTGCGCCTGGCCTTCACGGTCCGCCTCGCCAAGACCGCCTATGTGCATCCCTCCGGCAGCCGCACCGACTCACCCGGGATCCGCCGCGATGTCACCCAGCGCGCTGACCACACCGAAGAACGCTCCTACGGCTCCGCCCAGACCGGCGGCTTCGATGCGACCGATTTCGCCCGCCGCGTGGACGCCGCCGGCGGTGACGTTACCGCCGCCGTGCACCAGTGGCTCTCGGAGACCGGCCGTATCCGCCCCGAAGCCCAGATTCTCCATCTTGAAGTACGCACTTGGCGCCCTCGCTGACGGCTCTGTGTACTCGTGCGGCCAACGGCCCCCCGCTGTGTGCGAGGCGTAGAGTGAAGGTTCCTCCCGTCTGAACTGGATCGGCATCGGTCGGTCACGGGCGGTCCGGGCGGTCCGTTCCACTTCTGGCGGATGCAGAACCAAGTGAGCCTCGCGTATGAACGCACCCAGAGCCTCGTTCATGGGCTGAAGCTGCTGCCGACCCCGTTCCAGCGGCTCATCATCGGGCCATTGGACCGAGTATGATGTGATCCGTTCAGCATCCCTCGGGGGCAGAAGGCCAAGCTGGACGGCCTCCTTCAGCGCATTCGGGTGCACGCCGCCTCTGAGCAGAGCGACCAGCGCGGCCAAATCCTCAAGCTCAGAAGCTTCGCGCGGGGGACGGCCTTCGTTCCTCTTCCCAGCGCTCCCGGAGACCAGGCACGTTGCTCCAGGCTCTCGCCAGCATTCGCCACTCCGGTGGCAACTTCCCAGCGGCGCGCCGAATCCGTTCAACCTGCTGGTCCACGTGCAGGACCGCCTCGGACCGCGCCCCGGGCGAACTCTGCATACACAGTGCGGCGGGCTGTGAGTGCCTGCTGGTCGGCGGCGCTTCGGGTCTGTTCGCGGACGGCTTGCACAGTGGCCTTCGCGCCGGCCCGGGCACCGAAGTAGCGTAGTGGCGCAGCCGCAAGTGCGATGGCGGTCGCCACCGCATCAGGTGAGAAGACGGCGCCACGATCGGTATAGCCAGAATGGCAGCATGATCCCCTCACGGGGAGGACAGGGAACCCAACCGGCCAGGACCCTTGGGACTTTGGCGGAACGACGGCTGCCGCCATGCGGAAGCGCAAGCGATGGACGTCATGACGCAGTGCATCGGGCGCGATCCAGCTGTGGCCGGCCTGCTTGACCCGAGTTGGTGGCTCAGCCGTGATATCAAGCAGGGCTGCAAGCTGGAGAGGGCGGACGTCCTTGGCTCTCCGCCGCCCGCTCCGGGCCAGGCCCGTCGTGCCAACGCTATGTCGCCGGTGATGTGACAACCACACAGCCCAGTCTGCGGGCGGCGAGCGCAGCGGGCTTGGGCTTCTACTTGCTCTTCTCGGCTTGTGCAGCGACCTCGGAAGCAGCAACGGGCTCGGGCCCACCGGTGGCGGTGTAGTAGACCGAGGAGCCCTGCTTGGTGCGCTGGGCACGCTGCTTGGCAACGAGACCTTCGAGCGTGTTGCGAACCACGGTGGTCTGGACAGCACGTTCGGGATGGGCCTGGTTCAGCCCGGCAGAGACCTCTGCGGCGGACCGCGGTTCACTCTGCGCGGCAAGGTGAAGGCGGACGAGTTCGACGAGGGTGGGCGCGTCGCTCTTCGCCCCTGTTGCCTTGGCCGGAGCCTTGGCGGCACGTGCCTTCTTGGCGACGGGCCCCTTGGCCGCTGTGCGACCCCGCGAGGCCGTGGTCTTCTCGGCCTGCGAGCGCCTGCCGCCGGTAGGCTCAACGGCCGTCTTCTTGCGGGGCGAGGGCACGGTGGTGCTCTCAGCAGCCGGTGCGGGCACAGTGGCGGCCAGTGCCTGCTGGATGTTTACCAGCACATTGTGGTCCTGCTGCAGGGCGGTGAGCTTCTCCTGCAGCGTGGCGATGTCCGCGCCGATGCGCTCCTGCTCCTTGGCGTTGCGCTCGAGGTCGCCGGCCACCTGGACGGCATACTGCGAGGCCACTTCGGTTGTGTTCGATGTCTCCGACATGGCGCTGGTTCTCCTTGGTTGCGTGAGGGACGGGGAGGGGAGGTAACTGCCGGGCGCGGATGTGCTGGCTGCGCCTGAGAGGAAAGCCGCTGCACAGCACCTGCCGCGCATACCCCCGTGCGGAGATAGTACGGATGAGAGATGAGGATTGGTCATCCCGGACCACGTCCATGCGTACTCCTGGTCCGGACGCCGCGGGTTGCAGCGTTAGCTGTCCCGGTCTGCCGAATACCGTGGTAGCTGTTGCGGGAACTGCCAGAGCACTTCATCGGTGTCCTGGTGGTGATGCCAGGCCGCCAGTGTGCGAGCCGACACCAGCCGGTCGAGCAACTCCATGGTCTGCTGCGGGGAGTTCCCGCACAGGCGGGACACAGCATCCAAATCCTCCGTGCGGAAGGTATGTGACGCGAGCGCGAGAGCGGTCAGCCGCAACACAGCGGGAGCCGCAGCCGGCAGCACCAGGGGCGTCGGGTGCAGCGCCCAGTGAGCGGCGCGGCGCCGCGCGCCGCGGCCTGGCGCCTGGTCGAGCACGGTGGCGTCCAGTAGCCGTACGGCCACGGATCCGGGCCGGGGACTGGTCGTCTCCAGCCATCCGGCCTGAGCCAGCTCCAGCCACAGTTCCCGGCGCCCGCGCAGCCGCATGCTGCGCAGTAGCCCGTCCGCGACAGTGACATGTCCCCGGGTGTCCGAGCGCAGGGCGCACTGCAGGGCGAGCAGCCGGGCAGCGGGTGAGGTGAACTGGGGGAGCGTGGCAGACAGGTAGGTGAGCATCTCCCGCACACGGGCCCGTTCGTCGGGCCCCGGAGACAGGCCGTGGTGGGCGCGCCGCAAGATGCCTCCCGCCGGCTTGGGCCGGCGTGCGCCGAGCAGCGTGTCCGGCACGACGGCGGTCTCGCTGGTTGCTGCGGCGCAGGCGGCGCAGGCGTCGGCCAGGCGCCAGGAGCGCCCGCCCGCCTGGCGGGTGAGCGCCAGGAGCACCAGCCCCCCGCAGCCTCGGCTGCGGGAATGCCACGTACAGCCCAGGGCGCGGCACTGGCACGTGCGCAGGTGCCCGGGCAACGCCTCGGCACGAGCGTGGCTGGCCAGATGTGTCAGGGCCGCCGAACGGGCCGAGGACACATCCACCGGGTGTGTGTGGGCCTTGCACTGGATGCAGAACAGTCTCGGCCCTCCCGCTCGCGGGCGTAGCTCGACTGTCCAGACGCGCCGCACCGCGGCCTGTGTACCGGCCAGCCTCATCGGCTCGTCGTCCTCCCGTGAACACAACTGGTCTGACAGGCGTCCTGGCAGCAGGCGCCAGGACGGCCAGAACGCTAGTGCAGATTTCCGCACCGTGAATGTCACTCTCGTCAGCGCAGATAGTGCAGAAACCCGCACTGACAGGGCAGGCTTCTGCACCGTCGGATGGTGGAGTGACGATCTTGCCCCCCGATCCCGACTTCAGCGCACTACGCGTGGAATTCGCACGCCTGCGGGGCGAACGCGGCTGGACCTTCGACGAACTCGCCAACCGCAGTGGCCTGGCCCGCCGCACCCTCATCGACCTCGAACACGGTCGAACCCCCGGCAACCTCACCACCTGGCACGCCCTCGCCCACGTCTTCGACGTACCCATCGAGCACCTGCTTGCGGTGCTCTGCGGCAACCACACCCCGCCGGGCGGCAACGACACCTGACCAACCGGCCACGCCCTGAAAATCACGCCGCAGCGAATCACCCGAAGAGGCGAGGGAGAGTCGCACTCGCATACGCACCTCCGCTCACACGTTCGCGAGTGTTGGGCCGTTCGCGGGATCCTCGGCTGTCGTTGCGCCGATCACAGCGTGTCGCCTGACACGGTCCGCGCATGCGTTCCCACCTCACCCGCCTGCACGGCATCCCTCACACCGCGCGCCCCCGCAGGCGACCGCTACGAACAACCGCCACCAGCCCAGACCGATTTCCGACTGCCGGTCAAACTCGCCGCTGCTACGCCTGCGGCAACCCGATCGAGCTCTTCCCGCGCGCGGATCACCGACTCATTGCCCTGCACCCCGCAGAACTGGCCACTGCCGTAATCCCCGAGGACTGCCGCTGGCACCTCAGCGCAGGCATCGCCCACCCGAGCGGTGACGGCAGCCCGTGGTGCCGTATCCCACACCGGCTCGTCTGCCCCCGCCGAACGGACTCGTCACAGTCCCGGCCCCACCTGGACGCCCTCCGCCTCCGGCTCGCCCTGCGAACCCGCCGCCTGATCGACACCGGCCTGCTCACCCCCGCACCGCACCGCTCAGAGCAACCGTCCACCACCCCTGCCCGCCCGGTCGTACGAGCCCTGCTGACCCTCTACCTGGCCAGCGCACCACTGGACAACATCCGCTGCATCGCACAGCGTCCTCACCATCCCCTGTGCGGCCAGCGCCTCCTGGACGCCGGCTTCCCGGCAGGCACCTGGCGCCTCCTGCCCGTCCGCGCCAAGCACAGCCCAGGCCAGTCTCCGCTCCCGGTGGCCGTCTACGATCTCGACCGACTCGACCCGGTCCAGCAACTGCGCTGGCGCGCTCAACACTGCCCGGACCACGTTGCCAGTCCCGTCGAACTCGACCAGACCGAATGGAAGGTCTTCGACCCCCTCCTGCACGCCGACCACATCCACACCCAGCTTCCACGCCCGTCGCGCCGACCCTGCCAAGGAGCGTGATGATGCCCCACCACGCCCTGGAAGTCCTGCTCACCCGTTCCGCTCGTCCGGCCGAGCTCCGCGCAGCCACCCGCTCCATCCCACTCGCTGCCAACCACGACGCCACACGCCTGATGGCACTCTGTCCCGGAAAGACAGCCCGGCGAGCCGCCCACCGTCTGCGCCGCCGTCTCGGTGAACACCTGCCGGTCGACGTCATCACCACCCACTACCCGGACACGCATGGCCAGGTTCTGCTCAACGTCTCTGTGCCGCCCGCCACTCGAGCCGTCCTCGGCCGAACAGCAGAGCAGGCCGGTCAAACCCCCGAACAGGTGCTGGAACGGGCGCTGCACCAAGAACTGACCCAGTACGACAGGGAGGAAACCGAGCGTCTCAGCCGCGCTGTGAATCACCTCCTCATCGGTACCACGCCCGCCCGCCTTCTGACGGCCGTCGGCCACGCGCTGACCCGTTTCCCTGGAGCAGTACCATGGTGACCGCCACTGACGAGCAGACCGCCGCAGCCGACACCTTCCGTAACGGCGATCACCTGTCCTTGCAGGCCGGTGCCGGGACCGGCAAAACCACCACCCTCAACCTGCTCGCTCGCACCACCAGTCGCCGAGGCCGCTATCTCGCCTACAACCGGGCCATCGCCCAGAGCGCCGCCGCGCAGTTCCCCAGCAGCGTTCAGTGCAGAACTGCCCACGCCCTGGCCTACGCGGCAATCGGCCACCGATACCGCCGCCGTCTGAACGCCCCCCGCCGCCCCGCATGGAAGAGCGGGCAGGACCTCGGCATCACCAAGGCCCTCCGCATCGACGAGAAGGAGGTGAGCCCTATGGCTCTCTCCAACGCGACCCTGCGTACCGTTTCCCGCTTCTGTCATGCCGCCGACGAGAGCATCGCTCCTCACCACGTGCCCCGCCTGCGCGGCCTGGAAGATCCTGGCTGCCATACTGAACTCGCCGACCACATCGTTCCGTTCGCCCGTAAAGCCTGGGCCGACCTGCAGCACCCCGACGGCGGCGCCGTCCGTTTCGACCACGACCACTACCTGAAAATCTGGGCACTCACCCGACCTCGGCTCGACACCGACTTTCTCCTGCTGGACGAGGCACAGGACACTAATCCGGTCGTCGAAGACGTCTTCCTGGCCCAGCGCGGCCACGCCCAGCTCGTCATGGTCGGTGACTCTGCACAGGCCATCTACCACTGGCGCGGCGCCAAGGACATCATGACCGGCTTCGACGGCACCCGCCTGGCCTTGTCGCAGTCCTTCCGTTTCGGCCCCGACCTTGCCGCAGAGGCCAACCGCTGGCTCCACCTCGCCGGCGCTCCGCTCCGCCTTACCGGCACCCCCGACATCCCCACAGAACTCGGGACCGTCACCCAACCAGATGCCGTTTTGTGCCGCACCAACGTCGGTGCCATGGCGCAGGTGATGGCGCTCATGGCCGTCGGCAGCCGAGTAGCTCTGGCCGGGGGAGGAGAGAGTCTGCAGGCCCTTGCCCTGGCAGCCCGGGACCTCAAAGAAGGCCGGCGTACCCACCACCCGGAGCTGACCCTCTTCACTCACTGGGGCGACCTCCAGGACTACGCAGCCTATGACCCGGCGGGACGTGATCTGCAGCCGCTGGTCAACCTCGTCGACAGCCACGGCACCGATGCCATTCTCGACGCCGTAGCTCGGCTCGTCTCCGAGCCACAGGCGCAGGCGACTGTCTCCACCGCGCACAAAGCGAAGGGACGGGAGTGGTCCCGCGTGCTCATCGCCGACGACTTCGCCCCAGTCGACAGCTATGAGGGCGCTCCGACGCCTCCCGAACCGATCGACGAGGCAGAAGCCCGTCTGGCGTACGTGGCGGTCACACGGGCACGCCAGTGTCTCGACCTCGGCGGGCTGTCATGGGTCCGTGATCACCCCGACGGTGCTGCGGCGCAGGACGCGTCATGAAGGCCCGCGTACGTGTGAGGGTGCGGAGGGGTGACCGTCATCACCAAGTCAGTGCGCGTGCGCGTTCAGCCGTGCCCAGACGGTCTTTCCGGGTGCTGCCTCGGCGTAACCCCATTGGCTGGTCAGGGCGTCCACGATGAGCAGGCCCCGGCCCGCCACGGCCATACCCCGAGGCGGGTGAGGCAGTGGGGGAGCCGGACTGGGGTCGGAGACAGCGCACAGCACCGTGCCCGCAGTCTGGGCGATACCCAGCCATGCCTTGGCTTCCCGTTGAGGGCTCGACCGCAGCGCATGCCGAACCGCGTTGGTGGTCAGCTCGTTGACCACGAGAGTCAGGTCTTCGGCCACAGCGCCGATGCCCCATGCCACGGCGGTGTCGCGGACGAAGCAGCGGATGCTTTTCAGACTACTCGGGTCCCGCGTGAATGCCCGAGCGGCAAAGTCGGATGTGCTGATGCCCAGGGCAAGTCCCCAGTCCGGTGCCGTGGGTGGCGTCAGCGGTGAACGGGAGGGGCAGCTCATGCTCCGAAGTGGCAAGAGCGCCTCCGCATTCGGCCCTTGGCTCGGCGCCGTCGCCGCATGAGCTGACACTGTTCATCCCCCCGGAAGACGTCCAGTTGTATGGGCCGCGGTCCTCTGCCCTGACTGATAAGTATCCGCGTCGCCCCGCTCCGGATGCAATTGCATCCGTGACTTGCATCCAAATGAGGAGGGGAGGGAAAGCATGTCCCCAGCAACCAGAGCAGCGTCACCCAAAAATGAAAGAAGTCGGAAACGATCGAAAGAGGTCGGACATGGCCCGTGCCTTCAACGGTGTCTCGGCGGACTCTCTTCCAGGAGTGACATGGGTCAAGAGCCGTCACAGCACAGCAGACGGCAACTGCGTCGAAGTGGCGCTACTGATAGGAGGTGAGGTGGCACTGCGCAACTCCCGGCACCCTGACGGACCGGCGCTGGTCTACTCGAGGGCAGAGATCGCGGCCTTCATCGCGGGGGTGAAGGACGGTGAATTCGACCCGATCGCCAGTTACTGACTTCGGCTCGTCAGGGTGAGGCAGGTTCGTCGAGAGTCAGGCCGGTGCCGGCTATGAAGCCGTCGAGGGTGCCGGGCCGGTACTGAAGGCGCTTGAGTCGGTTACGGACGAGTGCTTCGAGCCGGTCGAGCGCGACGACGGCGAGGTTGGCCAGGCTGCGTTTGATGTGTGCCCATACCCATTCGACGGGGTTGAGGTCGGGTGAGTAGGCGGGCAGCAGGAACACTGTCAGCCATGCGCGCTCGGCGATCAACTTGCGCATGGCGTGAGAGACGTGGGTGTTGAGGCGGTCCCAGACCAGCACGATAGGTGCCTTGAGGAGCTGGTGGACGCCGTCGACGAGCGCGATGAAGTCACGCTCGCCCATGCTGCGGCGTTTGCCTCTGCCCGCCCGGTGGGCGCGCAGGCGGTGGCACAGCCGGGTACGGGAGCCGGGCCGCATGGCGATCAGTCCGGCCACCGACAGCCGCCCCGAGCGTCGCCCGCTGACGGTCACGACCGGGGTGTGCCCGCGCCGGCCCCAGGTTCGTCCCCGGGGCGGCTTCCGCGTGAACCCTGCTTCGTCCTCGAAGCAGATGTAGCCCCCGCAGGCCGCCCGGGCTCTTTTACCTCCGCCCAGGTCACCTCCTTCCACACGGTGACGGCCCTCTCGTCGCGCTCGGCGACCCGCCGTGCGGGGACCTGCGGGCTGAAGCCGAGCCGGTGCATCAGCCTCGTGGCACCGGAGACGCTGTAGGAGACGTGGAACTTCCGGCCGATCAGCGTGGCCACCCTCGCCGCGGTCCACACCTGGTCCTCCACCCAGCCGTGGGCGGCCGGGCCCTCATCGAGGTACGCAGCCAGTTTCTCCAGACAGCGCGGGGACAGCCGGCAACGGGATCCGCTCGGGCCGCGGGAGGCCAGAGCCTCATGACCACCGTCCCGCCACAGCTGGTGCCACTGGTAGGCCGATTTCAGGCTCACCCGCAGTCGCCGTGCCACCTCCGGCGGCTTGATCTCCTGCTCGAACAGCTCGGCCGCCTGCATCCGCACCGACTCCCGGCGCCGACGTCCCGCAGCGGTCAGCCCGCCCCCATCCGCATATCTCACACACCACGGAATACAGCCACCGCTCCAGACCCATCAGGGACTTCGCAAAGATTCACCCTGGCGAGCCGAAGTCAGTAACGCCAGCCTGAGACAGTCCAATTGACGCGCCCGTCGCATCGTCTCCTGGAAGACTGACGCTCGTCGTCCGGCCACCACAGGAGACATCATGCCCGTGCCCGCCCCTCCGGTCGATGCACCGACCCTGGAGTACTACCTCGACGCCTCCGCGCGCAGCCCCATCGCGCTGCGGCTGGTCCTCGGGTACTACCTCCGTCACCTGCGCAAGGCGGCACACATCGACGCGGAGCCGGCGGGCAAGTCCATCAGAAGCTCGGAAGCCAAGATTTCCCGGATGGAGCGAGCCCAGGTCACCTGTAAGCACGACGACGTGATGGACCTGCTCACCCTCTACGGTGTCAATGACAAGCACGTCCGCGCCTGCTTCGCCGAGATCGTACGCATCTCCCGCCAGCCCGGTTGGTGGCATCGATTCGACGGAGTCCTGCCGGACTGGTGCGGCAAGCTGATCGGACTGCAGGAGGCAGCCTCTGTCATCCGAACCTACGAAGTGCAGCTCGTTCCCGGACTGCTGCAGACACCCGCCTACACAGAAGCCCTGGTACACCAGGCCTACCCCGCCGCTCCTCCGGAAGAGGTCAAAGACCGGCTGGAACTCAGGGCCCTACGCCAGAACGTCCTGATCCGCCAGGACCCGCCCCGCCTTTGGGCCGTCCTCGACGAAGCCGTGCTGCGCCGGCCCATGGGCGGCGATCTGGTCATGCGAGAGCAACTGCGCTCTCTGATCAGCATGTCTCGCCTCAGCCACGTCACGATACAGATCGCGCCCTTCAACCGGCCGGGGTGCATCGCCGGAGGCTTCCCGATTACGCACCTGCGCTTCGACCTTCCCGCCTTGCCCGACGTCGTCTACCTGGAGCAACTGCAGGACGCCGAGTACTTGGACAAACCAGACGAGACTCAGCACTACCGAAGCGTCCTGGACGGCTTGGCCCAGGCCGCTCTGTCCCCGCAGGAGAGTGTGGAGCTCCTGGACAGCATCATCAGCTGAACCCGGCCAGTCCGCACCTCAGTGCACCACGGCCACCGCTCCGCGCTCGGCCCACCTCAGACTGCCGCCACCCGCAGCACGGTCACCGCCCGGCCGCCACTGGTGCACATCCACCAGCCCCGGAGCCATCTGCTGCAAGCCGCCGAAGAATGCGTCGACCTCCGCCCGCGGGCGCACGCGCCCCCACCGGCCCGCGGCCGCTTCCCGCAGCAATGCACCAGCCTTCCGACGCACCTCGGCATCCTCACTCACGAGATGACTTGCTGCGATGAAACTTCCCGATGCCAGTATTCTCGATGCCTGTTGCAGCACGGTCGAAGGACCAGCGTCTTCGGGAACGTTGTGCAGTCCTGAGACAAGAAGCACGGCCACCGGCGACGCAAAATCGATCATCTCGCGCACCGCTGCACTTCTCAGCAGAGCAAGTGATTCAGCCGGAGCAGCCCGCATGACCAGCGTGTACCGGTCCTCCCACAGCGCGCGGCCATGGACCAGAGCCAGCGGATCGTGATCGGCATAAACGGTGCGCGCACCCGCCTGGATGCGCCGAGCAACGTGGTGTACTCCCACAGAGGTCGGCAGTCCGGCGCCGAAAACCACGTACTGGCGCACCTGGTGATCACGGGCCAGATGGCTGGTTGCCCTCAAGAGGAACCGATGCGCAGCCTGAGCCACCCGAGGTGCTTCGGGAACGAGCTGCGTCAGCCGCTCGCACGCCTCACGGTCGGCGCCGTAGTGGTCCTTGCCGCCCAACAGGTAGTTGTTCATCCGGGCAAGGTTCGGTGATTTGGAGTCGATTACGTCCAGCCGCGGCGTCTGCCCGCGCTCCAAGGTGGCACCCCGCCCCGTGTTGGTACCCGCAGCACGCTGCGTGCTGCGGGTACCCATGGTAAGGAGGCCGCTTTCACCGCGGGTAGTTCTTCGCCGAATCAGCACCCGTGGGTCGAGGCGCGCTGCAGAATCTCTTCCGGAACCCTCTCACTGGCGCGCGCGACCGGATGGCGGATGCGCGGCCGCGGCGGAGGCCGTCAGCTTCCCGGGCAAGGCCCGCTGAGCCATCCGTAACCGGGTAGCGACAACCGGCGGCTCGACACCCATCAGCTCCGCCGCCTGCGCCTCACTCAAATGCATCCGGCATCGCAGGACGACCGCGTCTGCCTGCGCGGGCGGCAACACCTGGCGCACCGGATCCGGCCCGGTGACACCTGCATCACCGTTGCGCAGCACGGAGGAGATCAGGGCGTCCAGCAGCCGCCACGCCACCGCAGCAGGCCGCGGGCTGCTGATGACCGTCGGCCAGATCGTGGCAAGGTTGCCCAGGAGCGCCCTGACCACCTGCTGGCTCATCAAGGGGTCGTGGACCCGCTCCCGCGTGTAGTGCAGGTACCGCTCCTGATACAGAAGGCAGAAGGCGGTGTACTCCAGCGGCAGAACCAGCTCGATAGACGGCGCAGTGGTAGTGGTCTCCACCGCGCCGGCTGCCTGCACCAGCCGGTCCGTCCGACGCAAACGCATGAACATGGCATCCCACTTCCTGCAGCACACAGGGCATCAGGTGGATTCGGACGGGTCAGCAGACCGCGGCTGCGGATCCTTGGGCGGATCCATGCAGAGCAGGAATGTGTAGTGGACCGCCTGCCACAGCGGCCGCACGTCGGCGGGCCAGCCGCCCAGCGCGGTCACCAGCGCCGACGTCTGCTCCCAGCCCGGAACCAAGACGCCCTCGAGGATGTCGTCGATCTCCTGGACGCTCAGCGCGCCATGTGAAGCGCTGCGGACCACGCCGACACGGGGACGTCCTGCCGCCAGGTGCAGACCGCGCAGTGCGGCGTGGAGCCGGTCCACCGCGTCAGTGATCGCGTACTGCGCTGGCGGCACCTTCCCGTGCGCACTTTCGAACAGCACGCTCAGCTCTGCCGGGTCGCCTCCGAACAACTCGGTCAGCGCACCCACCACGGCCCAGGCCGGGGTTCGCTCTCCGGAAAGGATGCGCGAGACATACGAGGGAGACAAGCACGTCCGCTCGCCCACGTCCCTGATCGTCAGGCCACTGGATCGGTGGAGATGCGACAGCGCCGAGGCCAGTTTCGCCGACGCCCGCTCGGCCACCTTGGACAGCTGACCGTCTGCCGCGGCGTTCGGGCCCTCCGTCATCGGGGCAAGAGGCTGCTGCACCTCAGCACGCTCGGCAGCCCGCCTTCCCAGGCGTTCTCGCACCCGGTTCTCCGGCCACCGTGTACGGGCCGTGGTCACGCTCAGCTGCGCCGCCTCGGCTACCTGCTCCCAACTCGAGCCCTGGGACCGCGCGTCCTGAACGGCGGCCGCCGTGTAGTAGTCCACTTCCCGTGCCACGCTGCTGGCGCAACGCAGGAGCTCCTGAAGAGGCCGTCCGTCGTACTCGGCCTCGAGGAGAGCGGCCGACAATGCCTGCAGGTCCTCTGCGATGCGCCGGCCCAAGGGGAGCGCCGTGGGCGCCTTGTGCTGGCCTGTCTTGCCAGACCGGTCGCGCTGCGCCTTGCTCCGGCAGCCGACGCTGCAGTACTCCCGCTTGCGGCCCGGACCGATCGTCTGAGCGAAGCGCTCCTGGCAGTAGCGGCAGATGCCATAGCGGGGACTTGAACCCGCCATCCTTTCCTCCCACGTGCTGTGACCGTTTCTCTCCCATGTGCGCGGGGTTCTGCGCAAGCTGAAGAGGAATGGACTCTTCCCGTGTCCGTCCCGGCGGCAGCCGCCGGGACGGCGGGCGGCGCGCTGTGCAGCGCGCCGCCACGATCAAGCACGGCTCAGATCAGTCGAATTCGCTGGTAGCGGAGTTGCGACTGGCGCATCATCACCGAGAGGCCGGCCATCAGCGCTGTGGTGGCAGGTCCCGTCCACTCGTCTCGGATCAGGAGCACGGGGAGCACGGTCACTGCCAGGAACGCGCTCGCCTGCACCGTGACAGTCCAGGCACTCATGCCACGGGTTTCAGGCTGGGAGCGACGCGGAATGCTAGCGTCGTCG
Source organism: Streptomyces pactum (assembly GCF_002005225.1). Taxonomy (NCBI): domain Bacteria; kingdom Bacillati; phylum Actinomycetota; class Actinomycetes; order Kitasatosporales; family Streptomycetaceae; genus Streptomyces; species Streptomyces pactum. The sequence goes on from NZ_CP019724.1 coordinate 8,528,870, forward strand.
CGAGTTGCCGCCCTGGTTGCGGCAGCGGCGAAGTACGGGACAAGCATAGGTGGTTACCTGCCTTCCTTGGTCTCGTTGAGGAGGGGCCCCGGAGTCGGTAGCGAGCCTGCCCGGGGTTCCCTCGCGTCAACGGACGGTAGCCCCTCCGTCACAGATGGCGCCATATAAACCGTTCATCGCGCAAAGTTCGAATCTCCTCGCGGTGAGCAATTGCAGTCTGTGGCCTGCGAAGGCGTCGAACATCGTCGACTTCAGCCCATCCTTGATCGGTCTCGACCGCGAATGACAACCCCCCGCTGTGCTGCATAAATGCGACTGATCCAGACGAATGGACCGTCTTGCCTCCCTGACGTACGCCGGGGCGCACTCCGCCGCCGCAACGTCTGCGGACATGGTGCGCCCCGCCCTCGCCTATGCATTCGCGCAAATTTGCAGGTATCGCCCTTACTGGCTCTAACAAAAGCTGCTGATCATGAGTCGGTCGCCCTCTCTGCTCGTATGTCTGGGCATGGGAAACCGTCAGTCGCGGCCGTGGATCGTGTCGGATGAACTGTGGTCGCTGATCGAGCCGTTGCTGCCGAAGCCGGGTCCGAAGAAGGCCGAGGGCAGACCGCGGGTGCCGGACCGGCAGGCCCTGTGCGGGATCCTCTTCGTCCTGCACACCGGCATCCAGTGGGAGTACCTGCCCCAGGAGCTCGGCTTTGGCTCGGGCATGACCTGCTGGCGGCGTCTTGCGGCTTGGAACGAGGCCGGCGTCTGGGACCGGCTGCACCAGCTGCTGCTGAACGAGCTGCGGTCGAAGAACCAGCTGGACTGGGAACGGGCGGTGATCGACTCCTCGCACGTGCGGGCCGCCCGGCGGGGCCCAAAAGCGGGCCCAGCCCGGTCGACCGCGCACGGCCGGGCAGCAAGCACCACCTCATCGTCGACGGCCAGGGCATCCCGCTCGCGGTGTCGCTGACCGGCGGAAACCGCGGGCGACGTCACCCCACTCGAGCCGTTGCTCGACAAGATTCCCGCCGTCGCGGGCCAGGCCGGCAGACCCCGCCGCCGCCCCGACGCACTCCTGGCCGACCGCGGCTACGACCACGACAAGTACCGCCGCCTGCTCTGGCAGCGAGGCATCCGCCCCGTGATCGCGAAGAGAGGCGAGCCGCACGGCACCGGCCTGGGCATCTTCCGTACATCGTCGAGCGCACGATTGCCTGGCTCCACGGCTTCCGCCGCCTGCGCATCCGATGGGAACCACGCGACGACATCCACGAAGCATTCCTCGGCCTCGCCGTCTACCTGATCACCCACCGCCACGTCCAACGCCTTTGTTAGGGCCTCTAAGGAGGCGACGGCATGCCGAGGCTGGCATGCACGGAGTTTGCGTGCTGTCCGGTCTGTAAGCGTCAACACCTCTACGGGACCACCGCGGGTGCACTGCGCAGGGTCAGACAGAACAGTTTGCGGAACCCTGCTGAGTGCAGCGGCCCGGTGCTGACGCAGCAGGGATCGCAGGCGGGGGAGAGGCGCGGTGGCGCCCAGGGCGCCAGGAAGTCGGGCACGTTCCATCTCAGGAGGGCTCCTTGCCGAGCGAGGTAAAACCCGACCCGGTCGATCGCTACGTGTCGCCGTATTCGAGCAGGAGGTATCCGGCGAGCTGCTGGATGGAGGAGCTGGTGATCTGGTGGGGCGGACGGAGGCTTTGCATGCGGTCGGCGATGACCTGATCGTCTATCGAGTTCATGACGACAACGAGCGCGAGGAGTTCTTCGACCGGGTACCGGTCCGGCGAAATGCCGAGGCCATGATCCCACAGCGCCATTTGGGGTGCGCCTGGTCAACGTGAGCGGAGGCTTCCGGCCGCGCCGGAAGCCCCACCACCTGTACGGCAGCCGCGATCATAGAGGGCGCGGGCGCTACGACTCAGTTGCAGTCGGGTCGGACGACCATGATGAGCTCGGACACTCGGGCGGTGGCTGACGACCAAGGTGAGTCCGGGGACAATGGCGGGATGCGATACGCATGGCGACGGGTCCTGGAAGCTCTGCCTGCTGAGAGACCGGGCCAGCAGCAGGTGGTCGAGCGTCAACCAACTGCGGGCGAAGAGACCTACTTCGGCGAGGTTCGGGATGTTCCCGTGGTGGTGGTGCTGGGGGAGCGGGGCTGCGGCAAGTCAGTAGCGTTCGAGCAGGAACTCGCCCGCCTGCTCGATGATGCAACCCCTGCGACGCTGATCGATCTGGGGCAGGACGTGTATGACACAGCGACCGCGAGTACACACCTTCACCACCGTCTGAACCCCGAGGGCGACGGAACACATCATGTGCTGCTGGACGGCCTGGATGAGGGCCTGAGCGACATCCCAGCCCTCAACAAGGTGCTGCTGACCCAGCTCCGCGCCCTGTCTCCGGAGGAACGGCGCCGGCTCCGGCTGCGGATAGCCTGCCGTTCCACCCGGTGGCCAGAACACCTGGAAAGAGGTCTGCGCGACCTGTGGCCGGAGCCGGGACAGGTCGCGATGGTGACACTGGCGGCCCTCAGCCCAGCCGACGCCCAGTACGCCGTCGACCAAAGCGGCCTGGACGGTGCTGCGTTCACGGAGCATGTCCTCAGCCGGGGCCTGCAGGCCCTCGCACAACAGCCGGCCACTTTGATTCCCCTCATCACGGCCCGGACAGAGGGACGAGAGCTGCCCACCACGGTGGCGGAGGCCTTCGCGCAAGCCTGTCGCACCCTGTGCACCGAGACCCGACCGCAGAACTTCTCGCAGCGCCAGGAACGGCCCTCGGTGGACCATCTCCTCGACGTGGCCCGCTGGGCCGCGGCCGCCCTGCAGTTCAGCCCGTGCGCCGCGCTCACCGACGGAGCCCGCCCCGGCCCGGGAGAGCTGCACCTGGACACCCTGTGCGGAGATCACGTGCCAGGAAGCGACGAGACAACGGCGTGCGGCCGGCATGAACTGCTCCACCTCACAGAGTCGGGCCTCCTGGCCCCGGTGGGCCAGCGCAGATGGGTGTTCGCCCACCGAAGCCTGCAGGAACACCTGGCCGCTGAATACATGGCAACAGCCGTAGAGCCGGCCGTGCGCGGCGCGCTGCTGTGGGCCGGAACCGGCCAGACCCGTCACATCCTGCCTGAGCATCAGGAGATAGCCGCCCGCCTGGCAGTCATCGACGACACACTCTTCGACGACCTACTCAGGCACGACCCGTACATCCTGCTCCTGGCCGACCTCCGGGCCCTGCCCGCAGAGCACCGCCGAAGGACAGCCCGGGCCATACTCGAGTCGGTACCCGACCAGGAGCCCTACCGCATCGGCTGGGACCAACTCGACCGGCTGAACCATCCGGACCTCGCCCCGCAACTGCAGCCGTTCCTGACACCGCAGTCAGACCCGGACCAGCGCTACCTCGCCCTGTGGATCACGGGGAAGTGCCAGCCTGCCGGCCTGACCCCACACCTGCTGGCCCTTGCAGAAGAGACAAACGCACCCACCCGCATCCGCGCCTTCGCCCTCAACGTCCTGCACGAGGTCGAGGACCCAGCGGCTGTAGCCCGGCTGCGCACCCTGGCATCCGACCTCAAGCCCAGCGTCGCCTGCGCAGCCCTCCAGCACCTGTGGCCGCACCACCTGTCCCTCACCGACTACCTCGACTTGCTGCCCGACCTCGATGAATGGCCCTGGCGCCTCACCCTCGACAGACTGGACACGATCACCGGCCAGGCCGGTAGCCTCCTCGACTGGTCCGTCAATGCACTGAAAGAGAAAAGCCCCAAGGCCGCCATCGCGGCCACGGCGCTGGCCACCTGCATCAGCCAGATGAGCCACACCCCCACACAGCCGGCCCCCCTGCTGGAAGAACGGGCCGGGCAAGCCCTCGTGGCACTCGCCGCCGATCACCAACTCGCCTACCGCACCGACGCGCGCACCGCTTTCGAGTCCCTCAACAACGCCCTGCACAGCGCACCGGAACTGCGCCGCCGCCTCGCCTCATACGTGCTGCAGCACGCCGACCCGGACGATATGCTGCATCTCGCCCACCAGAGTCCGGACACGGGCTTGTTCCCCGACGAAGACCTCCTGCACTGGGCCACCGCCTGGCCCACCCTGTCCCAGGAATCACGTACCGCGGCACGCCCCCTCATCAGCCACCGCCCACGACCTGAGGACACCGAACTGCGCCAGGCCGTCGATCAGGCCCGGCAGACGGACAATGCCCTGAAACGGGCCACCGCCTGGTGGGACGGACCGGAGCCGGAATGGCAGCGCCGCAGCCGCGAACGGCAGGAAGACGAACGCCGCAACAACACCTTCGACGAGCACGCGCTGCGCACCGCCCTGCGCACCGCGCAGTCAGCGGGCCCGGACACGGTACGGGAAGCATGGCTCGCTGTTCTCGGGCACCTGCACCGCACCACCGACGGCACACGCCCCCCGAATCAGCCCACCTCCCAGCCCCTGCTCACCGCGGTCACCCAGGCGCCATCCCTGCCCGCTCCAGGCAGCGACCTGCACGAAGAACTGACCAGGAGCGCATTGCACGTGCTCGTCACGGCCCCCGCGTGGAACAGCCAGGACATGGACCCCTGGGGGCCGAACGTCACCGAGGTACCGGAACTGACGGCCCTGGGATTCGTCTCCCCAGACGAGGCACACACCATCCTCGGCCACCATCAGGCCATCCGCTGGGCCGGCTGGACAGTGGCTCTGGCCACAATGACGCCCCGATCACAGGAAACCGCACAGCACCACACTCTCCTGCGGGACTGCGCCCAACAGGCGGGCCCCGCCTTCGATGCCGCACTGGAGCCATGCCTCGACGTACTCGACGCCCATCGTCTTGCCGAAGCGGTCCGCATTCTTGCGCAACTGCCGCTGCCGGCAGCCTGCAGCATCATCCAGCGCTGGGCGACCACTCCAGGCCGGACAGCTGAATCATGGGCCACAGCCCTGGCCGCACTGGCCCACCACGGCCACACGCCAGCGCAAACACTCCTGACCGACGCCGTGCAGGCAGGCCCACACGGGGACCCGCAACAGCAGGAACGCTGGATCAGAGCCGTACGCATCGTGATGTCCTTCGACGTTCTGCCCAGGCTGTGGCCCACCATCCGTCATTACTTCGACGAGACCCCTCAACTCTGTGACGAGGTCATCGGCCGTACTGCTACACACCTCACCCTCCGGCACCACTGGCCCGACGGCGTGGCCGCGCTCAGCGAAGCCGATCTCGCCGACCTCCACCGCCGCCTGCACACACGAGAAGAACTTCAGCAACCTCGCCCCGAACACGAGCCCGGCGTCGCTTACCCCATCACCACGACCGACCGGCTCCACGACCTCGCCGACAGCCTCCTCCAGTTGATGGCAGACAAGCGCACCCAGGCCGCAGCCACCCAGCTCCTCGCCCTGGCAGACTCCGTGCCCCACCAGACCCGCCGCCTGCGCCGACTGGCACTGCGCACCATGCGTCAAGCCGCCGAACGCCAGCTGCAGCCCCTGACAGCCGACCAGCTCCGACGACTGGCCGACGATCACAGAAAGCGCGTGATCGGCAACGAGGTCCACCTCCTCGACGTTGTCATGGAAGCCCTGGACAGCGTCCAGGAAGCCCTCTCGGCACCGAACGGACTGGCGACCCTGTTGTGGAACCGCAGCGCATCGGCTGCCGGCAGCTCTTCCTGGTGGCCGATGTGGGAGGAAGACTTCAGCGACCTGGTGACCGGTCTGCTGAAGATGCAGCTTGAACACCGGCGCGTCATCCTCAACCGCGAAGTGCAAGTCAACCGCCCCGGCGTCGGGGGAGGAGGCCGCACCGACATCCACATCCAGGCCGCCACCGCTCCCGACGACCCGGCCCCGGTCACGGTCGTCATCGAGTGCAAGGGATGCTGGAACCCCACACTCCCCACGGCACTGACCGACCAGCTGGTAGCCCGCTACCTGTGCCACCCCCGCACGGCTGGCATCCTCCTGGTCGGATTCTTTGACTGCGACATCTGGGACACCAGCTGGCGGCCGGGCTGCTCCCCGGCTCACAGCCGGGAGCAGATCGAGCAGCAACAGCACCAACAGGCCGCAGTCCATCGGCTTCCCGTGCAGGCCAAAGTGCTGGACTGCAGGCCACCAGGGCAGCAGACCTGACCATGACGACCTGCCACCCGGACCATCACCTGCCTGCTTGCCTGTCAATCAACGGAAGAACGGGAATGCAGCCGCTGATTGCCAGACGCCAGAGCGCTGCGCTCTCTTCGAAACAGCGAGTATGCCTCGGTTCGTGATTCGACAACCCACCTGGCGAGCAGGCTGAACCCGTGCCTTGCCTATGCCGCAGCTCGCAGTGTGACGCGGGGTGTTGCCGTCGAAGGAGGCCAAGGGGCGGCTCCGGCGCGCGGTAGGACCAGGGTGGCGCCCCGCCGTATCTCGCCGTTTCCGGCGCGGTGACCGGCTGACTTCAAGGGAGGCTGTTCATACAGGTGACAGCTTCTGCGACATACATGCCACAAAGAAGATCTAGGCATCGATCCGATGCCGATCTCCCAAAGCCGAGCTCGCATACAGCGAGGTCAGCACACGGAAAGCTGCCGCCTCCAGCCCGCCTCTCGCATCGGGTGACCGTGGCCGGATGAAGTCGTGCCTGGTCAATCAAACGCGGAGTGCTGTCAGTGCCCGCTGTTACACCAATTCCTGGGACGGGACGCACTCGGCGTCCCGCGCCGATGGGAGGGGAAGCATGGCGAAGGTACCGGACGGATTCCACCAGGTGCGCGCACACATCCGCCGTAACCCGAAGCCCAGGAACGCCAAGCGGATGAGCGGATGGATGATCGCCGGCCTGCTCGCGGGAGCATGGCTGTGGGGACAGGTATTCGGCTTCGACACCGCGGCCCCCGCTCCGGCCGACCCGAACCCGGCAGTCAGCACACCGGCGGACCGATGAGCCGAGGATGGCGCCTGCGGCGGCCCCGCGGTCCGCTCGAAGTGGCATCAGCCGCCGTCGTGGCACTTGCCGTGCTGGTGATGGCCACCCAAACGCTCACCGTGACGGCCGGTGCGCTGATCGATGCCTGGCCGGTACCGCTGACTCTTGCCTTGGTGGGGGGAGCCGCGGCCGTGTGGAGGGTCAGGCGGTCTGTCGGAGGACGACGACGGAAGGACGCGCGCCTGGCCGCCTTGCGGATCACGCTCGCCGAGTTCGACGCCATGGACGACCGGCGTTTCGAATGCGTGCTGAGGGACCTGCTTGTCCGAGACGGCTGGACGGCCCGAAGGGTAGGAGGCGGTGGGGACCAGGCCGCCGACGTCATCGGCGACCACACCGTCCTGGGGCGGATCGTCGTGCAGGCCAAGCACACCCGCGTCGGAGGGAAAGTCGGATCCGCGGTGATGTACGGAGTGAAAGGGACGGCCGGTCCCGCCCACCGAGCCGACCACGCGGTGGTCGTGACCAACGGGTTCCTCACCCGCGATGCCATGACGTGGGGAAACCGGCACACCGTCCACTGGGTCGACCGGGAGAGGCTGCAGCGCTGGGCCGAGAGCGGGGCCGCGCTGCACGAGCTCCTCAAACTGCCCACCCGCTCGCGCAGCAGCTGGTTCAAACGGGCCGCATGACCAATCCGACTCGGCGTCGTCGAGAAATGGGGGGAGTGGTGTTCGACGAAGACGGATCCTTGGACCCCACACTGAAGGTCCTGCTGTCCGCCGTCCTTGTGCTGGCTGTCGGCAAGATGATCTGGGAGTGGCTCACCGAAGACGTCAGCCGGTGGATCACAGACGATGTGTGGGGCCTGATCACCGGCCACCCCTGGTGGACGGGACTCGTCGTTGCCGGCGGCCTTGCTGCGCTCATCGCGCTGGGCGCGATCTTGTCATTCCGGTCTGGTGCATCCGTGTATGCGGGCTGCGACGACGCTTCCGCCGCGCAGTCCAACGACGTGGGCGAGCCGGAAGAGCTGACCTTCCGGATGCGGGAGCTCGCGGCGATGAGCGCGACAGGCTTCGAGCAGGCGTGCGCCGATCTCCTGGCGCGTGATGGGTTTCTGCGCCCCGTACGGGTCGGAGGCGCCGGCGACCTCGGTGTCGACGTCAGCGCACATGACGGCGAGGGCCGACTTCTGATCTTGCAGTGCAAGCAGTACCGGAACCCGGTCGGCTCCGGACACGTGCAGAAGTTCAACGGAACAGCCCGCCCGCATCACGGTGCTGACATCCCCGTCATGGTTGCGCTCAACGGCTTCACCCAGCCTGCCGTCGACTTCGCGCAGCACCATCGGCTCATCCTCGTGGGTCGGTCAGAGCTGAAGAAATGGGCCCACGGCCAGCACTTGTACGACGTCATCGGACTCCAGAACGCCACGCTGTAAGGGACAGAAGCCCGGCCGGCCACGCCCAGCACCGAGGGGTCTTCTCCGGCCGGTTGGAAGGGGGAAGTGGCCACCATCCTGTCTGCCGGGCTCCGCGCATGCCTGCAGGGACCGTGGAGGCCGTCCCGTACGCCCGCCGCCCGACTCCAGCGACTGGTTCCGCCATCCGTCCGTCCGGAGCCGAGGCGTATGCCTGCGCGGCAGGAACGAGGTGCTGCATCTCGCGGCAGCGGCGTGCGAGCGGCGAGTCGGTACAAGTGGTGGAAAACGTGCGGTTGTTGTGAGGGATACCTCTAGTATGACCATCTGCGCTGGTGTCTCAAGCGCCTCTTCTTCCCGTCCAACACCGCACGTCACCCCTTACCGGCCGGGGAAGGGGAGATTCGGAGCACGCCGACTGTGTACCTCACCCGTTTTTCCGCCCGCGGTTTCCGCTCCCTGGCCCGCATCGAGGACATCCCGGTCAGCAGTCCGACGATCCTGGCCGGTCACAACGACGGCGGGAAGAGCGCCGTACTGACGGCGCTGGCCTTCCTGCTGGGCGATCACCGGCTGACAGACGAGGACCGCACCTACGAGCAGGCGGAAGGATCGGCAGGCGGCCGCCGCTGCTCCAGCACCTCGGTCGAAGGGGACTTCCGCCTCGACGCCGGGGAACAGGCCGCTACCGGCCTGCCGCAGACGGTCCGGATCCGCCGTATCTCCGAAGAGGGGCAGCCGCCCCAGTGGCAGTACTTCGGTTCCCGGCCGGCCGACAGCCGGCTCCACGACATGCCCCGCCTGTTGAAAGGCCAGCTTGCCGAGCTGGCAGCCGAGTTCTCAGTCTCCCCGGACGGTCCCCGCAGAGACGACTTGCTGCAGGCCCTCACCGCCTACGCGGCCACGGCGCCGCAGGAGGAGCAGTGGCAGCCGCTGCCCCAGGAACTCCAGGAGCGTCTGCCGCGCCTGCTGCCGTTCGGAGGCAAGGACGAAAGGCCCGACGACGCGGTGCGGACCGCGCTGAGCAGCTGCTACGAAACCTACCTGGGGGACGAAACGCTCCAGGGCCGGGTCCGGGAGATCGAAACGGAGATCACCCAGCGCCTGGAGAAGGAAGCCGACTCCCTGTGCCGGCACATCCGCCAGCACTGCCAGGAGTTCGTGGGCGTGCAGGTCAGGCCCGAGGTCTCCTTCAAGGGAGGCTTCAAGCGCGCCCCTCTGGAAGTCTCCAAGGCCGACGGCGAGCCGGTGGACCTCACCCGCTCCGGGCAGGGCAGCAACCGCCGGATCGCGCTCGCGGTGTGGGAGTGGACCAGCAACCTCCTCGAGCACAGCGAACTCGCCACGGGGGAGGGGAGTGATGCGGAGCCGACCCAGACCATCGTCGTCTACGACGAACCCGACACCCACCTGGACTATCGCCACCAGCGCACCGTCATGGACATCATCCGCAAACAGTGCGCCCTGCCCCACGTCAGCGTCGTCGTCGCCACCCACTCGATGAACCTCATCGACGGAGTCGACATCGCCGACGTCGTCCACCTCCGCCTCAGCGAGAGCGGCCGCACCCTCGTCGAACGCCTCACGGACCAATCCCACGAGGGGATCGACTTCCACCTCGGACAGATCGCCTCCGTCGTGGGCCTGCGCAACTCCGTCCTGTTGCACGAACGGTGCTTCCTCGCCGTCGAGGGCCCCACGGAACAGCAGTGCCTGCCCCTGCTGTTCCGCCTGTCCCAGGGCCTGCCCCTCCAGGCGGCGGGCATCGCCCTGTGGGCCTGCGGCAACAACGAAGGAGCCCTCCACCTGGCCGGGTACCTCGTCAAGAACCGCCGCACCGTCATGCTGATGGTCGACGCCGACAGCCGCACCAACAAGCACTTCAGGACGGAAAGACTGATCAAGGCCGGACTCGACCTCGACACCCAGGTCACCTGGATCGGCGAGGCAGAGGGGTTCAACGAACTCGAGGAACTCTTCACCGACGCCCAGTGGGCCACAGCCGCCAACACCCACTGGACCCGCCCGGAAGGCATCCAGTGGACCGCCGAGGACTTCACCGCACACCGCGGCGGCAAGTTCAGCGCCCACGTCCTGACCATGATCAAAGAGAAGGCCGAGCACACCAGCCCCGACGGCAAGGACGACATGCTCTACGGCCTGGTCACCACCCTCAAAACCCGCGAAGACGTCCCCTCGCAACTGACCAAGGCCTTCAGCGACCTCCGGGACCTGGCTTCCTGACCGGCCTCACGGCGCGCCGCTGCAGCATCCGCTCCTTGCGCTGCTGCAGCGTCGGCGCTGTCCAGACATGCCAGCCCACCCCCACGACGTGCTGCCGGCCGTGCCCGCGCGCCTCAATCCCACACCACCGGCACCCACTCGGTGCAACGGTGGATCCAGTACCGGTAGAACGCGATAACGACATCACATCCTCCTTCCCCCACCGCATATCTTGCCGCCTGCCACTGACAATCGCCCGGTGGCGCAGCAGCCCGCAAGCCCGCGGCACGGCACGCGAAGAAACCATTCCTCACGCGCATTGTGCACCCACTCAGGAACACCGTTTATCAGGAAAACCACCCACAGCACTCCCCACAGTAGTTACCTTCTGTGCTCATGCGGTTTCTGCACACTTCGGACTGGCACCTCGGTCGCCGGTTCCACACAAAAGACCTGATTCTCGCCCAAGAAGCTTTCCTCGACCATCTGGTCGACACAGCCCGGAGCGAGAACGTCGATGCCATCCTCGTGGCCGGCGACCTCTACGACCGCGCCATCCCCAGTCTGGACGCCGTGCGCCTGTTCAGCCGCGCCCTGCACCAGCTCGCTGACCTCGATGTACCGATCATCATGATCAGCGGCAACCATGACTCGGCCCACCGCCTCGGTGTCGGATCCGGCCTTTTCGCCCGCGCCGGGATCCATCTGCGCACCGATCCCGCCACCTGCGACGTCCCGGTCGTCCTCGACGATGCCGACGGCCCGGTCGCCGTGTACGGCATCCCCTACCTTGAGCCGTCGATGGTCCGCACCCAACTGGAGGCAGAAGCGACCTCCCACCACGCGGTGCTGACCGCAGCCCTGGACAGGATCCACAGCGACCTCACCAACCACCAGCCGGCCGGAACCCGCTCGGTGGTCATTGCCCACGCCTTCGTTACCCCCAGCAGCAGCCCGAGCGAAGACCAGCAGGTGACGGAGTCCGACAGTGAACGCGACCTCAGCGTCGGCGGTGTCGCCCACGTCGGCGCGGACGTCTTCGACGGCATCGACTACGTCGCCCTCGGCCATCTCCACGGCCCCCAGAAGGTCACCGACCGAGTCCACTACAGCGGCTCCCCGCTGCCCTACTCCTTCTCTGAGGCCACACACACCAAGTCCTTCACCCTGGTCGACGTCACCTCCTCCGGCACCGCTCCCGCCGTCAGGCGCCTGACTTGTCCGACCCCTCACCGCCTGGAACGCGTCGAAGGCATCCTCGAGGACCTCCTCACCAGCCCCGTCCACGAACACCTGAAGGACGCCTGGCTCGAGGTCACCCTCACTGACACAGCCCTGCCCTTCGAGGCCATGGCCCGGCTGCGCCGCCGCTTCCCCGACACGCTCAGCCTCAAGCACGAGCGGGCCTTCATCCCCGCCCAGGCCACCGACCCCCCGACATACACCGAACGCCTCCGCGGCCGCAGCGAACTCGACATCGCCAGCGACTTCATCACCGACATGCGCGGCACCGCCCCCACCCCCGACGAACACGCCCTGCTCCAGCAGGCCGTCGACGCCGCCCGCGTGAACGAACTGCAGAAGGAAACCGTCTGATGCGCCTGCACCACCTCACCCTGCAGGCCTTCGGCCCCTTCGCCGGCACCCACACCGTCGACTTCGACGCCCTGACCGCCGACGGCCTGTTCCTCCTGCACGGCGACACCGGAGCCGGCAAGAGCACCCTGTTCACCGCCATCTGCTTCGCCCTGTACGGCGAACCCCCAGTCGACCGCGACCTGCTGCTGCGCAGCCACCACGCCCCGGCCGACCTGCTCACCCAGGTCACCCTGGACGTCACCATCGCCGGCCAGCGGCTGCTCATCGACCGCGTCCCCCAGCAGACGCGCCCCAAGAAGAACGGCACGGGTGACACCGTCCAGAAGGCCGAGACCCGGCTCAGCCGGTTCACGACCGACGCCCTGGGACAGGGCCACTGGGAGGCCTCCAGCAAGTCCCACCAAGAGGCCGGCAAGGAAATCAAGGACCTGCTCGGCATGAGCCGGACCCAGTTCTGCCAGGTGGTCCTCCTGCCCCAGAACGAGTTCACTAAGTTCCTCTACGCCGATGCCAGCAAGCGCCGCGAACTCCTCGGCAAGCTCTTCTACAGCGACCGGTACGCCTTCATCGAACGCTGGCTGAACGACCACAGCCGCACCACTCAGAAGAACCGCGACGCCGCCCGCGACGAGGTGCTGCACCTGGCGGCCCGCATCCACCAGGCCGCCGGCCCGGACCTGAAATCGCAGTACGACGCCCCCGCCCCTGACACCGCGCACGCCTTGACCGGCCCCGCCCTGGCGTGGGCCCAGGACCTCTTCCAGGCCAGCCAGGCCGACGCTGCCACCGCCCAGGCCGAGGCCGAGAAGGCAAAGAAGAACCAGCTCACCCACCAGAACCTGGAAGCCGTCACCCGCGAACTGCACGGGCGGCAGACCGCCCACGCCACCGCCCGCACCCAGCTCAACCGGCTGGACGAACAGACACCCCACCAAGAAGCCCTCGGCAGGCGCCGGGAACAAGCCCGGCGCGCCCAGCAGCTGGCACCGCTGCTGCACACCGTCAGTACCGCCCGCACCGACCACACCCGAGCCCAGGACAGCGAAAGCGCCGCCCGCACCCGGCTGCTCCCCGAACACGCCACGCTCCAGGCCGCCGACCTTGCCACGGTCGGGCAGCGCACGCGCGACGACATCGCCGTGCTGAACACCCTGCTTCCCGAGGAAGCCACCCTCGGCCAGCTCACCACCGACCTCAAGCGCATCGACACCGAGCGGCAGGACTTCACCGTCCAGCAGCGCACCGCCCGTGACTGGCTCGAGCAGGAGACCACCCGGCGCACCACTCTGCAGGCCCGCCGGGAAGCCGCCCGCGAGGCCGAGGAAGAAAGCCGCCGCCACCAGGCCCAGTTGGAGATCCTCAACGGCCGCGTCGCGGCCGCCGAACGCCGCGACGCCCACCTCGCAGAGATCACCATTACCGAGCAGCGCCTGGCCGCCGCCCAGAAGGAAACCGAACAGGCAGCCCAGGCCCACATCGGCATCCGCCGCCGACGCACCGAGGGCATGGCCGCCGAACTCGCCGCCGGCCTCACCGACGGCGCACCATGCCCGGTCTGCGGCTCGTGCTCCCACCCGGCTCCCGCCCAGGCTCCCGACGGGCATCCCACCCGCGAGGACGAACAAGCCGCCGAGAAAGCCCACCAGCGCGCCCAGCACCAGCGCGACAAGATCGCGGCCGAGCTGCAGCAGCTTCGCGAGAACGCCGCCGGTGCCACCGGCGAAGCCGGCGACACCCCGCTGGCCAGCCTCAAGGCCGAACACGAGGCACTCGCCGCGCAGCTGGCCGACTCTCTCGAACGTGCCGCCGACCGCGGAACCGTCGAGGAGGAACTCCTCGCGCTGGACCGCGAACACATCACCATGACCGAGCAGGACAGTGTCGCCACCGCCGGCCTGTCCGCCCGCAACGCCAGCTACGACACCCTGTCCCAACGGCAAGCGGAGCTCACCGAGAAACTCGATGCCGCCCGCGGCACCGCCCCCACCCTGGCGGCCCGCATCGACGACCTCACCCGCACTGCCGACCGCCTTGAGCAGGCAGCCGAGGCATCCCGCACCGCCGCCTCCGCCACCCAGGTCCTGCACACCCGTACCAGCCAAGCCGCCAACGCCGCCACATCCCAGGGCTTCGACACCCTCGCTGCCGCTGAACAAGCCGTGCTCAGCGACAAGGACCTCCACGAACTGGAGGAAGAGATCAACCAATGGCGCGAGGCCCGCGCCTCCCACCAGACCGTCCTCGACGACCCCGTCCTGCAGGAAGCAGCAGCCCAGCCGGCCGCCGACGTCGAAGCTGCGACAGCTCTGCGCACGGCCGCAGACGACCAGCACGCGCTAGCGGTCACCACCGCCAGTACCGCCCGGGCCCGCACCACCGATCTCACCGACCTCAGCACCACCCTGGCAGGGGTCGTCGAACGCCTGGGAGCACTCGAGCAGGCCCACAGCACCGCCCGCCACCTCGCCGACCTGGCCACCGGCAACGCCTCCGGCACCCGGGTCCGCATGCAGCTGGAGGCCTACGTCCTGGCCGCCCGCCTCGAACAAGTCGTCGCTGCTGCCAACACCCGCCTGAGCCTGATGTCCGAAGGCCGCTACACCCTCCGCCACTCCGACCACCAAGCCGCACACGGCGCCCGCTCCGGCCTCGGCCTGGAAATCACCGACTCCTGGACCGGCCGCCCCCGCAAGACCGACACCCTCTCCGGCGGCGAATCCTTCTTCGCCTCCCTGTCCCTCGCCCTCGGCCTGGCCGACGTCGTCACCCACGAAGCCGGCGGCAACCCCCTCGACACCCTCTTCATCGACGAAGGCTTCGGCACCCTCGACGACGACACCCTCCACAACGTCCTCGATGTCCTCGACTCCCTGCGCGCCCACGACCGCACCGTCGGCGTCATCAGCCACATCCCCGAACTACGCCGCCGCATCACCCAGCGACTGCACATCCGAAAAAGCCCTACCGGATCCACCCTCGCCCACCTGACCGAAGCAGCCGAATAACCTGAACTCCGGGAGAGCAGAGCCCCAGCCCCGCCCTCCCGGAGCAGCCAGCCGACTACCACGGAGCGATACACCTCCATGGCCCCCGATATCCAGCTACGGCCCCACCAGAAAGAAGCGGTAGCCGCCACCACCGCCACGCTCCGCGACCACGCCCGCGCGAGCGTGATCGCCGCCTGCGGCACAGGTAAGACCCTCATCGCCGCCCGCACCACGGCCCGCATCGCCCCGCGGGGGCGGGTCCTGGTGCTGCTGCCGACGCTGGATCTGCTGTCCCAGACGATCCGGTCCTGGCGCCTGGCCGGCCGCAAGGGCACCGCCATTGCCGTGTGCTCCCAACGCCAGGCCCTCGATCACGAACCGCTCGGCGCCGACATCCCCCTCACCACCGACCCCGCCGAACTGGCCGCCTTGGTCGGCCAGTCCAGTCCCAGCCCGGCCACCGTCTACGCCACCTACGCCTCCCTGCCCGGCGTCATCGCCGCCCACCGCGACCACCGCCTGCCCACCTGGGACCTCGCGGTCGTCGACGAGGCCCACCGCACCGCAGGCCGCCTGGGCAAGGCCTGGGCTGCCGTCCATCACGACGACCAGGTGCCGGCCGCCCGCCGCCTGTACCTGACCGCCACCCCCCGCATCTGGGACCCCGACGACGCTTCGGCCGGCGACGGGTCGGAGACGGTGGCCTCCATGGACGACGAGAACCTCTTCGGCCCCGTCGCCTACCACCTCAACCTCTCCGACGCCATCGACCTCGGACTGCTCGCCGACTACCAGATCCTCGTCCCCGTCGTCACCGACGCGGACCTGCGTGACTGGCTCGCCACCGGACCCGGTGCTGGCGCCGACGGGCTGCGCCTGGCCGGCCGTCAGGTCGCCGCCCTGCGCGCCATCCACGACCACAAGCTGCGTCGGATCCTGACCTTCCATCACCGGGTCGCCGATGCCCGCGCCTTCGCCACCACCCTGGCGCAGACGGCCGCCGCTCTTCCTGCACCCCTGCGCCCCCAGGGACTGTGGGCGGACTGGGTCGGTGGCAGCCACACCCCGCAGATCCGCCGCCGCCTGCTGCTCGAATTCACCTCCCACACCAGCCCCGACGCGCCGGCCGTCCTGTCCAATGCCCGCGTACTGGGGGAGGGCATCGACGTGCCTGACATCGACGCGGTGATCTTCGTCGATCCCAAGAACAGCCCCGTCGACACCATCCAGGCCGTTGGCCGCGCCCTGCGTCAGCACCCTGGCGCTGGCAAGAAGGCCACCCTCGTCGTCCCCGTCTACCTCACCCCCGACGAAGACCCCGACGACCTTCTCGGTGCCGACGCCTACACCCCGCTGTGGCGCACCATCCAGGCTCTGCGTGCCCACGACGACCGCCTCGATGCCCGCCTGTCCGACCCGCGCACCCACCGCCCCACCATGCCCCCCGAAGACCCCGAAGCCTGGCTGCGTTTCGACCGCCCCACCCAGGCCGACGAGATCGCCCTCGCCCTGTCCCTGCGGGTCCTGGCTCCCAAGAGCGCCGAATGGCGCCGCGGCCTCGCCGCGGCCCGCCGCTTCCGCCACACCCACCGCCACCTCGACGTCCCCCAGAACTACGAGGACCCCACCAGCTACCCCTTGGGGCGCTGGCTGACCTGGCAACGCCACCTGCACACCAAGGGCACGCTCGACGCCGTACGCGTCCACGCCCTCGAACGTCTCGGCATCATCTGGGACCCCCGCCAGCAGGCCTTCGACCGCGCACTGGCCCACGCCGCCGCCTATGCCGCCCGCTACGGCCACCTCGCCGCCCCCGTCGACGAGATCCACGACGGCTTCCCTCTCGGCCGCTGGCTGGCCACCCAGCGCACCCGCGCCGAGACCCTCACCGGCCAGCGCGCCGCCGCCCTCACCGCCCTTGACCGGTGGTGGAACCCGCCCTGGCCGATCACATGGCAACGGGCCTACCACGCCGCCCGTCAGAGCCGGGCAGCCTACGAGACTGCCTCCGAGGCAGAGAGCTGGCTTGAGTCACAGCGCGCCCGTTCCGACCGCCTGCACCCTGAACAGAAGTCACTGCTCGAGGAGTTGGGGTTGATCGGCCTGCCCAACACATCCGGCTGTCCGGCGACGGAGAGTCGCCCGCCGGCGCGCGAACGGGCCTTCCAGCGGGGACTGGTCGCCGCCCGGGCCTTCCGCGCCCGCGAAGGCCATCTCGACGTCCCCCAGCGGCACATCGAGGAGGTGGAAGGAGACCCCGTGCGTCTGGGGCAGTGGCTGAGCAACCTGCGCCGCCGCCGCGCGAACCTCAGCTCGCAGCGGCAGGAGGCGCTCGCCGAACTCGGCCTGTGAGCAGGCGAACGCATCTGATTGAGGAGAACGGCCAAACACCGGCCGACGACCTCGAATGGCTGCGCCACGGAATCGTCAAAGCCGGTGCGACTTCGGCAGGCCGGTACGTGACCCGGTCGGGTGATGCCGTGACGTCGGGAGAACCTGCCCGGATGCGGCGACGTCGTGTGGGGCATGAAGCCGACCAGGGATGTGCACGTGGCCGAGCCGGGTCTGCTCGTGGTGGACTTTGCGGCTGCCGATGACGACACGGCGTTCGCCATGCAGAACGCGATTGCCCGGAGGTGGGCCACCGCGCCGGCCGAGCACGTCACACGCCAGCCCGGGGAGCCGGGTGTGCGGCTGCGCTGTTACGTGGACCTGCGCCAAGAAACTCGCTGCTCCTGAAAACTCCGCGGGGCGATGACCAGACAGCCGGCAACCGTGTCGGCTCCTGCACAGGGCAAACCGCCGGCCCTGTGCAGCCGGTCGGCTCGTGGGCCCGGCCGGGCTGTGCACGAGGCCCGTCCGGCCGGGACCAAGGTCGGATGGTTCCAGGACCCGGAGCCGGACTCCGTCCGGCTGTCGACGCACGCGAGAGTCCGCTGTTCCTGCGTGACGGTGCGTGCCCCGTCGGTTGATGCGGCAACTAGGCTGGTGGTCCGCAGGTGGGGTGTCTGGAGGGCGTGGGGCGGGGGCCGTGCGCGGGGGAGGGGAGAGCGGTGCGCCTTTCAAAGGTCAGGATCGTGAATTTCCGGAATTTCCGGGATCTGGTGATTGATCCTTTCCCGACTCCCGCGGTGATCGTGGGGGAGAACGGGGTTGGCAAGAGCAATCTGCTGTACGCGCTGCGCCTGGTCCTCGACCCGGACCTGTCCAACCGGTGGCGCAGACTCCAGGCCGACGACATCCATGACAGTGCGCCGCCCTTGCCTCAAGGAGTCGAGGTCAGGGTCGAAGTCGAGCTAGCCGACTTCGACGATGATGACGACGCCATCGCGACCCTCGACGGCGCGATCATCACCGAGGACGGGCAGCCCCGCGTCGCCCGGCTGACCTATCTGTTCCAGCCCAAGCTGGCAGTCGGTGCAGTCTTCGGCGCCCAGCCCAGCGAGCCGCTGACGCCCGACGACTACTCCTGGACCATCTACGGCGGCGACGATGCGGGCGTCGACATGCGCCACGCCAAGGAATACGTCCCGTTGTCCGTGCTGCCCGCCCTGCGCGACGCCGAGGGCGACTTCTCCCGCGCCGACCGCAGCCCCCTGGTCCGGCTGCTGCGCGAGCGGCCCCCGGCCCCCGACATCGTCGCCTCCACTCTGGACGCCCTGAAACAGGCCCGCAACCAGCTGGCCCAGGACGCCTCCATGCAGCAGGCGGTGGACGAACTCACCTCCCGCCTGGCTGCCATGACCGGCCCCCAGCTGCCGCTGACCCCTTCGCTGGACTTCGCCGGCCGGGAAGACGACCTGATCCGCAGCGTCCAGCTCTTGATCGACTCGAGCAGCCGCGGCATCCAGCACACCTCCACCGGCACCGCCAACGTCGTCTACCTGGCCCTGCTGCTCGAGCGGCTGAAACTGCGCCGCCAGGCCAGCGACGGCGAGGACACACTCCTGGCCGTGGAGGAGCCCGAGGCCCACCTCCACCCCAGCCTGCAGCGCAAGGTGTTCGCCCACCTGCTGCACGAGCCCAACCGGCTGCTGCTGACCACCCACAGCCCGCACATCGCCGCCGTCACCCCCCTGTCCAGCATCGTGCTGACCAGCAGCCAGGGCGACCACACCGTCGGCTCCGTCGTACCGCCCGGCGTGCTCACCGACGCCGAGACGGCCGACCTCGAGCGCTATATCAACGTCACCCGCGCCGAGATCCTCTTCGCCCGGGGCACCGTCCTGGTCGAGGGCGCAGCCGACGCCTACCTGCTGCCCGCACTCGCCGAGGCAGCTGGCTTTCACCTGGACGATCACGGCATCGTCGTCTCCAGTGTCGAAGGCACCGACTTCGCCCCCTACGCCACCCTGCTGGGCCCCCGGGCGCTGCGGCGCCCGCACTGGATCCTCACCGACGGCGACGCCGCAGACGGCGAGCACCGCCACCAGAGGGAACCGGGCCTGTGGAGGGCTCGCGACGTGGCGCGCATCGCACGCGAGGACGCCCTGCACCAGGCACTCGACCGCGGCATCGATACGATCACAGTCCAGAAACTGCCCGAGCGCGGCGTACGCGCCGGACGGCAGCAGGTGGTGACCGCCGCGACCCGGGTAGGCGTCTACGTCGGCGACAACACGCTGGAACCCGACATCGCTCCTTTGCTGCATCCCGAAATGGCCGCGGCCTACTGCGCCTTCCGGCAGCGCGAGAGCAGCCGGTCCGCCTTTCGTGATGCCCTGGCCCCCTTTGAGGACGGCACAGCAACCGGCCAGCAGCGCGACACTCTGGTGGACAAGATCGAGGCCATCGGCAAGGGACGCTACGCCCAGCGGATGGCCGCGCACGTCGCCAGCATGACCGGCTTGCACGACCGCGTCCTGGAACTGCTCGGCCGCACGGAAGGCCTCATCACCCGCGACAACCTGCTGACGATCGAAGGTCCGGGAGCCATCCTCGGCCTGCTGGACGATCTTAGCTGCACCTTCCGCGGCCGGCCCCTGTTCCCCGCAGCCCCCACCCCGGGCCACAGCTGATGACGGCCCCCCACCAGCAGACGCCTGCGACCGTGCCGGCTCTGCTGCCGCCCGCCCTGGCCGCCGAACTGGGCGCGCTGCACCCGGACCAACGCGCCGCCGCCACCCACCACGCAAACATCGCCGTGCTCGCCGGACCTGGCGCCGGCAAGACCCGAGCCCTCGTCGCCCGCGTCGGATACCTACTGGCCACCACCAGCCGCCACCGCGGCGTCGCCGCCCTGACCTACACCGAAACAGCCGCCCACGAGACCACCGTGCGCCTGCACCACCTCGGACTGCACCCGGGCCGCCGCCTGTCCAGCACCACCGTGCACGCCTTCTGCCTGCACCACATCCTGCGCCCCTACGGCCGCCTGATCGGCGACCCGCTTCCCGCCGACCTCACCATCCCCGACACGTCCGCCTGCAGACAGCTGTGGGACACCGCCGCCTACGAATCCGGCCTGGACGTCAACCCGAACAACCGGACCACACTGGAGCGCCTGCGCCGTCTGATCGCCGCCGGGGAGCCGATCGCCGACTACCCGCGCCAATACCCGCGCGCCGTCCGCCGCTACGAACAACTGCTCCGCGACCACGACACCCTCGACTTCGAGGCCATGACCATCCGCGCCCTCGACCTGCTGCGCGAAAGCCGCACCGCACGCGAGCAACTCGTGGCGCGCTTCCCGCATTTCGTCGTCGACGAATACCAAGACCTCGGTCCCGTCCTGCACGCCCTGGTGCTCACCTTGCTGGACGCCGGCGTGGGCATCACCGCCGTCGGCGATCCCGATCAGGTGCTCTACGCCTACCAGGGCGCCAGCCCCCGCTACCTGACCCAGCTCAGCAACCGGCCCGACTTCCGACGACTGCGCTTGCGGGTCAACTACCGCAGCGGCAGCGCCCTCATATCCGCTGGCCACGCAGTCCTCGGCCAAGACCGCGGCTACCACGCCGCACCTGGCCGCGACGACGCAGGCGCCGTCACTATCCTCCACGCCGACGGCGACATCGACTCCCACGCGGCCCGCACCGTCGAAGTCCTCAACAACCGCCTGGCAACAGGCACACCGCCAGAAGACATCGCTGTCCTCTACCGCTCCAAAGGCCCCCTGCTCGACGCCCTGACCACCGCGATCCGGGCCGCCCAGATCCCCCTCGACAGCGAAAAGCAGCGCCGCCGTCCCAGCGGTCCCCTCGCCGACCTGATCGCTGCCTGCGCCACGCGGCGACTGACCGGGCCTCTTCCCGGCCCACCACCACAGACCTCGCAGCACCGCGCTGCAGAACAGCCGGCATCGCCCCTGCCCGAACCCTTCGCGAGCTGGCCGCAACCTGGCATCGCCAACTCCAGCTGGCCCACCACAACGACCCGACCGACACCCAGCGCACCCTGTCACGACGCCTGGCGGCGCTCCTGGACGCCCCCGACCGCGAAACCCCAGCCCACCCGGCGAGGATCTTCCTCGCCGCACTGTGGGACACCCTGAGAGCCACCCACCTCGCCGATCACAGCCCCGACGAACGCGACCGGGACACGGCCCAGGCCCTGGCCGATCCCGGCGACCTCACCATGGCCGAACTCGCCGGAGGACAAATCCCCGGCCACATCGCCCTGACCACCTACCACAGCGCCAAGGGCCGCGAGTTCCGCATCGTCATCCTGCCCGGCCTCGTCGAAGGACTGCTCCCACGTCACTACCCCGGCAAGCCTCCCGCCCCCAAGAGGTCGCCGAAGCCCGCAGAGCCTTCTACGTCGCCCTCACCCGCGCCAA